>NZ_DATHFV010000128.1:0-3024 GCF_035317925.1 Sphingomonas sp.
GCGCCGAGGTCGAATAATACCAGCCCGGCTGGACCTCCGGCATCCCGGTCCACAGGTTCACGATGCCCTTGTTTCCGAAGCCCGGACACAGGCGGCCGCTGTGCGCATCCAGCGCGATCAGCCGGCCGTCCGCGGTCGGCAGGAAGAGGCGCTGCGGACATTCGCCATTGGCCGCCGCCGTCGCGCCGGGCTCGGCCGCGTCGTGATAGGCGACGCCGCGGCAGGTGAGATGCTGCAGCTTGGACGAAACGGTGATCTTCGGGTCGAACCGCCACTTCTCCCGCCCGGTTTCCGCATCGAGCGCCACGACATGGTCGTGCGGCGTGCAGAGATAGACGGTATCGCCGATCTTGATCGGCGTGACTTCGTTGGTCGTCTCGCCGGGATCGCCCGGCCCCTTCAGGTCGCCCGTGCGATAGATCCACGCCACCTTGAGGCGCGACACGTTCGCCGGCGTGATCTGCGTCAGCGGCGACCATTTGTCGCCATAGGCCGACGCGCCATAGGCGCCCCAATCGCCATCGCGGACGCCGGCATAATTTGCCGGGATGGGGCCCTGGGCGGGCGCCAGCGTGCCGTCGACGCTGTGATATTCGGAGACCATCGCGACCAGCCCGACGACCGCCGCGATGGCGAGCGCGCCGAGCAGCGGCGCCGCCGCCTTGCGACGGCGATCGCCCGCCTGCCTGGCGATAAGGGGCGTGATCATGAACGGCAGGCACAGATAGACGCCGATCAGGAAGATGATGTCGCCGCGGGGAACGAGCTGCCACCAGTCGAAGCCGATCTCCGCGATTGCCCAGATCAAGGTAGCAACGATGACGAGCGCGTAGAGCAGGAGTGCCGCGCGCCGGCGCAGGAAGAGCAGCACGCTGGTCGCGATGATCGCGGCGCCGCACAGCAGATAATAGAGGCTGCCGCCCAGCGCGATCAGCCAGATGCCGCCGAACACCAGATAGACGCCGATCAGGCCGATTACGCCCGCCGAAATATTGAACGCGATAGTCCGGTTCTTCCGCCCCTTGGAGCTGGGGTTGCCCGTAGCATTTGGCATAGCAAGGCGCCTCGCATGGATATCGATCCACGATCGCAACTTACGCCGGATTGATATATTACATCTATCGCATCACTTGCAAATTCAGCGCGCTTCGTGCGTCCCTGGTCAAGCGGAGCGATCTCGCAAGCTCTTCTTCGAGTTCGGTTTCCTGGGGCCGATATATTGGCCTGGGCAGGGAATATTCGGACAGAGCAGGCGCCCCTTTCCCGTCCCGTCCATACCGTATCATGGGGAAGGTGCGCCTATTCAAACGGCTCGGCGGTCGCGAAGCGCGCCTGCAGAAAGCGGGTCTGGGTTTCGATCGCGTCCATGTCGCCCTGCGCGAGCACCTCGACCAGCTTCTCCATCTGGTCCGCCAGCAATCCGAGTTGCTCGTCGATCTGCTGATCGGGCGTTTTCCCGGACGCGCCGCGGACCTTGGCGCGCAGCGCAGCGGGCACGCGCTCATAGGCACGCAGCGTGTCGGGCACATAGCCGGCGAGCAGTTGCTGAAAGGGCGTGGCGTCGATCCCTTTCGCGTCCATTTCGGCGAGGCGGCCCTGGATCGACGTCGCGGTGACGAGGATCGAATCGAGATGCTTGCGCGCCGCCGGCGGCAGATCGGGGCCGACCCGCCCCGCCAGGCGGCGCAATGCATCGGGCAGATCGGCCGCGCTGGTGACAGGACCGCCATTGGCCAGGCGCGGAAAATCGGACGGCGGCGCGGCGATCTGCACCGCGAGAAAACCCGCGCCGTAAAGCCCGGCGGTGATCGCGAGCCAGCCCGCCTCGATCACGCCGCCATACATCAGGCCGAGACCGGTGGCAGCGCCGACCAGGCCCGCGACGTTGCGGCGGTCGGATATGGCCTGGAACAGCCGCTGGCCGATGCTCACTGATAACCCCGGATCTCGCGGAATACGGCGGCAAGCGCGCCGGTGCGGGCATCGAAGGTGCGCCCGCCGGTGAGCGTAGCGAGGCGTTCCATCTCGCCGACATTGCCCTCGCCGAACAGGATCGGGAATATCTTCACCGCCTTCTTGTTGGCGGGAAGCGCTGCATAGAAACGCTCGAAATCCTTCGCGTTCATGCCGGCATTCACTTCTCCGTCGGTCATCAGCACGATCGAATAGACCCGGCCGGGATCGCGCGCCTGTTCGGCGACGGCCTGCCTGAGCGCCTCGGCCATCGCATCGTAGAGGTTGGTGCTGCCGTCGGCCGTGATCGCGCTGACCGCGTCCAGCAGCCCGGCCCGTCCGGCGGGCTGGTGCGCGTCGATCAGGAAGGTCTGCGGCGGATCCACCGCTTCGGAGAAGGTGATGAGCGTGGTGCGCTCGCGCTCCGCCAGGCGCGCATAGCGGCCCGCCAGCGTTGTTTTGTCGCCCTGGATGAGCGTGCTCATCGCCGATTTGACGCCCTCCATCCGGTCGCCTTCCATCGAACCGGAGCGATCGAGCACGAACCAGCTGCGGACCGGCCGGCGGAGCTTGTCGAGATAGGCGCCGAGCAGAGCATCGACCGCGTCGAGCTTGGCCGGGAAGGGCAGGTCGATGGCGGGATCGCGCGACAGCTCGGGCGAAGGCGGGATGCTCGCGTCGATCGGGCGTCGGCCCGACGCCGCGGCCGCGCGCTGCATCTCGGCGCCGGTCAGAATGGCGACGAGATTGTCATAGTCGGTCCGCCGCGCGGGGTTGACCAGCAGCAAAGGATAATCGGCGGTGACCGCGCCGTCGGACGGGCGGATGATGCGCAGTTGCACGCCCGGACGATGCGACAGATCGAGCAGCACGCTCTCGTAGTTGATGATGCCGTCGAGCGCGGCATTGTCCTTGGCATAAGCGTCGGCGAGCCAGCCCGACGATCCCGCGGTGAGCGACTGGCCCTTGAGGAAGCCCTGGATGTCGGCGGCGTGGACATCGACGCTGGCGAGCCCATCGCCCTTGCCGGTTACCGAAGTGGCGAAGGGCTCGCCAGCGTCGATGTCCACG
>NZ_DATHFV010000129.1:0-23240 GCF_035317925.1 Sphingomonas sp.
GCACGCGCGGGCCGCACCCGCCGATGCCAACGCCCGATCGGTGTTCGACGCGGTCGAACAGGCACGGGTCGAGGCGCTCGGCGCGCGCGCCATGGCCGGTGTCCGCGCCAATCTGGCCCATGCGCTGGACATGCGGCTGCGCTCCGATTCGCTGACGCGCGCACGCACGCGGGCGGAAGTGCCGCTCGCCTCCGCGCTCGGCCTGATCGTGCGCGAGCGGCTGACCGGGGAGAAGCCGCCAGTGATCGCCGAGGGCGGGCTCGCTTTGGTGCGCGACTGGATCGAGGAGAAAGCCGGCGCCGATCTCGACGCGCTCGGGCTCACGCTCGACAATCAGAGCGCGTTCGCACGGCTGGCGACGCGGCTGCTCGAGGATCTCGAACTGATCGAGGCGCAGCCCGAGGCGACCGAGCCCGAAGAATCTTCGGGCGAGGACGGCGAAGAGCCCGACCAGGGCGAAGAGGGCGAGGACGATCAGGACCAGCCCGGCGGCCAAGCCGACGGCCAGATGGACGTCCGCTCCGATTCGACCTCCGAGGACGATGAGACCGGAGAGACGCGCGAATCGCAGGAAGGCGAATTCGAGGGCGACGGCCAGGAAGGCGATGATGGCGACGAAGGCATGCAGCCCGTCCGCCCGAACCGACCGACCGCGGATTCGCCCGGCTTCCTCGACTATAAGGCCTATACCACCCGCTTCGACGAGGTCGTGACCGCGACCGAATTGTGCGACGAGGAGGAACTGACGCGGCTGCGCGCTTATCTCGACCAGCAGCTGATCCATCTCCAGGGCGCGGTGACCAAGCTCGCCAACCGCCTCCAGCGCCGGCTGATGGCGCAGCAGAATCGGTCTTGGGAATTCGACCAGGAAGAAGGGCTGCTCGACGCCGCGCGGCTGGCGCGGGTCGTGGTCAGCCCGGCGCATTCTTTGTCCTACAAGATCGAGCGCGACACCGATTTCCGCGACACGGTGGTGACGCTTTTGATCGACAATTCGGGCTCGATGCGCGGTCGGCCGATCTCGATCGCGGCGATCTCCGCCGACATCCTCGCGCGCACGCTCGAACGGTGCGGGGTCAAGGTCGAGATTTTGGGCTTCACCACCCGCGCCTGGAAGGGCGGCCAGTCGCGCGAAGCGTGGCTGCAGGCGGGGCGACCGGCGGCGCCGGGGCGGCTCAACGATCTGCGCCATATTCTCTACAAGCGTGCCGACGATCCGTATCGCCGCGCGCGCAAGAGCCTCGGCCTGATGATGCGCGAGGGGCTGCTCAAGGAGAATATCGACGGCGAGGCTTTGTTATGGGCGCATAGCCGGCTGATCGCGCGGCAGGAGGAGCGGCGCATCCTGATGGTGATTTCGGACGGTGCGCCGGTCGACGATTCGACCCTGTCGGTCAACAGCGGCTCGTATCTTGAACGGCATCTGCGCCAGGTAATCGCCTGGATCGAGACGCGCTCGCCGGTCGAGCTGGTCGCGATCGGCATCGGCCATGACGTCACACGCTATTATCAGAAGGCGGTCACGATCATGGATGCCGAGCAACTCGGCGGCACAATGGTCGAGCAGCTGGCGGGCCTGTTCGACGCGGATTAACCGCTCCTCTGGGCGCATCGCTCGCTTGCGCGCCGTCTTCTCCCCAGCCGAGGGGACCGCGGGAGAAGTCTCTATAAAAAGGGGATCAATCGCAGTCGCGGTCGGCGGCGTGGCCCACCAGCGCGCCGGCGCCGGCGCCGGCGAGCGTACCCGCCGCACGATTGCCGTGACGGCCGATCGCGGCATTGCCGAGCAGACCGCCCGCGATCGCGCCCAATATCGTTCCGGCGCTGCCATGGTCGCAGTGTTCGCGCGGCCGACGATAATCGGCCCGGCGCGGGGGTGGCGGCGGATCGTAGCTATCGCGCGCATAGCCCTGGCGGTCATAGCCGTCGCGATCGCGCGTGCGGTCACGGTCATGGCCGTAACCGTCGCCATAATAAGGCGCGGGGGTGCCGTAAGATTGGGCGCTCGCCGCGGTCGGCGCCAGCAGCGCAGCCGCGATCACCGCGGCGCCGGCCAGCTTGAGCGTCCCGAACGGCATACCACTCTCCTCGAACTCATGGCGATACATCCGCCATGAGGAGGCTTATGCGGTCCTGCCGCTGAGTGGAGACTGAATGGCTGTGTTAGCCGCCGTTAATCTTGGCGGCTCAGGCATTTAGACGAAAGCGCGGGCGCTAGAGCCTGATCGTTATCGGTGGAAGCGCCGTGCGCTTCCGCTGATGACGTGAATCAGGCTCTGTTCAATAGAGCCCACCGGGTCGGGGCTCAGGCGGCCACCGACGCCTTTTCGATCTCGCGCTTCAGGCGACGCGCGCGCAGCGACAACGTTTCCGACTTGGCCTTGGTCAGCCAATTATCGAGACCGCCGACATGCTCGACCGAACGCAGGCCGTGCGTCGAGACGCGCAGCTTCACGCCCTTGCCGAGCTTGTCCGAGATCAAAGTCACGTTCTGCAGGTTGGGCAGGAACGTCCGCTTGGTCTTGTTGTTGGCGTGGCTCACATTGTGGCCCACCTGCCGGCCCTTGCCGGTCAGCTCGCAAATACGCGCCATGCGCTGAAATCCTGAAATCAATGGTCTGGAAAGAGCGCGCCGATAGCGGTGCCGCCCCAATTCGTCAAGGTCGCAAGGGCAAAAGCGGCGTTTTCCGGTGCCGCGCGCGCGGTTGAGCCCGCTGGAGCCCCGGCCCGTCATGCAACCGAGTCGATTAACGTACGTTAGCTCGGCAACAGAACAGTGGGAGAGATACGATGCGTGCGGTTGTCACCATCCTGGCTATCATTGTCGTGATCGCGATCATCGCGGTCGCGACTGGTTTCGTGAACCTGCACAGCACCCCCGGCTCGCTGCCAAAGGTGAGCGTCGAGGGTGGTCAGGCCCCGACCGTCGCCGCCAATGTCGGCAGCGTCGATCTGGGCACCAGGAACGAAACGGTGGACGTGCCCAAGGTCGGCACCGTTCAGAAGACCGTCGCGGTTCCGACCGTCGCCGTCCACAAGGCACAATAATGGATCGGCCGAGCGTGGCGGCGGTGATCGCGGCGATCCTGCTGCCGCCGCTCGGCATCTTCCTCGCGCGCGGGCTGGGTCTCGAATTCTGGATCGGCACGCTGCTGACCGCCCTGTTCTGGGTACCGGGCATCCTGTTCGCGTTGGCGGTGGTGTTGCGTCCGACCCTGCTCGCTCGCGCCTGAGCCGTACTGCCGCTAAGGGAGGGCCATGCCCTTCCCTCTCCCCGTCCCGATGCGGCGTGCGCTCGATCTCGCCGCCGAAGCCGCCCTGGCGGGCGAGGTGCCGGTCGGCGCGGTGATCGCACGCGGCGAGGAGATTATCGCCACTTCCGCCAACATGATGCTCGCCGGCAACGATCCGACCGCGCACGCCGAAATCGTGGCGATTCGCAGGGCGGCCGAGGCGCTCGGCCAGTCGCGGCTCGATGGTCTCGATCTGTGGGTCACGCTGGAGCCGTGCGCGATGTGTGCCGGTGCGATCGCGCATGCCCGAATCGCGCGGCTTTATTATGCAGCGGAGGATCCCAAGGGCGGCGCGGTCGCGCACGGGCCCCGATTCTTCCAGCAGCCGACCTGCCACCACCGGCCCGAAGTCTATCCGGGGATCGGTGCCGAGGAGGCGGCAGGCCAGCTTCGGGAGTTCTTCGCGGAGCGGCGATAGGGTCTCTACCGATCCGTCTTTCAACTTGCCTGGACGACTCTAAAAAGTAAGATTCAGACAGGGGAGGAATTCATGATCCGCGTGACGGTGCTGGCCTTGGCCTTGCTCGGTGCTTCGGTGCAGGCCGCAACGCCCGCCGAAATCCTCGTCCATGACGAAAAGTCCCAGCCGGAAAGCCTGACGTTGCGGCCGGACGGGGCGCTGATCGCGGGCAGCGCCAACTCGCCTTATGTCTATCTGGTCAGGCGGGGCTCGGCCACGGCCGAAACCTTCGTGGACGCGAGCGCCGAAGGGCCGGGGACCTTCTTTTTCGGCCAATTGGCGGACCCCGCCTCGGATACGCTCTGGACGTGCCAGTTGACGCCCGTGCCGGACACGAAGCCGGTTATCCGGCACACCAGCCTGCGCGGCTTCGACCTCAAGTCCGGCAAGGAAAAGCTGCGCTGGACCCTGCCCGGCGAGAACTCGACCTGCAACGATTTCAGCGTCGGCCCCGATCATGCGCTTTACATCACCGATACCGCGAACGCGAAGATCTACCGCCTGGCGCCCGGCGCGCAGGCCCCCGAGCTGTTTCTGGAACACCGCGTGTTGATGGGCATCGACGGCATCACCTTTTTGGATGGCGTGCTTTATGTAAACAACGTCGTTTTCAACAAGCTCTACCGCATTCCCGTGGACGCGTCCGGCAAGCCGGGCGCGCCGGTGGACATCTGGATGGATGCCCCGGTCAAAGGGCCGGACGGCATGCGGGCGGCAGAAGGCAAGCTGTTCCTTGCCGAAAATGGGGCGGGCAAGGTGGATGCTCTGACGATCCAGGGCGACATCGCGCATGTCACAATGCTCAGGGAGGGTTTGAGGGTGCCGACGGCGGTCGAGCCGCACGGCGATATGCTCTGGTTCACCGAACGCGGCACCGGCAAGGCCTGGTCGATTCCCCTGCCCAAATAGGCATTCGCAGCGAAGCGGCCCAAGAACGGGCCGGGGACCGCCCTAGTTCAGCATCATCCGGCTGTTGCCGCGCGCGATCAGCCGGCCGATCGCGTCGAACAATTTGTTCATGGCGACGGGCTTGAGGATCACCTCGTCGGCACCCTGGTCGATACAGTCGCGGCAGATGTCGAGTGCGGTGTCGGCGGTGACGACGATCACGGGCACGCCCGCTTTCTCGTCGGTGCGCGCGCGGATGTGCTTGATCGCGGTGAGTCCGTCCATGCCGGGCATGCGCAGATCCATCAGCACGATATCGTACTGACGCTCTTCGATCATCTGCAGGCCGCTCTCGGCGTCATGCGCCTCGTCCATGGTCGCGCCCGCGACCGTCAGCATGTCGCGCACCACGCGGCGGTTCATTGCATCGTCCTCGACGAACAGGATGTTCATCCTACACTGCCTCCGCCGCAGAGCCGTTCATGCCGCAATGTTCCGGCTCGCGATTGGTTGGCCATAGACTCTATTCATTTCGGAGAGAAGATCAGGCGCGCTGATCGGCTTGGCAACCACATGTGTCACGCCCTGCTCCGCAAATGCAACGAGCAACTCAGGCGTGGGCTCGCGCCATAGCAAGGTGAGGCGCGTCTGGGCCGCGGCGCAGGCGGCGGCAAGCTCGCCCGCTCCTGCCGGATCGAGCCCGAGCGCGGAGCCTTCTGCGATGACATGATCGATACCACCCTTGGCCAGCACCTCGAGCGCGGCGGGCACATCGATCACGAACTGTACATTGGCGCATTCGCCCGCCAGCAAGGCGCGCATGATGCCCTGACCCAGCGGATTGGGCTCGATCATCAGCAATTCGGCGGTAGTGAGGCTGGTCGCCGCCGGGCGATCGGCCCGCGCGATCTCGGCAGCACCACGCTCCAGCGGCAAGGTCAGCGTGAAGGTCGATCCCGCACCCAATGTGCTCGTAACCTCGACGTCGCCACCCATCGCGCGCGCCAGGCTGCGGCAGATGGCGAGGCCGAGGCCGGTGCCACCGTGTCGGCGCGTGACGCCGCCATCGACCTGGCGGAACGATTCGAAAATATCCTCGATCCGGTCGGCGGGAATGCCGATGCCGCTGTCGGCGACCCGAATCACCAGCCGTTCCTGGCCATCGTCCTCATCCTCTTCGGACAAGGCCGCGAGGCGGACCTGGCCGCGATCGGTGAATTTGATCGCGTTTGACATCAGGTTGAAGATGATCTGGCGCAACCGCACCTCGTCGGCGATGATCTTGCCGGGGCAGTGCTCAAGATCGAATTCGATCCCGATCCGCTTGGTTTCCGCCTGGCCGGTCCACACCGTCACCGCATCTTCGAGCAGGCGCTTCAGATCCATCTCGCCGGTCTGGATGCGCAGCTCGCCTGTCTCCATTTTGGCGACGTCGAGGATGTCGTCGACGAGAGCCTTCATCGTCTCGCCCGCGCCGTGGACCAGCTCGATCCGGCCGCGCAGCGTCGGGTCGAGCGCGCGTCCCGCCAGGATGACCTGGGTCATGCCGAGGATGCCGTTCAGCGGCGTGCGGATCTCGTGGCTGGTCGTGGCAAGGAATTCGGTCTTGGCGGCGAGCGCCTTTTCCAGCGCGACGTTGGTTGTGCTCAGCGTGGTGTTGGCGGCACGCACCTGGTTGCGGCTGCGCCGGATCGACAGGAAGCCGATCAGCAGCATGGTCGAGATGATCGCCGCCGCCGACAGCAAGGCGAGCAGCATGCGATTGCGGAAGCGCGCCCGCGCCTTTTCCTGCTCGGCGCGCAGATCGCGGATGCGCAATTCCTGATTGGTGAAATTGAAGCGGGCGTTCATCAGCGCGGCGCTGGCGGAGGCGGCCAGCGAGCGCTGTTCGTCATCCAGCCTCTTGAACGCCTCGAAATGCTCGAGCGCCTTGGCCTCGTCGCCACGCCGGCGATAGATTTGGTACGCCGTGCGATGAAGATCGAGCAAAGGTATCGCCGCGTCGCTGGTCTTGGCCCCGGTAAAGGCCAATTCGATCAGGTTCGCGGCGCGATCGAGATCGTTGCGCTTGAGCGCGACCAAAGCCGCCATGCCATTCAGTGCGGGCCGCCACGCCGCGGCCGGGCCCGACTGGGTGATCGTAAAGCCGCGCGCCAACGACGCCGAGGCGCCGTTGAAATTGTCGAGATTGGCCTGCGCCTTGGCAAGGTTTTGCAGGATGCGCGCCTGGAGAAGCGCGCTCTGTAATTGCTCCGCATAGCGTAGCGCCTGCGTGTAGCGCGCCTGGGCATCGGCGAAGCGCCCCAGTTCGAACAAGGCGTTGCCAAGGTTGTTATAGGCGGACAGCAGCAGCAACGGATCGCGCGAATAAGTATCGATCGACTGCTGGTTATAGGTGATCGCGGTCTCGTAATCGCCGGCATTGGAATAGATCGCCGCGATATTCTGTAGCGCGATCGCTTGGCCGCGCGCCGCATTGGCCTTGCCGAACACGCGGAACGCCAGTTGGTTGTCGCGTAGTGCATCGGGCAGGCGGCCCAGCATCTGCGCGGTGCCGCCGCGCGCCAGGATCAGTTCGCCCCGGACGGCGGAATCGGGCTGCAGGGCGGTGATGGAGGGCAGTTCGGACGCGATCACGGCTGCGGCTTCGCGCGGCTTGTCGAGGTTGATCAGTGCCTCCGCCTCAAGCCACGCCGTCTTCGCCTTGGCGGCTGCGGGCGGCTGGCTCAGCGAATATTTTCCGAGGTTTTTGCGCAGGGCCTGGGCGTCGACCAACGCCTTTTGCGGATTGGCCATGATCTCGACATGCACGGCCTCCGCCGCGCGGTCGAAATCGCCCAGCTGCGCCTGCGCGTAAGACGCGCCTGCAACGGCAAGGGAAAGCGCCGCCATCCTTGCGACCAGCCCGCTCATTTCGCTCCTAATCGACCGCTTGGCGGTCCGTAGCGCCGGCAGGTTAACGCTTTTCGACACGCGGGCGCAATTCGCCTTGTTACGAGGCCGCCACGGAAATGACAGCCGGGAGTTGCGGGCAATAAAAAAGGCGCGCCGGTCGGGCGCGCCTTTTTAGAATTCCGAGAGGCCGAAGTTTAGCTCGGGCGAACCGGACGGATGTTGTCCATCGACGGACGAACCGGACGGATATTGTCCATCGAGGGGCCGACCGGACGGATATTATCCATCGACGGGCGAACCGGACGGATGTTGTCCATCGACGGCTTGACCGGACGGATATTGTCCATCGCGAATGCAGGCGCTGCTGCCGTCACCGCCATCGCCAGAACCGTGGTGATGCCGAGAACCTTGGAAGCCTTGAACATAAACTCTCCGTCGCCTGCACGGCAAAATGCCACGCGTCGACGAAAGAGTTACTAAATCGTAAACCCCTTTTCAAGCATTATTAATGCGTTGTTAACCATTTAGCGGCGGTTGTTACCAAAAGTGTTACAGCGGCATCATCCCGCCCGGCCCGCCCGGCCTAACCAATTGAATCCCAAGGAAGCTTCCGGTGTCGCGTCTTCGCGCGCATCAAGGAAGGCGCGCAGGTCGCCCAGCGCCATCGGCATCGCGATCAGAAATCCCTGGATCACGTCGCATCCCATGACTTTCAACAAAGCCAGCGCTGCGGGCGAATCGACTCCCTCGGCCGTCACCTCCATATCGAGCGCGTGGGCAAGGTCGATCGTCGAGCGCACCAAGAGGGGGTCACGGTGGCTGGACGACAGGCCGGAAATGAACATCCGGTCGATCTTGAGCTCGTGCGCCGGCAGCTGCTTCAGGTACGCCAGGCTCGACAGGCCGGCGCCATAATCGTCGATCGCGATCTTGATGCCGGCGTCGGCGAACAGGTGCAGGTTGCGAAGCGCGCCTTCCGGATCGGCGATCATCGCGGTCTCGGTGATCTCGAACCCGATCGGGCCGGAGGCGGCGCTGACCGTGGCGAGCGCCCATTCGGCGAAATCGCGATCCGGCAACACGCGTGCCGAGATATTGACGTTGAAGGTCAGCGCGTGGCCGCAGGACGCGAGGCTCGCCTGCTCGACGATCGCCTGACGGATGACGTATTCGGTCAGCCGCCGCATCTCGCCGCGCTCTTCGGCGAGCGCGATGAAATCGTTGGGACCGATCAGACCCCGGGTCGGATGGCGCCAGCGCACCAGGGTTTCAACCGCCATCACCTCGCCCGAACGGGCGCGCATCTTGGGCTGGTGGACCAGAAAGAATTCGTTGCGCGTGACCGCGTCACTCAGATCATCGGCCAGGCTGGAGACGGCGGGAAGCGCGGGGGCGATTTCGCGGGAGGTGCGGGCTGCGTCCTGGCGCCGCCACAACACCGCCGCGACGATGCCCGCGACCGCGCCGATAGCCGCCAGCCCGCCAAAGGCGAGGCCGAAGGGAATCAACAAGGCGAGCATCGATGGCACGTCAGCACTTATCCACAAGACTATAAACAGAATGTTAAGGCTGTTCTTCAGGACTCTGGCAACCCGAAAAGCGCCGGGGAACCGTTTTCACACGCATTTCCTTACCACAAACGCGGCTCGATGGTTAATTATCCGCGATAAGTTGAGGAACCGGGCGCGAATATGGTTGCCAAGGCCGAAAGCCTGTCCGGTCTGCAGCGGGCTCATCTGCGGTTCAGTCAGCCATGATAGAACGGTCGCAGAACGACATCGGAGACGTGAAATGCGTACCCTCCCCCTCTGCCTGGCCGCCCTGCTGGTCACTACACCGGCCCTGGCGCGCCAATCGACGCAGGAACGCGGCGAGGCCGAACTCGCCAAGCAGGTTGCCGGCCTTGTCCCCGGTAAGCCCGTGCAATGCATCGCGCTGTCGCAGTCGGATGGATCGACGATCATCGACGGCACCGCGATCGTCTATCGCGGGATCGGCGGCAAGCTGTACGTCAACCGGCCGAACGGCGCGGAGATGCTGCGCGAGGACGATATCCCGGTCCAATATGTCTACGGCTCGCAATTATGCCGGATGGACCAGATCAAGCTGCTCGACCGATCGACCCGGATGGAACGCGGCTTCGCCAATCTCGGCGACTTCGTGCCCTATACCAAGCCCGGCAAGAGCGAATAAGCCGCCGGAAAGGCGTTCCCCACGGTCGGTTTTCCGGCGACGATCCGCTGCGCTGCCGCGCTTTTCACGCCGCTTTCACGCGCGCCTGACGTCCGCTCGACGGTGCGCGCCCTAATCCACACCCGAATCGGACGCCGCACTTGGCGGCGCCGGAAGGGATTGGGCGATGGCTTATTGGGACGCGGCGGCGAACGAGGCATTGGGGCTGGCGGAGCGCGCGCCGGTGCGCGAAATCCGGCTGGGCGCGGTCGAACGCGAACTTATCCTGCGCGCGCGGCGTGACGCGCAGGCGCATCGCCCTGGCACCCGCCAAAGCGAGCCGCGGCTGGAAGCGTTGCGGCTTTACGCCATGCTCGGCCGCTATCGCCGCGACGTGGCGCCGTCGCTGATCGCGGCCGGCTTTTCGCCGGCCGAACGCCGGGTCATCGATGCGATGCTCGATGCGCTGCCGATGCGCGCGCGTGCCGCTCAGCCCGCGACCGGACGATTGGTCGTGGCGATACTGATCCTGATTCCGCTGCTGGTCGCGGCCGGGGCTTTCGGTTGGGCCAGTATCTATGTGCAGGACAGGCTGATCGCGGTGGTGATCGCGGGGCTCGCCGTGTTGCTGCTCACCCCGATCATCAGCGGGCTCCACGCGCCATCGCGAAACGGCTCTTGATGGGGTCCCGCACCGGCCCGCACCCCCACCCGGCCTCCCATAGAATAGCCTGACTGGGAGGCCGTCGGGGTCCCCACGAAGTATTACTTCGTGGGATGCCGTGCGTGGGGGTGCGGGCCGGTACGGCTCTTCAACCGAGGAAGTAACGCACCGTCACGGCGATGTGCTGCGCCGCCGCGCCATGATTGAAAGCGGCGACCGAAAAGCGCGGATAGGTCAGATGCGCCATCGCGTCGTTGGAAAAGCCGATCCCCTCGCGCGGAATGCCGATCCAGTTGCGCGCGAGCTTGCTGTCGGCGTCGGCGTCATGGAAAGCTTGGACCGCATAGCGGCCGGGCGGCACGTCCGGCACGACCACCGTCACGATCCCGCCATGGGCGGGCGCGGATGCCGACCAGGGGCAATTGCCGAGGAACAAGTCACGCGGGCACACGCTGACGCGGACCATGCCCGTGGCCGCGCGCACGCCCGAAACCTCGACCGTGATCGACGCGGCCGGGTCCGCCGCCGGTGCCGCACCGGTCAGCAGCAAAGCGGCCAGCGGCAGCCAGATCCTCACCCGGCGACACCCACCCCGAGATCATTGTGGCGAAGCGCACCCAGCACGGTCGCAACCATGCCGTCGGCGTCGAGCCCGGCCTCGGCATATTGGCGCTCGGGCTTGTCCTGCTCCTGGTAGCGATCGGGCAGCCGCAAGGTGCGCAGCTTGAGCCCATTGTCGATCAGCCCTTCGTCCGAGGCGAGCGTGAGCACATGCGCGCCGAAGCCGCCGACCGATCCCTCCTCGACCGTGATCGCGACCTCGTGGGTCGTCAGCAACTTGCGGATCAACGCCTCGTCGAGCGGCTTGGCGAAGCGCAGATCGGCGACGGTGGTCGACAGGCCCTGCGCCTCCAGGCGGTCGGCGGCCTTGAGCGCTTCCTCGAGCCGCGTGCCGAGCGAGAGGATCGCGACCGTCTTGCCCTCGCGCACGATCCGGCCCTTGCCGATCTCGAGCCGTTGCGGCTGATCCGGGATCGCGATTCCGGTGCCGGAACCGCGCGGGTAGCGGACCGCGATCGGCCCCTTTTCGTGGGCCGCCATGGTGTGGACCATATGGGTCAGCTCGGCCTCGTCGGCTGCCGCCATCACCACCATGTTTGGCAGGGTGCACAGATAGGCCAGGTCGAACGATCCGGCATGGGTCGCGCCGTCCGCGCCGACCAGCCCGGCGCGGTCCATCGCGAAACGGACCGGCAGATTCTGGATCGCGACGTCATGGACGACCTGGTCGTAGGCGCGCTGCAGGAAGGTCGAATAGATCGCGCAGAACGGCTTCATGCCCTGCGCAGCAAGTCCGGCGGCGAAGGTCACGGCATGCTGTTCGGCGATGCCGACGTCGAAGGTGCGATCGGGGAAGGCCTGCGAGAAGCGGTCGATGCCGGTGCCGCCGGGCATGGCGGCGGTGATCGCGCAGATGCGGTTGTCCGCCCGTGCTTCGCGGATCAGCGCGTCGGCGAAGACGTTCTGGTAGGCGGGCGGGCCCGACGGCGCCTTGGCCTGTTCGCCCGAGACGACATCGAATTTCTGCACGCCATGATATTTGTCGGACGCCGCCTCGGCCGGGGCATAGCCCTTGCCCTTCTTGGTCACGACATGGATCAGGATCGGACCTTCCGACGCGTCGCGGACATTCTCCAGCACCGGAATCAGATGGTCGAGATTATGGCCGTCGATCGGGCCGACATAATAGAAACCGAGTTGCTCGAACAACGTGCCGCCCATCGCCATGCCACGCGCGAATTCGTCGCTCTTGCGCGCCGCGTCATGGAGCGGGCGCGGCAATCGGCGCGCGATCCGCTTGGCGATGTCGCGGATCGACAGGAACGGCTTGGACGAGACCAGCCAGGCGAGATAGGCGCTGAGCCCGCCGACCGGCGGCGCGATCGACATGTCATTGTCGTTGAGGATCACGATCAGCCGATTGCCCGCGGCTTCGGCATTGTTCATCGCTTCATAGGCCATGCCTGCCGACATCGCGCCGTCGCCGATGATCGCGATCGCCTTGCCGGGCTTGCCCGACAATTTGTTGGCGACCGCGAAACCGACCGCCGCCGAGATCGAAGTCGACGAATGCGCCGCGCCGAACGGATCATATTCGCTTTCGCTGCGGCGGGTGAAACCCGACAGACCCCCGCCCTGGCGGAGCGTGCGGATGCGGTCGCGGCGGCCGGTCAGGATCTTGTGCGGGTAAGCCTGGTGGCCGACGTCCCAGATCAGCGTGTCGCTGGGTGTGTCGAACACATAGTGGACGGCGGTGGTGAGCTCGACCACGCCGAGGCCCGCGCCGAGATGGCCGCCGGTCGAGGACACGGCCGAGATGGTCTCGGCGCGCAGCTCGTCGGCAACCTGCCGGAGCTGCTCCGGCTTCAGGCGGCGGAGATCGGCGGGCGCGTGAATCGTGTCGAGCAGGGGAGTAGCGGGACGATCAGACATCGGCCTGACTTAGGCTGTTGTCGCGCGAAGGCAAAGCCGCTGCGCTTCAGTTTCCTGTATAGTCCGTGTCAATTTTCGGTGCAGTTGCGGCAGCGTCCGGTAACTTCGATCACGGGGCGTATGGGCGTGAAGCCCGCGCTGTCGGCCGCCTTGCGCACGCGATCGGTGAGCGCGTCATCGTCGATATGCGTGGTCTGGCCGCAGGCGTCGCATACCAGGAAGATGCAATCGTGGCGGCAGGCCGGGTGCGCGTTGACGACATAAGCGTTGGCGGTCTCGACCCGCTGGGCGAGGTTCTTGGCCACGAACAGATCGAGGATGCGATAGACGCTGTTGGCGGCGACGCGCCGGTCTTCCGATTTCGAGATCGAATCGGCGATGTCATACGCCGATGCCGGCCGTTCGAACCCGGCCAAGGCCGAGAAAACCGACGCGCGCATCGGCGTCCATTGCTCGCCCGCTTTCTCCAGCGTGGTCTGCGCCTCGGCCTCCAGCTCCGCGCCGTCGGCGATCTTGTGGTCGTGGGCGTGCACCATCGCGGCAAAATAGGCCGCGCGGCCGGCCGCTACAAGCTTTGTGAACCGCCCCGATTCGTTTCGGTGACGGGTTAGCCGAAGCTGACCTTGCTCGTCCGGCGTGCGCGCATGACCCCGCCGATCGCGCCGAAGCCGCAGAGCATGAGCGCCCAGGAGGCGGGCTCGGGTACGGACGGTGGGGGCGGCGGTGGCGGGGCGGCGGCGGCGTTGCCGATCGTCAACGTGTAAGAGTGGATCACCGCCGGCGTCGGTCCATCGGGGTCGAACCAGTCCGTGAGCGTGAAGCTTCCCGTCGTGAAAGTCGGATGAAGCTCGCTCCCCGAATAAAGCGTCGGCCCGTTGGTGGAGAGCAGGATATCGTCGCCATCGCCCGCGGTATCGACTTCGATGCCGCCGCCCTCGGCCTGGGTGAAAAACCAGACGTCTCCCTGGAACGGGTCCGCGACCGTGTTGATCGCGATGTTGTTCAGCGAGAATTGGGTCGCGATGATGTGGTTGCTGGTCGAGGTCGGCATGACCGGCAAATCGAAGCTGTAATAAAAGTAATAGCTGTCGTCGCCGATGATCGTGAACCGATAGGTTGGCGGCGCGGCGAAGGCCGGTGCGGCGAGCGTGAAGGCAATGGCACATGCGAGCGAAAAGATCTTCATGATGAATCCCCCCCAATTGAAGTCATCAACCCAGCGAATCTTGATCTAAATCAGTACACTGAAGTCCTCGCTGAGTCACCAGGCTCATCGGCCGTCGGTCGCAACCGGCTGCCTGGCATGACCATGATGCCTGCGATTGCGCCCGGGCCCGTCGCAGGCCATAGCCCGCTCGTGGCCCGTTCCTATCGTTCGCAACCCCGCCCGCGTCTGCTCGGCTTCTGGCTGCTCATCGTGGCGGCGCTCGTGTTCGCGATCGTGGTCGTCGGCGGGATCACGCGGCTGACCGAATCCGGGCTGTCGATCACGCAATGGGATCCGATCCTGGGCGCGATCCCGCCTTTGAGCGCCGCGCAATGGCAGCGCGCGTTCGACGGCTACAAGGCGATCCCCCAATATCACGCCTTTAACAGCGGGATGACGCTCGAAGGCTTCAAGCACATCTTCTTCTGGGAATATCTGCATCGCCTGCTGGCGCGCGCGATCGGCGCCGTGCTGGCGATCGTGCTGCTGGTTTTCTGGTGGAAGAAATGGATTCCCAAGGGGTTTGGCTGGCGCACCTTCCTCATCCTCTGCCTGGGCGGGCTGCAGGGTGCGATCGGCTGGTGGATGGTCGCCTCGGGGCTTGAGGTGCGGACCGAAGTCAGCCATTTCCGCCTTGCTATCCACCTGCTCGCGGCGATGCTGATCTATGCGGTTTTGATCTGGACCGCGCTCGATCTGTTCGCGCTCGATCGTAACGTGCGCAATGTCCGGCTCAAGCTGTGGCCGTTCGTCGCGATCCTGATGCTCGCGGCGCAACTGATGCTCGGCGCGTTCACGGCGGGCCTCCGCGCGGGCTACGCCTTCGCGTCCTGGCCAAAGATGGGCGAGCAATGGTTTCCGTCGGGCGGCTGGACGCCGGGCAAGGCGCTGTCGTTCAACCTCGCCTCCAACCCGATCGTGGTTCAGTTCGAGCATCGCTGGTGGGCCTGGGCGGTGGCGATCGCGGTGTTCCTGCTCGCTCTAGCGTCATGGCGCGCGCGCCGGCCTGGTCGCGCGGTGGTGCTGATGGCGCTCGTCGCGGCGCAGATCGCGCTCGGCGTCGAGACCTTGCTGAGCGGGGTCGACCTGGATCTGGCGGTGACGCACCAGGCGACCGCGGCTTTGTTGCTCGCGGCGATGATCTGGGCGGCGCATGGCGTCGGCGCACAGCAACCCGGTGCGCGGCGTTCGCGGCGCTGAATTCGCGACCGGGCCGGAGAGCCGGCGCGCGCCTCAGTCGAAACGCGCGCCCGCCCTCATTTCTTGCAGAAGCCGAGGCAGGCCAGGAAGCCGGTGATCACCGAGCCGCCAATGGTTACCCCGATGCAGGCGAGGACGACCGGAATCGCCCCGGGCCCACTCAGCGCGCCGGAAACGGCGCCGAGCAGCAGGCACGCCACCAGGCAAATCACGCCGCGCCAGCCGAGCTGATCGCCGAAGAATTCGGCCACGCAGGCTTTATAGCAGGCCCACATTACTTTTCTCCCCCGGTAGAATCCTTGCCGCACTTGCAGGCGCCGGCGGCAGTGAGGATGGTGGCAAGGACCAGCGCGCCCTGATGCATCGGATCATGTTCCGCCCATCGGTAGATCCAGAGCCAAGCCGCTGCGAGTAATACGCCGAACAACCAAAGCAGGATCTTCTCCATGGTGGGTCTCCCTTTGTTATGACCGCGTAACAAAGTTAACACCGATCCTCGATGCCGCCTAAGGAATTCATCCCGATCCGGTCCTAATCGTTAATCGGGCCATGGTATTAGAATACCTCACGCGAATAAGGCGGATTTGCTTGACTTTTTGATGGTCGGAACGCATTTGGCCGCATCGGCGCCGTCCTGATTGGGCGGCGCGATTGTTTTTCGGGCCCGCCGCATCGGCTGCCCACCAACCAAGGGTCATGTCCATGAGGGCGCTCTCGAAGCAGACCAAGTCGGCGACGCCGTCGACGGTCGAAAAGAAATGGCATCTGATCGATGCGGACGGGCTGGTCGTCGGCCGCGTCGCGTCGCTGATCGCCAACATCCTGCGCGGCAAGAACAAGCCGAGCTACACGCCGCACATCGATTGCGGCGACAATGTCGTCGTGATCAACGCGGACAAGGTTCGCTTCACCGGCAAGAAGCTCGACCAGAAGGTCTATTACAAGCACACCGGTTATGCCGGCGGCATCAAGGGAATCACGGCGGGCAAGGTGCTCGACGGCAAGTTCCCGGAGCGCGTGCTCGAAAAGGCCGTCGAGCGCATGATCCCGCGCGGCCCGCTCGGCCGCCAGCAGATGCGCAACCTGCGTATCTTCAAGGGCGCGGAGCATGATCATGCTGCGCAGAGCCCGCAGCTCCTCGACGTCGCGGGCATGAACCGCAAGAACAAGGTGGGCGCATAATGTCCGACACCCGTCAGTCCCTCGCCGATCTGGCGAGCCTCACCGGCCAGGAGGCGCCTGCCGCCTCCGCGCCGGCTGCCGCCGCCACCCCCACGACGGATGCCGCTCCGGCCGCCGACGAAGCGCCGGTCTCGCAGTCGGGCCCGGCCCCGGCTCCGGTCCCGCTGCGCGAGCAGATCATCGACAAGCAGGGCCGCGCTTATGCGACCGGCCGTCGCAAGGACGCGGTCGCCCGCGTCTGGATCAAGCCCGGCTCGGGCAAGATCACGGTCAACGGCCGCGACCAGGAAGTCTATTTCGCGCGTCCGACTTTGCGCCTCGTCATCAACCAGCCGTTCGGCGTCGCCGAGCGTGATGGCCAGTATGACGTGATCGCAACCGTCAGCGGCGGTGGCCTTTCGGGCCAGGCCGGCGCGGTCAAGCACGGCATCGCCCAGGCGTTGACCCGTTACGAGCCGGTGCTGCGTGCCCCGGTCAAGGCGGCCGGCTTCCTGACCCGCGACAGCCGCGCGGTCGAGCGTAAGAAGTACGGCAAGGCCAAGGCCCGCCGCAGCTTCCAGTTCTCGAAGCGCTAAGCTTCCAGGCTACGAACAAGGCAAAGGGCGGTCCCGGGATACCGGGGCCGCCCTTTTCTTCTGCGGTCCGCCCGACAGGCGTCAGTCCGCCAGGATCAGATCCCGATCGAGGAAGTCCAGAAAGGCGCGCACCCGGAGCGCAAGGCGCTGGTGGCCGTCGTACAAAGCGTGGATATCCTCGCCGTCGCCGGGATTGAAGGGCGCAAGCACCTCGATCAGCTGCCCTGCCGCGATGTCCGCCGCGACATGAAATCGCGCGAGGCGTGCGATGCCGCCGCCCGCGATCGCCATGCCTCGCACGACTTCTCCCGAATTGCCGAAGAACGGGCCGTCCACCGGGCGCTGGACGACGCGCCCGTTGATCCGGAACGGCCAGCTGTCGACGCTGCGGCGAAAGCTAAAGCGCAGGCAATCGTGCCGGACGAGGTCGCCGGGTTCGTCCGGCATGCCATGCCGCTCGAGATAGGCCGGGCTCGCTACCAGCACCATCCGGCTATGGCCCAGCTTCTTCGCGCGCAGCCGCGTGTCGCGGAGCGGGCCGATCCGGATCGCGATGTCCGCCCGCTCCTCGATCAGGTCCACCAGCGCGTCCGATAAAGACAGTTCGACGGTTACGGCGGGGTAGGCTTCCATGAAGGGTGGCAGGATCGGCAGCAGACAATGTATGCCAAATGGCACCGACGCGTTGATGCGCAGCGGGCCGCGCGGCCCGGCTGGCGCCTGGCCCAG
Source organism: Sphingomonas sp. (assembly GCF_035317925.1). Lineage (GTDB taxonomy): Bacteria > Pseudomonadota > Alphaproteobacteria > Sphingomonadales > Sphingomonadaceae > Sphingomonas_I. The sequence continues at coordinate 17,759 of NZ_DATHFV010000129.1, forward strand.
GCTCTGCTCGACCGCGTCGACCTCGGCCAGCAGTGCCGAGATGCGATCGCGATAGGATTCGCCCTCCGGCGTCAACGCCAGCGATCGCGTCGTGCGCTGAATCAGCAGCACGCCCAGCCGCGCCTCCAGCCGCGCGATGCTGCGGCTCACCGCCGACGGCGTCAGCCGCAGCGCCTTCGCCGCGGCGGCGAAGCTGCCGCCGTTAGTGACCGCCAGGAACGTTTCCATGTCGCCGATGCGATTGTCCATGTGTGTCATTCATGATTCTAATGAACTTTCATTGTGCTATACTGCTGTCTAATCATCAATGCCGCGATCTCCTATCTCCAGATCAACACGAACAGGAGGTTCCGATCATGGATCTGCAACTCAAGGGGAAGACCGCCCTCGTCACCGGCTCCACCGCCGGTATCGGTCTCGCCATCGCCGAGCGGTTTGCCGCCGAGGGTGTGGACGTCGTCGTTTCCGGCCGCAGCCAGGACAAGCTGGACGCCGCGGTTGCGCAGGTCGGCAAGGCCGGGCGCGTGCGCGGCATCCTTGCCGATCCGGGCACGGCCGTAGGGGTGGATGCGCTGATCGCGGCGGTGCCGTCGGTCGATATCCTGATCAACAATCTCGGTATCTATGAAGCCAAGCCCTTCGCCCAGATCACGGACGAAGACTGGACGCGCTTCTTCGAGATCAATGTGATGAGCGGCGTCCGCCTGTCGCGCCATTATTTTCCCAGGATGCTCGAGGCCGATTGGGGCCGAATCATCTTCATCGCGAGCGAAAGCGGGCTGCTGACGCCGGGCGAGATGATCCATTACGGCACCACCAAAACCGCCCAACTCGCCATTGCGCGCGGCCTCGCCGAACAGACGCGCGGCACCAATGTCACCGTCAATTCGGTGTTGCCGGGCCCCACGCGCTCGGAAGGCATCGTCGAATTCATCCGATCGGTGGTCGACAATAAGGATGCGCCGGAAGCCGAGCGCGAGGCGGAATTCTTCACCCGATTCCGGCCGCTGTCCCTGATCCGCCGGCTGATCGAAGCGGACGAGATCGCGGCGATGGTCGCCTTCCTGGCAAGCCCGTTGGCTGCCGTGACAAATGGCGCGGCGATTCGGGCCGAGGGCGGAATCGTACCCACGATCGCGTAAGCCACGAATATCACCGGCGGCGAAGGGCGGTCCGGCTTTCCGGATCGCCCTAAAGGGCTGCAGATCGGCCACGGTGCGCGATCCGGCACATAAGTTGTGGCGAAATGGCCGCGCGCGACGCACAGCGGACATTCCATCGCCAGGAAAATCCCATGTGCTTCTCGCCTACCGCCAGCTTCGTTGCCGCTGGCGTGATCGCTACGATCGGCGTCGCGACCTTGCGCCATGTCCGCGAGCCGCGAACCCTGCTGTTCGCCGCGGTGCCTTTGCTGTTCGCCTTCCACCAATTCACCGAAGGGATGGTCTGGCTCGGGCTTGACGGCACGATCAGCCAGGTCGCGCTGCATCGCGCCTCCTTCCTGTTCACGATCTACGCGCAAGGCCTGCTGCCGACCCTGATGCCGGCCGCGGTCGCGCTGATGGAGCCGCCCGGCCGGCGGCGCACCGCGATCATCGGATTGACCGCGATCGGCGCGGTGGTGAGCGCGTGGGATCTGTGGGGCCTGCTCTTCTATCCGAGCCGGGTGTTCATCGATCATGCCGTGATCGCCTATCGCAATCCGCTGACCGGCAATCTCTTCATCTCGCTGCTCTACATCCTCGCCACGTGCGGTGCGCTGCTGCTGTCGAGCCATAAGGTCGTGCGCTGGTACGGCGTGCTCAACGTCATCGGGCTGAGCATCGTGCAGCTTGTGCGGGATTATGCGTTTGCCTCGATCTGGTGTTTCTACGCGGCGACGCTCAGCGTGATGATCTATTGGCAATTCCGCCAGCGGAATATCACCGTCGACGTGCGCAGCTAGCGCCCCTCCCCCACTCCCCGGCAAAAGAAAGGGCGGCCCGTTTCCGGACCGCCCCAGTCGTTAGGAGAGGATGGTAGGCCTTTAGAAGCGGATCTGGCCGAACAGGCCGAACTCGTCGTAGGTGCCGCGGCCGCCGACCAGCGAGCCGGCCGGATTGGCGCCGCCGATCGTGCCGTTCTGCGTGCCGAACGTGCCGTCCTGGACGCGCTCATGCTTGTAGACGAGCGCCAGGTCGACAATCTTGACCGGTTCCCACTGGATACCGACGTTGTAATAGCCGTCCTTGGTATTGTCGTTCGTGATCTTGGTCGGCTTGATCCAGTCGTAGCGACCGAACACGCTCCAGGTCTTGTTGAAGTTGACGTTGCCGAACGCCGAGATGCCGTCCGCCTTGTCCTCGGCCACGGTGGTGACGTTCTTGTAATCCTTGGCGTGGAAATATTCGAGGCCGACGTTGAACAGCTTGTTCTTGTAGCCGACCAGCGCATCTTCGCGGCTGGCGGTGTTCGGCGTCACGGCACCTTCGGTGTCGTTACCGAGCTTGCCCGAATAACCGCCGACCGCTGCGTAGAAGCCCTTGTAGTTCAAGGACACGCGGCCTTCGACGTCGACCGAGTTGGAGACCTTGACGTTGCGGTAGCCGCCACCGTCGACCACCGACACCTGATAACTGATCAGACCGCCGGCGAGATCGCCGAGGACATGGATACCCCAATCGGCCGAAGTGGCGAAGCTGGTGCGATCCGCGATCGTGTTCTCGATATGACGATAGCCATACTGGCCTTCAACATAGGGAACCCACGGCAGATCGGCCGCGCCGAGGCGGACGATGAAGGCCGGATCGAGCTTGGCCTGCAGATAGGCCTTCTTGATGTAGAAGCCCTTGCCGACCAGGCCCGGCAGGTTGGTACCCGCGGGCGTGCCGGTCGAGGTGAAGTTCTGCGAGTTGGTCTGACCGACGACGTTGGACACGTCCATCGTCACGTTCGCCGCGAAGATCGGGCTGAACGTATGGTCGACGCCCAGATAGAAGCGCTTGATGTTGAAGCCGGTGCCGTTGTTCGAACCCGTGCCAACCGGCTTCACGCCGTTGACCTTGGTGTCGACGTTGGAGAAGTTGAAATACATGCGGCCCGAAACGGTGGTCGAATCCCACCACTTGCCCTTGGAGAAGGTGGCGAGCTCGGTCTTGACCGCGGCCGGGACGGCCTTGGTCGCGGCCTTGCTGGCGTCGGACGCGGCAACCTGCGCGGCACTGGCGGCGGTCTGGGCCTGCGCGGCCTGAGTCGCGGCGCTCGATGCGGCAACCTGGGCGTTGTTGACGTTGGCGACGGTCTCGCGCTGCGCGGCTTCCTGCACGTTCAGGCGTGCGCTCAGATCAGCGATCTGTTCCTGCAAAGCCTTGACCTGCTCCAGCAACGCGCTGTTGGCGCTGGCCGACGGAGCCTTCTTGTGATGGACGGGCGCCTTGGCGAGCGTGGGCGCAGCGCAAAGCGCGAGCGCGCCGAGCCCCGCGCCGGCGAGCAGCGTGCGACGGATTGTCATTGGTAATTCCCCTTGGACCGGCCCCTTTGGCCGACGGAGAATCGGGTACGACGCTTTTGTGACAGTCTTATGTAACGGACCCGGCATGAGTGCTCGTCCGAACGTCGGAAACAGGCGAAAGCGAGTCCCGCGCCAACCTGTGTCAGTCTTGCATCAGGTCGGCAGGGTCAGCCCCACAGGTCCTGGATCACGCCCGATTTGGGGTAAGCGACGACCATGTCCGCGCCATCGTCGAGCGTCAGCGCGCTCTCGCCTTCGGCCAGCCACACCCCGCCTGCCTCGAACGTATCGCCGTCGATTTGGCCCCTGCCCGAAATCGGGACCAGCCAGATCGGCCGGCCGTCGCTCTTGAGCGTTCCGCTGCCCGACTCGCGCCAGCGTTCGAGCACGAACTTCGGCCCGTCGGCCAGGATTTCGCGGCCCGGCGAAATGGCGTGCGCCTTGTAGGGCGCGACATAAGGGACCGGATTGCTGGCGGCGACGCCCGCATCGAGATGGAGTTCACGGTCGCTGCCATAATCGTAGAGGCGATAGGTCAGGTCGACATTCTGCTGGACCTCGATCACGGTCAGGCCCGGCCCGATCGCGTGGATCGTGCCTGCGGGCGTGTAATAGCTATCGTCCTTCTTGACCGCCTTCCAATCGAGCAATTGCTCGATCGACCCGTCGAGCGAGGCGGCGCGCAATTCGTCGCGCGTCATCGGGCTGAGCGTGCCGATCGCGATCGAGGCGTGCGGATCGGCGGCGAGCACGACCCAGGCCTCATCCTTGCCGCGCGGATAGCCCTGCTTCTGCGCGGTGGCGTCGTCGGGATGGACCTGGACCGACAGCCGGTCGCTGGTGAACAGATATTTGATCAGCAGCTCCGGGCCGCTTGTGCTGCCGTCCTTCTCGCCCGGCACCTCGAACCAGATTTCGCCGACCGGATTGCCGCCCGCCGGAACCGATTCGAACGCGGGCCACAGATCGCGCCGCCCCCACGGCTTCTCGACGCGCTTGGTGGTGAGGCGGATGGCGGACATGGACGGTCTCCCCGGACGACTCTGAATCGTTCAATGCCGCCGAACGCCGGGGAAAGCGATGGCGTTCCGACAATTGAGGCCGTCACCCCAGCGAAAGCTGGGGTCTCAGGAGAGATGCCGTGCCCTTGCCTCATGAGATCCCAGCTTTCGCTGGGATGACGGGCTAATTCAGTTCGGCAGCGGCTCTTCGATCTTGTCGACCCATTCCGGGTAGAAACAGGGCTGACGGCTCGACCAGCCGGGCGCGGTCGCGGCGGCTTCGCTGATCGACTGGAGCAGCACGCGGCGCTTTTCCGGGTGAAGGTGCGGCAACGCCGCCGCTGCGCAGAAGGCGCCGGGCAGCCACGGCCGCACACCGCCGCCAATCAGCCGCTCGTAGAGGAAACGGTAAGAGGCGAAGCTTTCGAGCCGGCCTTGGCCCAGATCGAAGGCGGTGATCGTGATCAAGGGCGAGAAGAAAGGCTCCATCTGATCGAGCCCGCTATCATCGGGCAGATGATCGCGGATGTGATCGAGGCGGCAATAGATGCGGGACTGGGCCTTGATGCTGGCGGCTTCGACCACGTCGCGCGACCAGCGCGTCATCGGATCCTGGCGCGACAGGCCGATATCCAGCGACCGCCTGATGTAGCGCTGCGTCGCTGCGGGGAAACCCGCAAACTCTTTCATCTCAGCCAGGGACATCGCCCCGTCGGCTGGCCTCATCTGCACGCCCATACTGCCCTCCCGCCCAGAGAAGATTGCAAGGCTAAGCACGGCATGGTTGCCGGGCTTTTAACCCTGCGACGTCAGCTCTTGGGGTAGAGAATCATGGAAAGTGTTGCGGCGCAACATGTCTTTTGCGCAACAGATAGGCGAAATGCGACGAAAGGAGCGCCACATCTAGTGGCGCACCCTCCAGATTGACGCTGCGAAATTAATGTTCGTCGGCGAGTTTGGCCTCGGCTTCGGCGTCATAACCCGACGACGG
>NZ_DATHFV010000130.1:0-8793 GCF_035317925.1 Sphingomonas sp.
AAAGATCGGTCGCCATCAGCCGCGTTTCGGTCGCATCTTTGCCGATCAGCATGACGCTTGCCTTCGGTCGCAAGGCCGTTCGGATCGCCTCCAGTTCGCGCGCGGCGCCGGGAAGCGAGGGCAGCGAACGCAGCGATGCCGCATCCAGCGAGCCCCCGCGCAGCACGCGCTGCGCCGGCGCGTCGAATGGGCGCTCCTCCGCGAGGCGTGGCGCGCCGATGCCCGCGAAGCTCGCCGTCTGGACGCTGCTGTCCGGATCGCGGCGTCCGCCCAGCCCGGCGACGACTTCGACGCTGTGCTGGCGGATCAGCCATGGCGCATTGCGGAAATCCGTCGGACGAAGCTCGGCACCTTTCGGCGGGGCGGTGAGCAACAGCCCGATCGGCAAACGCGCGAGCGCGCCGCCGCCGAACATCTGCAGATCCGCTTTGGCCGGGAGCTGCGCTGCCAGCGCGGGCGGCAGGATATTGCGGTACAGGCGATAGGCGTCCGCCGCCGCGAACGGCACGGTCTCGTCGCCGGAATCGATGCCGGCCCGCACGCGTTGCACGGCGGCGGCCAGCGCCCCGGCGCTGAGCGGCGTCGGTGCCCAGGCCAACCCCTTGCGGGTGAGCATGATCCCGGCGGCCCCGTCATCGACCGCGACCGGCATCAGCAACGCGGACGATGGCGCGAGCGCGGTGGTGGCGGCCGCCAGCCCGATCGGGCTTGGCCGGCTGAGCGCGCGGAACAGCGGGAAGCGCGTGTCGAGCGCGGCGGAAGCGGCTTCGACCGCGCGGTCGGTTTCCGCGATTGCCACGTTGAGCCGTTCTACTTCGGTCGCCGATTTGCCGAGCGCGTACGATCGTTCGCGATCGAGCCGGACGCGCATCGTGCCGAGATCCTGCACCTGACGGACGAGTGCGGCGATCGCCGGATCGCCGGCGGCGGATCGCGCGGCCACCGCGCTGTCGGTGATCGCCAGTCCGGACAGATTGGCGAGCTGGACCGCCTTGAGTGCGGCCTCCGGCTGGCCGGCCGCCAGCGCGATCACCGCCAGCCGGTTGAAGCCGCGCGCATAATAGGGTCCGAGATTGCGCAATTCGCCACCCGGCACCGCGCTGTCCAGCAATACCGTCTCGATTGCGGCGGCTATCGGCGCGGTCGCCCGATAGGCTTCGGCGGCGCGGCCAAGCCGGGTGAGGATCAGGCCATGGAGCGTTTCGGCGTCGGCGCGTTGCAGCTGCGCGGGCGGCAGATCCGCGAGCCCGGCGAGCGCTGCTTCGCTGAGTGGCAGCGCCAGATCGGCATGGCCCCCGACCAGCAAGCCCAGGGCTTTGGCGGCATTCGCCCGCGCGCGCAGCCGCTCGTCGCCCTTGGTCGGCTTGGCGAGATAGACGAACGCGCGTGCGATCCGGGCATCGGCGGCTTCATTGTCGCCGCGCGCCCGCGCCAGGTCCGCCGCATTGAGCAGCAAGGTCACTGGCGTCTTCGGTGCGGCCGTGTCGCCCATGCCGTCGAACAGGTCTGCGCCGGCCATGTAAAGCGTCTCGGCCTCAATCGTACGGCCCTGGCCGGCCAGGCTGAACGCCAACGTGTTCATCGCCGTGACCACCGTCGGATGGTTCTTGCCGCGATAGCGGATATGCACGTCGAGCGCGCGGCGCGCGACCGCCTCGCCTTCGGCAAAGCGCCCGGTGCCGTTGAGCGACCCCGCCAGATTGTTGAGCGTGACGCCGACGCCGATATGGCCGGGCGGCAGATCGCGCTCCGCCAGCGCGGCGCCGGTCCGCGCCGCCGCGAGCGATTCATCGACGCGGCCGGCGTCGAGCAAGGCGGTCGACAGCGTCGCGTAATTGGAGATGAAGGCCGCGCGCGTGCCGGGGCCCGGTTTCATCCGCGCCAGCGCGCCCTGCACATTGTCGATCGCATAGGCCAGCCGGCCCTGCCGCATCGCATTATAGCCGATATGATTCATGGTGGTGCCGACGTCGTCGCTGTCGGGCCCCATCACGCGGGCCTGCACGTCTTTCACATGATTGAGCCGCCGGTCGGCATCGTCGCGGTCGCCCGCATCGCCCGCTTCGGCCGCCGCGTTCATCATCATCTCGAGCGCCAGCGGCGTTTCGCCATGCCCCGCCTTCACCAGCAACGCGACGCCGCCGTCGATCACCGCCAGCGCGGCGGCATGGTCGCGGTTGGCGGCCAGCGCATAGCCGATATTGGCCTGCACCATCGCGCGGTCGTCGACCGACAGGTTGGGATCGGCGCGCGCTTCGGCTTCCATCGCCCTGACATTACGGATCTCGACCGCCGGATCGGGATCGGAGGCGCCGTCATGCTTCTGGAGGATGCGGTCATGGAGCGAGAGCGGCGGAGACGGCACGGGCGCGCAGACCGCGGCTTCGCTCGCGAAACACAGCAAGGCGGGCAGCATTGCCGCGCCCCAAAAGCTCGCTTTACGCCCCACGACGCTCTCCCCCATTTTTCCCCGTCCCCACGCTGTCCGACTTATCGGCACGCGGCAATGCCTTACACTGCTTGTCACTGGCGGACGCGCGCTCCGCCTGCGATGGTGCACGGGTCGGAGGGGGCGAACGGATCGTGCAGGTGCTGTTGATCGAGGACGACCCGCAGACCGCGGATGCGATCGCGGCGATGCTCGCGCGTGAGGCGATCGCGGTCGAATGGGTCGCTGAGGGCGAGGCCGGTGTCGCCCGTGCGGGCGATCCGGCCAATGACATCATCGTCCTCGATTGGATGCTGCCGTCGATCAGCGGGGTCGAGGTTGTGTCGCGGCTGCGTGCCGCCGGGGTCGAAAAACCGGTGCTGATGCTGTCCGCACTCGGCCGCGCCGAACATCGTGTCGAGGGGCTCGATCGGGGCGCCGACGATTATCTCACCAAGCCGTTCGAGCCGGCCGAGCTGATCGCGCGGCTGCGGGCCCTCGTCCGGCGCACATCGGTCCAGACGCGCCAGCCCGTTTTGATCCACGGCGATCTCGAACTGCACGTGCGGGCGCGCACCGCGCATCGCGCCGGCCGCCACCTCGCGCTCAGCCCGAAGGAGTTCGAGCTGCTCAAATATCTGATGGAGAATGCCGGCGAGATCGTGACCCGCGAAATGCTGCTTCAGCATGTCTGGAAGCTCAATTTCGATCCGCAGACCAATGTCGTCGACGTCAATCTGGTGCGCCTGCGGCGCAAGCTGGAGGATGGCTGCGACAAGCCCTGCCTCGAAACCGTGCGCGGCCGGGGATACCGGCTCAATGCACCGCGTGCCGACGGCCCGTGAAACGCGTAGACCTGTTCTCGATCGCGCTGCGCCAGGCCCTGCTGTCGGCGCTGGTGATGATCCTCGCGATGATCGGCGTCGGCGCGGCGACGCTGGCCACGGTCGATCATGCGCTGCGCCATCAATTGGTCCAGACGATCGATACCGATATTGCCGGCCTGACCGATGTCATGGTGCAGGGTGGACCGGATGAGCTCCGGCGGCGGATCGCCGACCGCACCGATTTCGCCGAGGGCGCCACGCCGCATCCTTTCTATGCCCTGATCGGCCCGGACGGCACCCGGCTCGCGGGCAATGCCGCCATTGCTCCGCCGGCCAATGCCGGGCTGTCGCCGCTCATCGAACTGCCGGACGGGCTCGCACGGGCGACGCGGTTGCGCGGTGGGCTGACCCTGGTCGTCGGCCGCAGCCTGGCTCCCTCGCAATCCCTGCTCGCCGGCCTTCGCCGCAGCTTCATGCTCGCCGCTTTGCTCGCGGTGTTGGCCTCGCTGCTCGCCGGTGCGCTGTCCGCCGGCTGGCTCGGACGGCGCGTCACCGCCGTGACCGACGCGTTCGAGCGCTTCAAGCGCGGCGATCATCGCCGCCCCATGCCCGCAACCGGGCGCGACGAGATCGCGATCCTCGCGCGCGAGGTCGACGCGCACCTGCTCTGGTCGGAGCGGCTGCTGCGGTCGCAGCGCGAAATCAGCGACAATATCGCGCACGAGCTGCGCACGCCTTTGGTTCATCTCGACACGCGTTTGCTGCGCGCGCTCGAGACCAATCGCGACGAAAATGTCGCCGCCGATCTGGCCGACGCGCGCGGTGATATCCGCTCGGTCGTGTCGCTGTTCGACGCGTTGCTCGACATCGGCATGACTGAGACCGGCAACGGCCTCGGCCGTGGCGCGGTCGATTGCGACCTGGCCGAAATCGCGATCAACGTCGCCGATCTGTACCGGCCGAGCGCCGAGGAAGCCGGGCTCGATTTTTCGACGCGGATCGCAGCGACCGTGCCGATGCGCGGCGAGCCGATGGCGATCGCGCGCATCATCGCCAACCTCCTCGACAATGCGCTTAAATACGCCCCCGCCGGCTCGCACGTCTGCCTGGCGGTGGAGGAGGGGCCACGCATCGTCGTCGAGGACGACGGCCCCGGCGTCCCGCCCGAAGACCACGACCGCATCTTCGGCCGCTTCCACCGTGCCGGCGCGGCGGGACCGGGCCACGGCCTCGGGCTGGCATTGGTGCGGGTGATCGCGGCACGGCACGGCCTGACCGCGCGCTTCGAAAATGCCGATCCCGGCGCACGCTTTATCATCGAGCCGCCGCAATGCGATTGATCGGCCTCCTCGTAATCGCACTGTTGGCTGGTCCGGTCGCGGCCGATCAGCCAACCGACGCCTTCTCGCGTACTGTCGCGGGCTTGCGTAATGGCAGCGCCGCCGCGACCGCGCATGATCGCGCGCGGCTTGGCGCCGCGGTCCGCCTGTTGGAAGCATCCGGCGCGCATCCCATGGATGGAGACGATGATCTGGTGAAGAGCTGGCGTGCGCGCGTCGGCGTCGCGCCCGCGCCGGCCTATCGCGATCGCGCGCTCGGCCCGGCTTATCGCCACATCGTTTTGGCACGCGCCGCGACGATGCACTTCGAGCAGACGTTCCTCGCCGGTCAGCGTGCCCGGATCGCGGTCGTGCCGATACGGCGCGCGGCGGCAAGGCTGCAGGTCGAGGACGACGATGGTCATCGGGTCTGTGCCGCCGCCGCGACCGGCGGCTGCGACTGGGTGCCGGTATGGACCACCCGCTTTCGGGTCGATGTCGTCAATACCGGCACTCGCGATGCCGAATATATTGTGGTTATTCAGTAGCAGCGGTCCGAGCCCGGCGGCTCATGCGCGTCGCAGTCCGCAGCCCGATCTTCTCTCGGGGCAGCGAACGGCTATGACGGGCGTTACGCACCAGCGTTGTTGGTAGTCAGGCGCAAATTTGGGGGCAGCCTGTGAAAATCATAATCGAAACCAAGCTCGAATATGAACTCGAGTATATGACCGATATCCTGCTTCAGGTCGAAGCCGCGCCGATTCCCGAGCAGATGGTGGAGGATTGGCTGGAGACGATCGAGTGCCAGCATTTTGCGCGGATCGCCGCCCATGATGCGGTCGGAAACCGGATCTGGCTGCGGGTACAGGGGCGCCTGATCGTCGATTACCGCGCGACGGTGTCGATCGATCGCCTCGTCGCCGACGTGCGGCTGCTGCCCGCCGTCCCGCACCATTTGCTGCCCAGCGAAACCGTCCAATATCTCATGCCGTCGCGCTATTGCCCGTCCGATCAGTTCCAGGCCTTTGTCGATGCGGAGTTCGGGCAGGTCGATGGCGGCGCGCGCGTCGCCGCGATCCGCGACTGGGTCCAGCACAACTTCTCCTACGTGCCAGGATCGAGCTTCGCCGACACGACCGCGCTCGATACGTTCGTGAAACGGCAGGGCGTATGCCGCGATTATGCGCACGTCATGATCGCTTTGGTGCGCGCATCGGGCATTCCGGCGCGGTTTGTGAGCTGTTACGCGCCGGGCGTCGAACCGCAGGACTTTCATGCCGTCGCGGAGGTGTTCCTGGACGGCGCATGGCACATGGTCGATGCCACCGGCATGGCGACCGAAGCCAGCATGGCCAAGATCGGGATCGGCCGCGACGCCGCCGATGTCGCGTTCCTGACCGCCTACGGCACGGCGAACATGATCTCGCAGTCCGTGTCTGTGCAATCGGCGTGAGAAACGAAGACACGTTTCGAGCCCGTAAAATCGGATTGGCACTGGCTACTTGGCTGAAGTCGGGCGTCCGCCATCGCATCCTTGGAGCCTGAAAGTCCACATTTGGGAAACGCGCTAAGCCCCGTCACCTGCGCACGCCGTCTAGACTTGTTCTATCATTTCGCGGACCTTCGTTCCCAGCGCGTCCAGCGAAAACGGCTTGGCCAGAAGGTCCATCCCCGGCGCCAGAAATTCGCCAAGCGACGTGGCGTTTTCAGCGTAGCCGGTGACGAACAACACCTTCAACTTGGGTCTGATTTCGCGCGCCGTCTCCGCCAATTGTCGGCCGCTCGCGCCCGGCAGGCCGACGTCGGAAAGCATCAGATCTATCCGCTGCGGGGATCGCAGGATCACCAATGCTTCGTCGCCGTCGCCGGCTTCATGATGCCGATAGCCCAGCTCACCCAGGACTTCGACGATCAGCAAGCGCACGACGGGATCGTCTTCGACGACGAGCACGGTCTCGCCGCGGCCGTCCGGCGCGATGGCGCTCTCGTCGATGCTTTCGAGTGGGTCATCGACCTGCGCACGGGGCAAGTATAACTTAACCGTCGTTCCCTTGCCGACCTCGCTGTCGATGCGAACGTGGCCGCCGCTCTGCTTGGCGAAGCCGTAGATCATGGACAGGCCAAGCCCCGTTCCCTGGCCAATCGATTTGGTCGTGAAAAAAGGATCGAAAACCTTGCCAAGTATGTCGGGCGTCATTCCCGAGCCCGTGTCGGTGATGCAGATAACCACGTAGGACCCCGGCAGGGCGTCGTCGTTCTTCAGCAAATCATGCTCGTCCAGGCTCGTATTCACCGTCTCGATATGAAGCCGGCCGCCATTCTTCATTGCGTCGCGCGCGTTGATCGCCAGGTTCAGGACCGCATTTTCGAGCTGATTGGTATCCGTCAGCGCGGGCCAGAGGCCGGCAGAAAGATTGATTTCAAGCCGGACCTGCTCGCCCAGAGTACGGCGCAGCATGTCGTCCATGCCCGCGATCAGCGCGTTGACGTTGCAGGCTTTCGTATCGAGCGATTGCCGGCGCGAAAAGGCGAGCAGGCGGTGGGTGAGGGCGGCGGCGCGCTCCGCAGAGGTGGACGCGGCGTCCATGAAGCGAGGAACGTCGTCCATGCGTCCTGCCGCCATCCGTCGTCGTATGATGTCGAGCGACCCGGTTATCCCCGTCAGCATATTGTTGAAATCGTGCGCGATGCCGCCGGTCAATTGACCGATGGCTTCCATCTTCTGGCTCTGGCGCAGATTGTCTTCCGCCGCGTGTCGCTGAAGTTGTTCGGATTCGAACGCATTGGTCCGCTCTATCACGCGCGCTTCGAGGGTCTCGTTCGCTTGCCGAAGCGCGGCCTCGCTTTCCTGAAGCGCTGCTTGCGCCGCCCGAATTTTGTCGGCGACCTGAAGCCGATCGACTGCCGCCGCGATCAAGTTCGCATATCCCTGCAGGAAGCGCGTATCGCGCTCGTCGAAATGCCGGGGAGTGCGGCTGTCGACCTGAATGATCCCGAAGGGAGGTTTGTCTTCCGCGCCCAGGATGATGACGCTGACGATCGCCCTTACGCCATTGTCTTGATGAAATCCGCATACTCGAATCTGGTTTCGGTGCTGATGTCGTCGGACACCACGGGCTGGCCGGTTTGCAGCGCAAAGCCTTCGGACGAGCCTTTGACGGCCTGGACCGTCACCTTTCCGACAACGTCGTCCTTCCAGCCCACGCCCGCCCGTACCAGCAGGGTGATGCCATCCTCACGAAGCTCCATCACCTTGGCGAGGTCGGTTCCGAGCGCCTCGCCGACCAGGCGGCACCCCTCCATGAGAATTTCGTCCAGGCTGTCGGAGCGCAAAGCCAGCTCGCCGAACTTCGCCAAAACCTCCTGCTGCCGCAAAAGCGACGTCACCATTGGCTCACGATGTGACATGCGGATGCCTTCTTGGGGGTGCAGAGCCCTGGATAGAATCATCGCTGTTCAGGAATGACGTTGAGCAGATGAACCGTCAGGCCAAACGCTGGAATTTCTTAAACGGGTACAAACATAAGTTATTATATTTGAAGCCGGACCGGCCGGTTCGCCGCGTCATCGGCGGCTTTGCGCCTAATATTCGTGGAATTGCGCGCCTGCGCAGAAGCGGTCGAAAACTCACGAAAAGAATTACGGTGACAGTGCCCTCATCTTTGGGAATTGAATGCACTGTCACCGTAATTTAGTCCGTCTTTGCGCAATCGCCGTAAGAAAGGAGCCGACATGAAAAGCACATTCCTGGCCGGCCTTGCTGCGGGCCTGCTCGCTGTGTCCGGCGCGCAGGCGCAGCCGTCCGGGCTGACGCGCACCGATCTCCAGCGCCACGATCTGAGCATCCCCGGCCGTGAGGCGATCCAGGTGCGCGTCGATTTCGCGCCGGGCGCGGTCGCCGGCGCCCACACGCATTACGGCGAGGAGATCATCTACGTTCTTGGCGGCACGCTCGAATATCAGCTTGCGGACCAGCCTCCCGTCACCCTGAAAGCCGGCGGCGTGTTGTTCGTGCCGACGGGCGTGGTTCACCGGGCAAGGAACGTCGGCACCGGACCCGCCAGCGAACTGGCCACCTATGTCGTCGAAAAGGGCAAGCCGCTGGTCACGCTGGCGCGATAGGGGGCATCGCCCCGGCGCTCACCTGCCGCGACCATCCAGCAGCGCCGCGACCGCCCGATGAAAGGCAATCGGATCCTGCTGCGGTCCGCCGTGGCTG
>NZ_DATHFV010000131.1:0-3664 GCF_035317925.1 Sphingomonas sp.
TTTCGGGACCGCGCGCGCGATGGCGGCAAGCGACTTCCCGACCGACCGGCTGTTCGCGCCATTCGACGTGGTGCTCGAAACCACGGCCGAAGCGATCGCCGACCTGAACGACGCGGAGAAGCGCGCTGTGTGGGGCGGCAACGCCAACCGCATATACCGGCTCGGCCTGACCCTGTGAGGAGAACGACATGAACCCGTTGCTCGGTGTCTTCTTCCACTGGCTGGGCGGACTGTCGTCGGCCAGCTTCTACGTCCCCTATCGCGGGGTGAAACGCTGGTCGTGGGAGATTTACTGGCTGACGGGCGGGATCTTTTCCTGGCTGCTGGCACCGTGGTTCTTCGCCGCGATCCAGACGCACGATCTGACCGGCGTACTCGCGCAGGCACCGCAAGCGACGATCGTATGGCCGATCTTCTTCGGGGTGCTGTGGGGCTTCGGCGGGCTGACCTATGGCCTCACCATGCGCTATCTCGGCCTGTCACTGGGCATGGCGGTGGTGCTGGGGCTATGCACCGTATTCGGGACGCTGATTCCGCCGATCTTCCAGGGCGATTTCGCGGCCAAATTGCTCGACACGCCGAGCGGCAACATCATCCTCGTCGGCCTGTGCGTGACGATGGCCGGAATCGTCGTCGTGGCGCTCGCGGGCGCCAAGAAGGATGCCGCGCTGAGCGAGGCGCAGAAGGCCGAGGCGGTCGCCGAATTCGACTTCCGCAAGGGCATCGCGGTCGCGGTGTTTTCGGGCGTGATGTCGTCCTGCTTCGCGTTCGGTCTGGCGGCGGGCGAGCCGATCAAGGCAATTTCGGCGGCGGCGGGCACGGGCCCCTTGTGGACCGGGCTACCGATCCTGTGCCTCGTCATGTTCGGCGGACTGCTGACCAACGCGATCTGGTGCTTCTACCTGATCGCGAAGAACAAGAGCGGCGGCCAATGGGTGGGCGGCGGAAGCGCGGCGGGTGCGCCCTTGCTCGTCAATTTCCTGCTGTGCGCGCTGGGCGGGACGCTCTGGTATTTCCAGTTCTTCTTCTACACGATGGGCGAGAGCCAGATGGGGCGGTTCGGCTTCTCGTCGTGGACGCTGCACATGGCCTCGATCATCATCTTCGGCACGCTCTGGGGCTTCGCCTTCCGCGAGTGGAAGGATGCCGCGCCGCGGGTAAAATACATGGTGTGGGCGGGCGTCGGCCTGCTCGTCTTCGCGACGATCATCATCGGTTACGGCAACAGCCTCGCGGTATGAGCCTTGCCCTCGCCTTCGCCCTGAGCGCGGCGGCGCCCGCGACCTACCGCAACCCGGTGTTGTTCGCGGACTATTCGGACCCCGACATGATCCGGGTCGGGCGGGATTATTACCTCGCTGCGTCGAGCTTCCATTTCTCGCCGGGCCTGCCGATCCTGCATTCGCGCGATCTGGTCCATTGGTCGATCATCGGCCAGGTCCTGCCGCGCCTTCCGTTCGCGCCCGAATATGATCTGCCGGGCCCGTTCGCGCTGACCGATGCGACGTCGAAGCCGACCACCGGCACGCGCTATGCGGGCGGGGTGTGGGCGCCGGCGCTGCGGTTCCACAAGGGGCTGTTCTACGCTTACTGGCCGACCCCCGACGAAGGCATCTTCATGGCGACCGCGCGCAATCCGGCGGGGCCGTGGAGCAAGCCGGTCACCCTGATCGCCGGGCCGGGTTACGAGGACCCCTGCCCCTTCTGGGACGATGACGGCAAGGCCTGGCTGATCCACGGCATGAAGGGTGCGGGACCGCTGATCCTGCACCGGATGAGCACGGACGGGACCAGGGTGCTGGACGATGGCGTGGTGGTGGCGAAGGATCCCGTTCGCCTGCCGGTGCTGGAGGGCCCCAAGCTCTACAAGCGCAACGGCTTTTACTACATCTTCGCGCCGATCGGCGGGGTCGGCAAAGGCGCGCAAGCGGTCGGCCGGGCGCGGGCGATCACCGGACCCTACGAATGGCGCGACGTGCTGCAACAGGGCACGACCGCGATCGAGGGGCCGCATCAGGGCGGCTATGTCGAGACGCCCGACGGCAAGGGCTGGTTCGTCCATTTCAACTCGACCGGCGCGTTCGGGCGGATCGACTATCTCGAGCCGGTGCGCTGGGTCGACGACTGGCCGATCATGGGCGACGAAGTGCCCGATGCGGGCTGGGGCCAGCCGGTGTCGACGCACATTATGCCCGCCCCGCCGACGCGCGAGCGGCTGCAGGATTCGGACGAATTCGCCTCGCCCAAGCTCGGCCTGCAATGGTCGTGGAATCATAATCCGGACAATCGGAATTGGAGCCTGACCGAGCGGCCCGGCTTCCTGCGGCTGCGCGCGGGCAAAGCGGAACATCTGGTCACGGCGCGCAATACGCTCACCCAGATTTTGCAGGGGCCGGCGAGCATTATCACGGTGCGGATCGACGTGTCGCACATGGCCGACGGAGAACGTGCGGGGCTGACCTTGTTCGGGGTGAAACCGAGCTGGATCGGCGTAGTGCGTGAGAACGGGGCGACGCGGGTCACGCTCTCGGCCGAGGGCAATGAGAAGCCGGGCGCGAGCGTGCCGGGGGGCGTGATCGACCTGCGCGCCTCGGTCGGCGCCGATCAGAAGGCGAGCTATGCCTACAGCTTGGACGGCGGGCGTGATTTCCTGCCGCTCGGCGGTCCAGTCGCGCTGTCGCCTTTCTCCTGGTGGAAGGGATCGCGGCCGGCCTTGTTCACCTACAATGTCCGCGACAAAGCGGGCTGGATCGATGTCGATTGGGTCCACGTCGAGACCGCAAATCCTAACCTCCCCTCCCGCTTGCGGGAGGCGTCGGGGGAGGGATCTTAATCTCGATGGCGCTGGCCGCTCAGAAGCTGGACTCCCCTCTCCTAACCCCTCCCGCAAGCGGGAGGGGAATTCTCGCCTCGCCTGTCCTGAAAGGCTCGCCTGATGCTTGACCGCCGCCAACTCATTTTCGCGGGCGCCAGCGGCCTGCTCGCCGCGCCGCTTTTCGCGGCCGATGTACCCGACGAAAGCTGGGTCAATGTCCGCCGTTTCGGGGCGAAGGGCGACGGCACAACGATCGACACGCCCGCGATCAACAAGGCGATTGACTATGCGGCGGCGCGCGGCGGCGGGACGGTGTATTTTCCGCCCGGCACCTATGCCTGCTACACGATCCGCCTGAAGAGCCGGATCGGGCTGCATCTCGATCATGGCGCGATCATCCTTGCCGCGCAGGCGCCGCAGGATGGGGTCGGCGGCTATGACGTCGCCGAGCCGCAGGATCCGGCATTCGAGGCGTATCAGGATTATGGCCACAACCATTGGCGCAACAGCCTGATCTGGGGCGAAGGGCTGGCCGATATCGCGGTGACGGGATCGGGGCTGATCTGGGGCAAGGGGCTGGGCCGCGGGTCCGACGGTTATATGAAGGACGCCAACGGCCCCGGCACCGCCAACAAGGCGATCGCGCTCAAGAATTGCCACAACGTGTTGCTGCGCGACTTCCGGATCTTGCAGGGCGGCTGGTTCGGGCTGCTGCTGACCGGCGTCGACAATCTGACGATCGACAATCTGCTGATCGACACCAATCGCGACGGGATGGATATCGACTGCTGCCGCAACGTCCGCGTCAGTAACTGCACGGTCAATTCGCCCTATGACGACGGCATCTGC
>NZ_DATHFV010000132.1:0-32084 GCF_035317925.1 Sphingomonas sp.
GTTTCGGGATCGGGCCGATACCGAAATCGTCGGCCTCTCGCCCGAACAAGTCGCGGCATTCTTCCACATCACGGATTGGCCGCGCGGCGAAGCGCGCTTCGATCTCGGCAAGCGCGTTCTCGACATCATCCCGACACCCGGTCACGAGCCGGCGCACATCATGGTCTATGATGCACGCACTAAGCTGCTGTTCTCCGGCGACATGCTCTACCCGGGGAGGCTCTACGTGCCGCTGGACCGGTTCGGCGAATTCCAGGCAAGCGCAGATCGGCTGGCGGCCTTCGCGAAGATCCACAAGATTCGTGCGCTGCTGGGGGCGCATATCGAGATGACCACCAGCCCGGGGCAGGATTATCCGATGCGGGCAGCGACGCACCCGTCCGAACACAAGCTGCCGCTCCCCCCTGCCGCAATCGACGAGTTGAGGAAGGCGGTCGATGAGGCTGGGCCAACGCCACAGATCGATCGGCACGCAGACTTTATCGTCTATCCGCGCCCGCCCAAGCCGCCCGCCTGACGATCTTTATCGCGCTACGTAGGCGCGCCATCCACCGAGATCGGTAATGTCCTCCGCGTTGACGATGGCGCGCGGTTCGGCGACGAACCCCTTGACGAGGCTGCCATCGTCCAGCGTCACGGTGCCGATGGCGAGGGGCGGCGGGACTTCGGCGACGAAGCTGCCGAACGCCGCCATGTCCAGCTCATATATCTCGAGCGCGATCGCCGCGCCGTCGCCGCTATGCACCAGCGCCGGCTTGGGCGGCACGCTGTCCGCCATCGCGTAGAGGCGGTAGGCGGGTGCGGTCTTCGCCGCGCCGACGAAGCGGGCCTCGCGCGAGGTCAGCTGCCAGTGCAGCGGCATGTCCTTGAGATGCGCACCGACGACGGCCAGTTTCACGGTTTCCATCCGTCCCTCCAGGTCAAGCGGCGGCGGGGATGCCGGCGCGGGAAAAAGCACATTTGCGGCCTCGATCAGGGCGCGATCGGTGCCGGCGGGGCCCATCAAGGTCACGCCGAAGCCGACCCCGCTCTGATAGAGGCCGGTCGGGACCGCGATCGCGGCCATGTCGAGCAGGTTCACGAAATTGGTGTAGGCGCCGAGGCTCGCATTGAGCGCGATCGGTGCGGCAAGCATTTCCGCTACGCGATAGGAGGTCGGCGCGGTGGGCAGGACGAGCAGGTCGACGTCCACCCATATCCGCTCGGCTGCCCGGGCGAGCTCGGCAAGCCGGTAGCTGCCTTCGAAAACATCGACCGCGCTGTAGTTTTTGCCCTGCTCAACGATCTCGCGGACGACCGGATGAATCGCGTCCGGATTTTCATCGAGCATCGATTGGAGCGCGGCGGTTCGTTCGGCAACCCAGGGGCCGTCATAAAGCAATCGGGCCGCGTCGTTGAGCGGGGCCATGTCGATCTCAACCAGCTTGGCGCCCAAGCCGTCCAGCGCCGCCTGATATAGGAAGTCGGATTCGATATCGCCGAACCAGCGGCGCTGATCGGCGCGAGGAATGCCGATCCGGTAGGCGGGGCGGGGAGCGTCGGCCATCGACCGCGCAAAGGCATCCTCGGAATCGAAACCGGCGGCGATGGCGTCGACAAGGCCCGCTTCGGCTGCCGTACCAGTAAAGACAGTGATGCAGTCGAGCGTCCGGCAGGCGGGAACGAGGCCGCGGCTGCTCCAGCGGCCGCGCGTCGGTTTGAGGCCGACAAGGTGGTTGAAGGCAGCCGGAACGCGGCCCGATCCGGCGGTGTCGGTGCCAAGCGCGAAGGCGACCAGTCCAGCCGCTACCGCAACTGCGGAGCCCGAACTCGACCCGCCGCTCACCCAGGCGCGATTATAGGCGTTGCGCGGTATGCCGTAGGGACTGCGGGTTCCATTGAGGCCGGTGGCGAACTGGTCGAGATTGGTTTTCCCGACCGGGATCGCCCCGGCGGCGACAAGACGCTCGACCACCGCCGCCGACCGCGCCGGCCGATAGGAGAAAGCCGGGCAGGCAGCCGTCGTGTCCAGGCCGAGAACGTCGATATTGTCCTTGACCGCAAACGGCACGCCGGCCAGCGGCAGCGCTGCGCCTGTGGCGACGCGCGCATCGACCCCGGCGGCGGCGGACCGAAGCGCGTCGGCATCGACGCGAGAGATCCAGACTGCAGGCTGGATCGCGTCGTAGTAAGAAAGGCGCTCCAGCACCTCATCCATGACCTCGACCGCGCTGCGCCGGCGCGACCGCACACCAGCGGCGATCGCGTCGACGGACAGCCGGTCGAGGGCGATCACGCGCGCACCAGCGCCATGACCGGGGTCCCAGGCGAAACCGCCTGCCGTTCCGCGACATAAAGCGCGGCCACCGTTCCGGCGGCTGGACTCAGGACGGGAAATTCCATCTTCATCGCTTCCAGCACGGCGATGGTCTCGCCGGCGGCGACGGTGTCGCCGAGCGCCTTCATCAACTTCCAGACGCTGCCGCCAAAGGGCGCTTCGACCATTTCCGCCCCATCCGGGAGGGTCACGGCGTCGGCGGGTTCGTCGTCCGCTTCTTCCGTCAGGCTCGCGACGCGGTCGAACTCGCCGCGCCGCTCCCAGTCGGCGCGCTCGGCGGCAAAGGCAGCGTTGCGGCTGTTCTCGAACGCGGCGATCGATACCGAATTTTCGGCAAGGAAGGCGCGATAGTCGGCGAGCCGGAACTCGGACTCCTCGATCTTGATGTCGCGCCGGCCGAGCGGGAAGTCGCGGCGCCACTCGGTCAGCTCGTCATGCGTTACCGGGAAAAAGCGGACCTGATCGAAAAAGCGCAGCAGCCAGGGTTTGTCCGAGAAGGGACCGGTCTGGCGGTAGGTGTTCCACACCTGGATGGTGCGGCCGAACAGCTGATAGCCGCCCGGACCTTCCATCCCGTAGATGCACATATAAGCGCCGCCGATCCCGACGACGTTGGGCGGCGTCCAGGTGCGCGCGGGATTATATTTGGTCGTGACCAGCCGGTGGCGCGGGTCGATCGGCGTCGCCACCGGCGCCCCGAGATAGACGTCGCCCAGGCCATAGACGAGGTAACTGGCGTCGAAGATGATCCGGTGGACATCCTCAGCGCTCGCCAATCCGTTCGCGCGGCGGATGAATTCGATATTGTCGGGACACCAGGGCGCATCGTCGCGCACCACCGCCATGTAGCGCTCGATCGTCTGATGAATGGCGGGATCGTCCCAGCTCAGCGGCAGATGCACGATGCGCGACGGGATCGTGAAATCGTTCAAGTCGCCGAGTTGATCTTCGATCGCCGTAAGCCGTTCGAGCAAAGCGGCCTGCTTCAGACGGACACCATCGATATGGACCTGAAAAGACCGGATGCCCGGAACGATGTCGAGGATACCGGGCAGCGACAATGCAGCGAGCGCGGTGGTGGCGGCATGAACCCGCAGGCGCAGTTCGAGATCGAGCGTGATCGGGCCATATTCGACGAGCAGATTGCGATCGCCCTGGCGGCGATAGAGCACGCGCGGGCGGCGGCCGCGCGGCGGCAGCTCGGCGAGAATGGCGTCGTGTCCGCCGACGATCTTGCCCATCGCGGGCAGTGCGGGCCGGCCCTCGATCCAGGCTTCCTCGGCGACGCTCGCCGCCTCTGCCTCGGTCAGACTGACATCCTGGAAGCGGATGCGATCGCCCGGCGCGAGCTGGCCGACCTTCCAGAGGTCCGCCGCGATCACCACGAAGGGGCAGACGAAGCCGCCAAGCGAGGGGCCGTCGGGGCCCAGGATGATCGGCATGTCCCCGGTGAAATCGAGCGCGCCGATCGCATAGGGATTGTCGTGAATGTTGGATGGGTGAAGCCCGGCCTCGCCGCCGTCCTTGCGCGCCCAGTGCGGCTTGGGACCGATCAGGCGGACGCCGGTCCGGTTGCTGTTATAATGGACGCGCCAATCGGCCGACAGGATCGTGTCGATATCTTCGGGTGCGAAGAAATCAGGCGCGCCGTGCGGGCCGTACAGGACGCGGATGGTCCAGTCGGGGCCGAACACCGGCTGTTCGACCGCACGCGGGCCTGGGATCACGGCAGGCGCATGCTGCGTCAGGTGCAGCGTGTCGCCCACGCGAAGCCGGCGTCCGCCATGACCGCCGAATTCGCCGAGATCGAAGGTACTGCCGCTGCCGAGATAAGCGGGAACGTCCAGCCCGCCCGCGAACAGGATATAGCCGCGCATGCCGCCGCCACTGATGCGGCCAAGCGCGAGCACCTGGCCGGCGGTGACGGACACCGGCTTGTTGCGGGGCACCGGCTTGCCATCGAGCGTCGCGTCGAATTCGCCGCCGGTGAGGCAGATGCGGGTCGCGGTGTTGAACTGGAGTGTCGGGCCGGTCGCAGTGACCTCAAGCCCGGGGGCGTCGCCATCGTTGCCGAGCAGCACATTGCCCAGACGAAAGGCACGTGCGTCCATCGGCCCGGACGGCGGCACACCGATATCCCACAGCCCGATCCGGCCCGGATAATCCTGCACGGTTGTCGCCGTGCCGGCCGAACGCACCGATATGCTGTGCGGACGATGCTCGACGCGCTCCAGCGAGCGGGTCGATACGTCGCCCGTGACGAAATCCTCGCTGCGCGTCACGTCGCGCAGCCAGCGCACGTTGGTCTCGATACCGGCGAGCTGGGTCCGGTCCAGCGCCGTCTGCATCGCCGCCACCGCCGCGTCACGATCCTCGCCGCGCACGATCAGTTTGGCGAGCATCGGATCGTAGAAGGACGAGACGGTGGCGCCGCGCTCGACCCAGGTCTCGATGCGCGCGTCGTCGGGAAAGATGACTTCGGTGAGCGTGCCGGCGGCGGGGCGGAAATCCACCACCGGATCCTCCGCATAAATCCGCGCCTGGATCGACCATCCCCGCGGGCTGGGCACGGGCGTATCGAGGAAGGAATAGTCACCGGCCGCGCCGCGCACCATCCATTCGACCAGGTCGACGCCGGTCACTTCCTCGGTGACGCCGTGCTCGACCTGAAGGCGCGTATTGACCTCCAGGAAGAACCAGTCCTGCCGCACGGGATCGTACAGGAATTCGACCGTGCCCGCGGAGCGATAGCGCGCGGCCGTGCCCAGCCGCACCGCGGCCTCGATCAGCGCGGCGCGGACCTGCTCGGGAAGGTGCGGCGCGGGCGCTTCCTCGATCACCTTCTGGTTGCGGCGCTGGAGCGAGCAATCGCGTTCGCCGAGCGCGACGACGCGGCCGGTGCCGTCGCCGAAGATCTGGACCTCGACATGCCGCGCGCGCGGCACGAAGCGTTCGAGGAAGAGGCCGGCATCGCCGAAATTGCCAGCACCGAGCCTTGCCACCGCGGCGTAGCCGTCGCGCACCGCCTGCTCGTCGGCGCAGACACGCATGCCGATGCCGCCGCCGCCGGCCGTAGCCTTGAGCATGACCGGATAGCCGATCCGCTCCGCGGCTTCGACCGCCGCGTCGATATCCGCCAGCAAGCCCGTGCCGGGCGCGAGCGGAACCTGCTCCGCCTCGGCGAGCGTGCGGGCGCTATGCTTCAGGCCGAAGGCGCGAATGCTCTCGGGAGTCGGGCCGATGAAGGCGATGCCGGCGGCCTCGCACGCCTCGGCGAAGGCGGCATTTTCGGACAGGAAGCCGTAGCCGGGGTGGATCGCATCCGCGCCCGTCTCCCGCGCGGCGGCAAGGATGCGCGCGACGTCGAGATAGCTCTCCGCCGCCGGGCCAGGGCCGATCCGGACCGCCACGTCCGCCTCGGCGACATGGCGCGATGCCTCGTCGGCATCGGAGAAGATGGCGACCGAGCGGATGCCCATGCGCCGCAGCGTGCGGATGATCCGACATGCGATCGCACCGCGATTGGCGATCAGAACCGTGCCGAAGCTCATGCGGTGACGATCATGCGGACGGGCGTGGGATTGAAGCCGTTGCAGGGATTGTTGATCTGCGGGCAGTTCGAAACGACGACGGTCACATCCATCTCGGCGCGCAGGTCGACGGTGAGGCCCGGCGCCGAAATGCCATCGACGATGCCGAGCGTTCCGTCGGCCTCGACCGGCACGTTCATGAAGAAATTGACGTTCGAGACGATGTCGCGCTTGCCGCGGCCATCGCGCAGATTGGCCTCGAGGAAATTGTCGACGCAGGCATGCTGGGCCTTGGTGTGATGCCCGTAGCGCAGGCTGTTGGATTCGCACGAACAGGCGCCGCCGATCATGTCGTGATAGTCGACCGAGGTCGCCATGATCGTCATCATCGGCCGCCCTTCGTTGGA
Organism: Sphingomonas sp.; assembly: GCF_035317925.1. Lineage (GTDB taxonomy): Bacteria > Pseudomonadota > Alphaproteobacteria > Sphingomonadales > Sphingomonadaceae > Sphingomonas_I. Next base: position 6,255 of record NZ_DATHFV010000132.1, read on the forward strand.
GAGCAGCACGCTGCCGCTGCGCAGGAAGATATTGGCCTGGGCCGCGATCGTGTCCTGCGCGCTGAAGCGTTCGGCATCGCCGGCGGTGGCGTAGAGCAGGAAGTCGACCGCCTGATTGCCTTCCAGATCGACCACCCGGAGCGTTTCCCCGGCCTTGACCCGATGCAGCCAGGGCGCACGGGCCGGCACGATTTCGTCGTGGATCACCTGGCCGGTCAGGCCTTCGAAATGCGGGTTCTGGCTCATCAGCGGCGGTACAGATCTTCGGTGTTGAGGAAGGCACGAAGCCGCTCGGGCGCCGCGGTGCGGATCGGGTCGTCTTCGGTGGTGACCGGGCCGCGCCAGGCGGTGGCACGTAACGGGGTCACGCTCCACGGACGCGGATCGAGCACGTGCGGGCAATTGGCGATGACCAGGATCAGGTCCATTTCTGCCCGCAGGACCAGTGAGCGGCCGGGCGCGAACGGGCCCAGATGCGCCGTCACGCTGCCGTCCTTGCCGATCCGCACGCCCTTGAAAAGGTTGATGCAGGGATGGACATCGCGGCGGCCCAGCCCGTGTTTGGCCGCGCCCAGCAACAGGCGGTCGCGCGCATTGGGATAGGCGCCCGAGTTGCTGCCGTCGCCATAATGGCGGCGGTTGGAGGCTTCGTTCGACGCCCCGCAAAAGGCGTCGTGCGTGGCCGCTCCATCCTGCTCGATGCTGGCGAGCACGCGGCCCATGTCGGAGAGCAGCAGGCTGCCGGCGGAGGGATAAGCGTCCCACTGGACCTTGACCGTGTCGGCGATGTTGAGCCGCTCGGCCGGCATCGCGGCATTGAAGACCAGCAACGACGCGCAGGCATCGCCCTTCAGGTCGATCAGCCGCAGCCGGCTGCCCCGAGCCAAAGCGCGGGAGGCGTAACCGCCCGCGGCGATCGTCTCCTCCCACAGCAGGTCGTCCGATGCTACCTCCGCCGGCAGGTCATCGGCCTGGGGCGGCAGGATCGGCATCGCCTCGACGACGGTGCCGCCCATCGCACGGGCATGCTCGCGCGCGGCGTTGGGATCGGCAAGCGCACTCATGCGGCCTTGCTCCCCGGATGCGGCCAGGTCTGATCCTGCTCGTGAAGCGGAGGCAGAAGCGCGGTGGTGGTGAAGAGCCTGAGCTGCTGCACACCGCGCACCTTGCGCAGCGCATCGCAGAGCTCGCTCAGCCGCCGCGCGGGGCCCTGCACCAGCAGCACCTCAAGCGACTGGTCGTCTTCGAGGAAGACGTGCTGCGAGGAGATGACTTCCTTGAGATATTCGCCCTGTGTCTGGGCGAGCTGGTGCCGCACGCGGCCCATGTCGCCGCGATAGACCAGGGTGATGGTACCGGCGAGCATATCCTCGGGGCGCAATGCCGCCCCGTGCTCCGCCAGCTCGTCGCGGATCAGCTCCGCGATCAGCTGCGAACGGGAGGGCAGGCCGCGCTCCTCCACCATCGTGTCGAGCTGGCGGGAGAGCTCCGCCGGGAGACTCATGCTGAGCCTGGCGAGGTTGGAGGGGGGAGTATCCTTCACAGCGAATCCTCTGTGTTGGTTATTACCAATTCTGTCAATCGTAATACTTCGCTCTCGAGGTCGACGGCATCCGGGGGTGCTTTCCGCGTCAGATGCAGGTCGTAAACCGCAGTCGCGCCGAAGCGGTGCGGCGCGTGCGGATCGACGCGGCGCTTGTCGAAGGCCAGCACGCGCGTGCCGAGGCCAAAGGCTTCCGTGATGTCGTGGGTGACCATCAGCACGGTGAGCGCATGCTGCCGCCACAGCCCGAGAATCAGGCGGTGCATGTCCTGCCGGATGCCGGGATCGAGCGCGCCGAACGGCTCGTCGAGCAAGAGCACGCGCGGCCGGGCCATCAGCGCCTGCGCGATGGCGAGCCGTTGCTGCATGCCGCCGGAAAGCTGGGCAGGGTACACATGAAGCGCATCGCCGAGTCCGACCTCGACCAGCATCGCCTCCGCCTCCTCGGCGGCGGCGCGCCGGGCGGCGCCGAACAGGCGGGCGGTGAAAGGCGCGCTGGTGCATTCCCGCCCGAACATCACGTTGCGGAGCGCGGTCAGGTGCGGGAACACCGAGTAACGCTGAAAGACCACGCCGCGATCGGGCCCGCATTCGGGACGCAGGGCCTTGCCGTCGAGCAGGATACGACCGCGGGTCGGCGCTTCCTGGCCCAGCACAAGTCTGAGGAAGCTGCTCTTGCCCGCGCCCGACGGGCCGACGATCGAAACGAAGCTGCGTTCGGCGATGCCGAGATCGACGCGTTCGAGCACGATCTTTTCGCCATATTCCAGCCAGACGTTTTCGAAGGTGAGAAGCTCGCTCATCGGCTGGTCTGATGCGCCCACACGAAGGCGCGCCGGCTCAGCTGGGCAAGGGCCACATCCATCAGGATCGCGAGGAGCGAAATCCACGCGACGTAGGGGATGATGATGTCCATCGAGAGGTAGCGCCGGACCAGGAAGATCCGATAGCCAAGCCCGATATCGGAGGCGATGGCCTCGGCCGAGATGAGGTAGACCCAGGCCGGACCAAGCGACAGGCGCAGGCCAGCGATAAGGCGGGGCAGCGCCTGCGGCAGCGCGACGCGGAGCGCGAGCTGCCAGCTGCTGGCGCCCAGCGTTTGCGCCTTGATGAGCTGTTCCTGCGGAAGCGCCGCCACATGATCGGCGAGGTCGCGGATCATGAAGGGGGTGACACCGATCACGATCAGCGCGACCTTCGCGGCCTCGCCGAGGCCGAAAACGATGAAGAGGACCGGCAGGAGCGCGATCGGCGGTATCACCGCGACGGTCGTGACCAACGCGCCGAAAGACGCGCGCGCCGCCGGCAATATGCCCAGCACCATGCCGACCAGCAGCGCGGACAGGGTGCATATGCCAAGCCCAAGCCCGAGCCGCTCGAGGCTGGCCAAAGTGTCCGCCCAGAAGATCAGCCGGCCGCTAAGCGGATCCGCGTCCACCAGCAGGCTGTGCATGGCGGTGGCCATTGCCGCGGGCGTCGGCAGTATCTTGTCCGACGGGTTGGCCGCGTGCCGGGCGGCCGAGGCGAAGAGATAAGCCACGACAACCAGCAGCAGCGGCAGCGCACCCAGCAGAACTGAATTGCGCCGGCTCGGCCTGACGTTCACCCAGCGCATCGCGGGCGGCCTCAGAGCTTGCCCGCCGCGGCCTGCTCCATGAAGGTCGGGTCGAAGCGCAGCTTCACATTCTTGGTATCGCCAAGCGTCTTCCCGCCCGGCAGGCCGATGCCGACCGCGTCCGCCGATTTCGCGCCCTGGCCGAACAGGCCCTTGGCGAAGCTGAAGTCGCGCACCTTGACCATCGTGTCGGCAAGGGCGGGCGATTTGAGCGCGGCCACGGCATCTTGCGGCGTCGCGTAGAGGTGGGTGGTGGTGAGCTGCGCGTCGAACGCCTGCGGGCTCGATCCGGCCATCTTCGCCATCGCGGCGCGGGCGGCGGCGCCCGCCGCATCCTTGCGCTGCATCAGCGTGATCGTTTCATACCAGATGCCGGCCAGCGCCTTGCCGAGATTCGGGTTGGCCTTGAGCGTCGCCGTATCGACCGCCAGCAGATCGAGGATTTCCGCGGGTATCTGGTGCGAATCGAACACCAGCTTCGCGTTGGGTACCTTTGCGAGCTCGGTCAGCTGCGGGTTCCAGGTGACCGCGGCGGTCGCGGCGGGGTTAGCGAAGGCGCCGACGATGTCGGCGTCCGACGTGTTCACCGTCTTCACATCGGAGAGCTGCAGCCCGACCGAGGAGAGTCCGCGCGCGAGCAGGTAATGCGAAACCGACAACTCGACGAGGTAGACGGTACGCCCCTTGATGTCGGCCAGGCTCTTGGCGTTCTTGAGGACGATGCCGTCATTGCCGTCCGAATAATCGCCGAGAATGATCGCGCTCGTGTCCTTGCCGCCAGCTGCGGGGATAGTCAGCGCGTCCATGTTGGTCACGGTGACGCCGTCGATCTTGCCGGCGTTGAACTGGTTCACGGATTCGACATAGTCGTTGACCTGAACGAAATTGATTTTGACGCCGTATTTGTCCGCCCACTTCTTCACGATGCCGGCTTGCTGGGCATAGGGCCATGGCATCCAGCCGGCGTAGATCGACCATCCGATCGTAAAGTCGGTGCGCTTCTCGGGGGCGTGTTGTGCGCCGCCGCTACAGGAGGCGGTAAGAAGCAACGCCATAGCCGCAATCGTGAGACGCGTTTTGGACAGCCAGCTTACCATACTCACCCCCGTAGATTGCATTCCGCGAGTCGAAAGCCACGGAATTCCGCGATGCATCAATGCATGGGATATTACGTTTGATCAATCCAGTAATAAATTATATGAAATGTGGCCATGACGCGTGTGATCCCATTTTCCGATGCTGCAATGCGTCATTTGGGCACTATCCAAGCTGCCGTTTCGCGCTGGCCGACTCGCGCATCGGACCTTGCGATGAAACATGCAGGCAGGTCGCCGCTTCGATTGAGGGACGGGCTGGGATCAAGCGGATTCCCGCCGTCCGCTCTGCCCGATCGCGAAGCCTATCGGTGCTGCGGGTGAAGAGGGCCGCTTGGTGACCGCGAACGCGCTCCGGGTGGTGCTCGTGATAGTGCCGGTCGCCATCGTCGCCGGTATCTTTTCCTGGCTGCTGGCCCTGGCGCGCAACAGCCGCCGCACCGCGGAGGAAGAGAATCGCCGCCAGACCGAGATGCTGCAGGAAGAAATAGCCGCGCACACGGCGACCCACGCCGCCTTGCAGCGGGCAAAGGAGGCCGCCGAATCCGCCAATGCCGCCAAGACTCGATATCTGGTTGCGGTGAGTCACGAGATCCGTTCGCCCCTCAACGCGATCTACGGCTATGCGCAATTGCTCGAGCGCGAAGGCGCGATGCCGCCGGCCGAAGCGGGAGGCGTGATCCGGCGGTCCGCGGAGCATCTCACCAACCTGGTCGAGGGGCTGCTGGACATTTCGCGCGTCGAAAGCGGGGTGCTCAAACTCCGGCAGGATATCGTGCGGCTGCCCGCCCTCCTCGATCATATCGTGGACATGTTCCGCATGCAGGCGGCAGCGAAGGGGCTTGCGCTGGATTATGTCATCGAAAGCCGGCTTCCACCGTTCGTTCGAACCGACGAGAAAAGATTGCGGCAGATCCTGATCAACCTGCTGTCCAACGCCATCAAATATACGGAGCGGGGCGGCGCCACGCTGACGGTGCGATACCGCAGCCAGATGGCGCTGATCGAAGTCAAGGACACCGGCATCGGCATTGCGCCTGAGGATATCGGAAGGATTTTCGAGCCGTTCGAGCGCGGCAGTTCACCTGACGCCGCGATGCAGCCGGGAATCGGGCTTGGCCTGGCGATCACGCGCGTGCTCACAGGCATATTGGGCGGCGAAGTGACCGCGACCAGCGAACTGGGCCGCGGCAGCAGCTTCCAGCTTCGTATCCTGTTGCCCGAACCGATGGCCCCGCCTGCGAGTGCTGCGGCTTATGATCGCGTCACCGGCTATCGGGGCGCGCGGAAAACGATTTTGGTGATCGACGACAATTCCGCCCAGATCACGGTCGTGCAGCATTTGCTGCGCCCGCTCGACTTCGCCGTGTTCGCGGCGACCGGCGGCGCGGAGGGCCTGGCGCTGGCGGCGCGCTGCTCACCCGATCTGGTGCTGCTCGACATCCAGATGCCGGGAAGCAACGGATGGGAGGTCGCGGCGCAATTGCGGGCGACCCTCGGGCCGCGGCTGCAGATCGTGATGGTTTCCGCCAATGCCCACGAATTCAAGGCCGGGGGCGACGGCGGCTCCAACCATGACGCCTTCATTTCGAAGCCGGTCGATCTCGACGCTTTGCTCGACACGATCGGCCGCCAGCTCGACCTGAGCTGGGTCGTCACCGCCGACGAGGCCGCAAGCCGAGAGACAAGCATCCCGGGCAAGCTGCCCGAGGCGGCGGCCCCCTTCCTCACGAACCTGAGGCACTATATCAAGGTGGGGCATGTTCGCGCGATCGGAATGGTCCTGACCGATCTGGAAGCCGAGATACCGGAAAGCGCCGGCGCGGTCGCGGAGATGCGGCGGCACCTTGGCGACTTCGATCTGCGCGCACTGACCAGGGCGATCGACAATGTCGGATAAGGCGATCGGCAGCGGCGCGGGGGCGACGATCCTGGTGGTCGACGACACGCCTGAATCGCTGCGCTTTCTAAACAGCACGCTCGAACAGGCCGGCATGACCGTCCTTATCGCCGTGGACGGGCTCGCCGCGCTTGACCTGCTGGAGCATGTCACGCCCGACCTGATCCTGATGGATGCGGTGATGCCGGGGCTCGACGGCTTCAAGACGACGCGGCGGATCAAGGCGGACGGCCGGTTTCGCAATCTGCCGGTGATTTTCATGACCGGCCTGACCGAGACCGAGCATGTCGTGCATGGGCTGGAGGCGGGCGCGGTCGACTATGTGCACAAGCCGATCGTCGTGGACGAGTTGCTCGCGCGCGTGTCGGTTCACCTTGCCAATGCCCGCATCTCGCAAGGCAGCCAGCTCGCGCTCGATACCGCCGGCAGGCCATCCTTCGCGGTTGAGGATGACGGGACGACCGGTTGGCTGACGCCGCTTGCGGCCGCGACGATCGAACGCCTGTTTCCGGGCTGGACGCCTCGTGAGGTCCGGTTGCCGGAGCCGCTCGCCGCAACGATCAAACGCCTGCAAGGGCCCGATGTGCCCGCCGGCGCGCAAGCGTCGATCCAGATCGGCGACAGCGTCGTCGAATGCACCTTCCTGCGCCACACAAGCGGCAGGGAATGGCTTTTCAGGCTGACCGAGAAACGCGAGGGGGATGCCGAGCGCATTCTCGCCGAGCGCCATGGCCTCACCTCGCGGGAGGCGGAGGTGCTGGTCTGGATAAGCCGCGGTAAGCAGAATCGGGAGATCAGCGAGATTCTGCAGATCAGCCCGCGCACGGTGAACAAGCATCTGGAACAGGTGTTCGAGAAAATGGGCGTAGAAAATCGCGCCTCCGCGACCGCGATCGCAGTCGCCACGCTCGCGCAGTAGAAACGGAGGCGTCGCCGCCCGCGCCGCAGCCGCTACGTCAAACGCCCCATGGAAGCCGAGGCCAAGGTCGATCAGCCTTGTCCCATGGTAACGATTTTTCGAAGCGCGGGCGTCTGGATCGCCCTGGCGGCTACAACCGCGGCGGCGCCGGCGAATGCACATCCCGCAACCGTCCACGTGATCAGCTGCGACGCTGGGAGTTGCGTGCTGGTTCGCGGCCATCGCAGCACATCGGAAGCCGTCATCCGGATAAACGATCGCGTGGTCGAGGCGGAAGGCGGCCGTTCGTGGCAGGTGCGGCTGCCGGTGGCGACTGTGCAAGATTGGTCGGCACCCTTCGCCCGCACCCTTCGGGTTTCGATCGCCGATGCGGCGCGATCGACCGAACGGACCGAGGCCGTACGGCTGCCGGTCGGGCTACTCGGGCACAATCTGGAACTCGCTTCTCTGGTAGTACGTCCCCGATGAAGCGTAATAACATTCAGGAGTATTACTCGAACGAAATCATGTAACAACTGATATTCTTTTAAACCAACGCCAACTGGCCGTTGCAAATCTTGCACTTCGCTCGATGAAGTGTGGATTTTTTGTGTTGTCTTGTGTTTTAGGGTTGTTGTTCCTTCTCCGCGCGCCTAGATGGCGCTCAGCCGCACAGAAGACGGCGGAAGATGTTCGTAGGAGAAGGTTATGAAGATCGGCATTGCGGCCCTTGCCGCCATCTCGCTTGGTTCGGCTGCTTTCGCCAGCACCACCGACAATCCTTTCGGCAAGGACAGCGCCGTCCTTTCGCTCAGCGGGCTCGATCTCGCGACCGCCGACGGCCAGCAGCGCCTGGCCATTCGTGTCGATCAGGCGGCGCGCGCAGTGTGCGGCGAAAGCCTCGCGACAGTGCATGCCGATCTTGAGGCAAGCGCACGCGCCTGCCGCGCGGATGTGGCCGACCAGGTTCGTACCAAGATCGAGGCGCGGACGGCCGACGCTTCGCGCGGCAGCTCCATCCAGCTCGCGTCGCTCCGCTAAGTCCACCTTCCGGCGTGCGATCGTCCTGACCCGGTGCGTCCCTAGCCGACGCCCCGGGCGGGCGATCCAGCCTTTCCCTGTTCCCGAACGCGAATAACGGGACGCGGCGTCCGGCGGTCGTTCCCGCGCCGATGACCCGCGCTTCCGCGTACTAGCGGGCCGGCCCTACGTCATTCGAACACCTGTGCCCGCGGCGCATCCGCCTTACTCTGCGGAGCAGTCGTGACCGGGGCGAGAATGAAATGAAGAAGACCATCTTCAACCTGTTGCCGCCCATGACCATTGCCGTGGTCATCCTGTTCTGGGCATTCGGCCCGGCAGCCTTGCTCAAGAATGGCTGGACGATCGTGGTGACGTCGGCGGTCATTACGGCGTTCGTGCAAGGGCTTGAGTGGCTCAACGAGCGGCATACCGGCTGGCGCCTCGACAGGCGCGAATTCTTCACGGACCTGTTCTATGTGGTCCTGGGTGCAAGCGCCATTGCCTGGGTCACCAACAAGTTGGCCGAGGAGCCCCTGAAAGCGGCCAAGCACTCCCTCGGCGTTTCCACCGAATGGGCGATGCACATGCCGTTCCTGGCACAGGTCGCCCTGGTCGTTTTCCTGGTCGAGTTCGGGCAATATTGGATGCATCGCCTGATGCATAACTGGACGCCGTTCTGGCTGACTCACGCGCCGCATCATCACATCACCCAGCTGAATGCGATGAAGGGTGCGGTCGGCAATCCGCTCGAACTGTTCCTGATCAGTCTGAGCGTGGTGGCGCTGTTCGATCTGCCGGAAGCCGCGGAATTCTGCGCCTTCAATATCCTGACCGTAATCTCCACCTTCGCCCATGCGAACGTACGGTCCGATCCGCCCAAATGGTATTCCTTCTTCTTCACGACGATCCAGCACCACAGCCTGCACCATTCGGTGGTCTATGAGGATACGCGCTGCAATTACGGCAATTCGCTGATCCTGCTGGACCGCATCTTCGGCACCTTTCGCGCCGGTGAATCGGCGATCGTCGGCCAGGATGACCGCAAGCGGCTTTCGATCTGGGAGCAGTTCATCTTCCCGGCCCGGCCGGTGATCGAGAAGATCAAGGCGCGCCAGGCCACGCAGGTCGAGGCCGCCTGATCCGGGCTGGCGCGCTCGGGCGTCGTTCTAAATAGAGATTCTCGCGAGGGGCGCCTTTCTACGGGAGGGGCCCCGAAATGCACGCAGCCTATCGCCCAGTGGCGCGCCCTAGGGCGTTTGACGTATCGGCGGGCGCGGGGATCGCCAGCAGGCTCGTTGCCTTCCATCGATCGAGGCCGGAGTAACATGCAGATGCAGCGCATTTTCCTATCCCAGAAGCTGATTGCCACGATGATGGCTGCTGCACTGGCCACCGCTGCTTCGGCCGCGTCCACATCGCTCCCCCACGAGGAGCAGACGCAGGTCGTGCCGGGCTTCGCGGACTTCCTCGTGGTCGACGGCAACAGCGTGTGGGCGACCAACAAGGGCCGGGTCGAGCGCTGGTCGCAACAGGGCAAGCAAGCCGAAGTGGCTATGACGCGGCCGTGCGGCGGGATGGCCGTGGCGGAAGGCTCGCTCTGGGTCGCCGACTGCAAAGACGGCACGCTCAACCGGATCGATTTGCAGGCCGCCAAGCTGACCGTCGCTATCCCGACGGGGGTCGCCAACCCAAGGGGCGAGACCAACGTCGTGGCGGGCGCCGGATCGATCTGGATTCCCAATGCTGCGACCCGAACGATCCAACGGGTCGACCCCGGCGACAATAGGGTCGTCGCGTCGATCCCGGTCGTAGGCGGGACCTTTTATCTTGCCTTCGGGCTCGGCGCGCTCTGGGCGGTCAGCAGCGACAATCAATTGCTGCAGCAGATCGACCCCGCGACCAACACCGTGGTGAAGCGGGTCGTTTTGGGCAAGCAGCCGGGCTTCCTTGCCGCCGGCGAAGGCGCAGTGTGGGTGCAGGAGCAAGGTGACGGCACGCTCGCACGGATCGACCCGACCACGGCCAAGGTGACCGGCCGCGTCAAAGTGGGCGCGGATCTGAAATATGGTGACATCGACGTAGGCAACGGCGCGGTCTGGTTGCGCACGACCGCCGACCAGACCTTCGCCATGATCGATGCCAAGAGCATGGCGATCGTCGGGCGTCTTGGCCCGGCGGCGGGCAGCGGCGCGCTGCGCTTTGCGGGTACGGGTTTGTGGACGACGGCCCACGATGTGCACACGCTCTCGTGGTGGAGCCTGGCGCCCAAAGCGAAGGACTAAGCCGCCTCACGAGGCTGACTTTCGCGGCCGCCGGCTGTCGGTCTGCCGGTAGCGTCGATGACCGATAACGCCCCCGAATCGGAATCGCCGCGGGTCGGATTCCTTGGTGCCAGCGTCGGAAGCCCTGTCTTTTCAGTATTACGAACTGTGTGTTTCGTGCCACGCCGGGCATCAAAAGGTCCGGTCGGGATCGACATAGGCCGATGGCCTAAGAGGGGTAGGACGGTTCGATCGGGGGCGGTCCGAAACGGTACGTCAAACGCCCCATGGCGACGAAGTCGGTTTAACCAAAGCTTAAGCCCAAGCACGTGCCGACAGACGCACGGCGAATGGAGATGGAGCCACCTGAAAAGCGATGGGCTATGTTTCAAGGGGGCTAGGGTGGCACGATCTCTTTCACGCACGGCGCTGCTCGGCGCGACGTTTCTCGCAGGGTTTTCGACGTTTCAGGCGGTAGCGCAGACCGAGCCGAAGCCCGACCAGACGGCGCAAGCGGATAGCAGCAACGAAATCGTGGTCACCGGCAGCCGCCGGCGCGTGACGCTGCAAGACGCTCCGATCAATATTTCCGCAGTCAGTTCCGAGCAGATTGAGCGTGAGCATATCAACGATGTGCGCGATCTTGCGGCGTTCACGCCCGGCCTGACCATCTCGGACACCGGTCCAGCTTCGACCGGGACGATCGTGCTGCGTGGCCTCAATGCGTCGGACACCGATTCCGGCGGCGCCAGCTATGCCAATTCGCTCGGTGTCTATCTGGGCGAAGTTCCGCTCTACTACGACTTCAAGCTGGTCGATATCGCACGCGTGGAAACGTTGCTCGGGCCGCAGGGAACGCTTTACGGGCTCGGTACGCTGGCCGGCGCGATCCGATACATCCCCAATCGTCCCAACGTGACCGATGTCGAAGGAGAGGTGCACGGCCGCTTCTATGGCAAGAGCCATGGCAGCAAGCCCGGCTATCAGGGCGACGGCGTCATCAACATCCCGATCGTCAGGGACCATATCGCGTTCCGCACGGCGACGGGCTATTATTACGATCCCGGCTTCATCGATTATCCACTGTTGGTTCAGACGCCCGGCGTGTCGCTGCCGCAGCCAAGCGGGACGGATAGCGTGACCCCCGCCGCCTATGCGGCGAACCTGACCAAGCGCAAGGATCTCAATTTCGAGAAGACCATCACCACGCGCAACCAGTTGCTGTTCCAGACCAGTGAAGATCTGAAGGTCGATTTCACCTACGCCTACCAGCAAACCAAGACGGACGGTGGTCAGTATAACAGCAACGGTGTGCTCGGGACGGGCAAATATGAAAGCGCGGCTCGCTACGCCGAACCGACGAACCGCCATGCGCAGCTCGGAAGCATGGAAATCAATGCGAACCTCTTCAACATCGCCGATCTCGTGGCGACGACCGCCTACACCAGCGTCAAGACGAGCACGAAGGGCGACAATACCGACCTGCTGCTCGATCTCGACTATGACTATGAGCTGTTTCCGGCCTTCACGAGCTGGAACGAGAGCGTTAGCCGCCGCACGCAGTTCAACCAGGAAGTCCGCTTGGTCTCGCGCCATGGCGGTCCGTTCAACTGGGTTCTCGGCGGCTTTTACAACGATCAGAAGCTGAAGCGCGATTATGCCGAGCATGTCCCCGGCCATCCCTGGGTCGATCTGCCCACCAATCCCGACGAGCTCGAATATGTCTCTTACACCAGGTCGAAGGTGACCGAGAAGGCGATCTTCGGCGAGGGCACGTTCAAGGTGACCCCGAAATGGCAGGTGACCGCCGGCGCGCGCTATTTCAAATACACCTCGGCGATCAAGGGCGCGGCAACGCTGCCGCTGCTTGGCCAGCCGCTCAGCCCCTATGATCTGCCCGTGAACGGCGGCAAGGCGGCGAAGGACGGCTGGGTGTGGAAGTTCAACTCCTCCTACAACTTCACGCACGACCTGATGGTCTACGCCACCTATAGCAAGGGCTATCGCATCGGCGGCCCGAACACCGTCGCGCCGTGCCAGCTTCCGTTGCCGCCTGGGCAGAACATCTGCGCGCTGCCGGACGAAATCCAGTACGGACCGGACACGACCAAGAATATCGAGGTCGGTTTCCGCACACAGTTGTTCGAACGTAAGCTGTCATTCAACTTCGATGTCTTCCACATCGATTGGAATGGGATCCAGGTTGCCTCCGCCACCGTAAACGGCGCGACCGGGATCACAGTGAACGGTGGCAAGGCCAGGTCGCAAGGATTCGAAGGCACGTTCCAGTTGAAGCCCGTTCCCCAGCTGTCGATCCAGGGTAGCTATTCCTATACGGACGCCAAGCTGACCGAGGACGTGCCGGGAATTCTCACCATCCGCGAGACGCCGGGGGACTATTCCAACCGTTTCATCCAGCTCGATGCGCTGGATGGCGACCGACTTCCGGGTTCCGCGAAGAATAGCGGCAGCCTGGGCGCGACCTACACCATCCCGATGATGAAGGGGAATTTCGAGGCCAACTGGACCGCGATCTATCGCGGGAGCGTCGTTACGCGCCTCGGCTGGGAGCGTAGCTACGGCGATAAGCTGTCCAGCTACGTGACGAACCGCGCATCGTTGACCTACGACACCGACAAGTACAGCATCAGCCTGTTTTCGGACAACATCTTCGACAAATATGCGGTGGTTTCGGTCGGCGGGGACCGGTCGCGCATCGGCATCAACGACGGTGTGGTCGTGCGCTTCTACCAGCGTACGGTCATGAACCCGCGCACCTTCGGAATCGAGGCGCGGTTCAAATATTGATCTGAGGCAATGGGCGAGGCGCTATTCCGGAAGGGATAGCGCCTCGATCTTTTCGGGGTCAGCCGGTCGAACTGGCAGGCGGCGACATACCTTATCCGACCGCGATGCCTTGCGCCTTCAGCCAGGCCCGCGCCGGCTCCAGCGCCTCTTCATGCGCGCGCCATTTGCCCACCGAATCGGCGTTGATCGGCCGTCGCACTTGCGCCGCACTGGGCGTCGCCACCGCGGCCACATTCTCATGAAACGACAGACAGGCATCATCCCACGCAAGGCCGCAATGGTCGAGCAGCCGCCGCGTCTGCTTTTCCTGGTCGGCGACCAAAGCTTCGTAGGATAGCTGCAGCACGCGCCCCGGCCACAGGCTTTCCCATAATGCCATCAACCGGTCGAAGCGGGCATAATAACGCGCCGTGTCCATCAGGTCGTAGGAATAAGCGTAATAAGCGGACTGGCTGGCGAACAGATTCTTATAGTTGCTCCAGATCGTATCCATCGGATTACGGCGCAGGCAGACGATCCTGGCATTGGGCAAGGCGCGGGCAATGTGGCCGACATATAGGAAGTTGGCGGGCAACTTGTCCGTAAACCGGGCCTTGCCGTTCGTCCGGTGATGGCCGGCGCGCGCCAGATAGGCGTGGCCGATCGCGGCGGGATCGACCTCGCCGCTCGCCGCTATCGTCGCCGGATCGATCACCAGGCGTGACGGCGTGCCGGCCAGTTGCTTGACCGCGAGCGGCATGGCCTGAAGCTCTCCCGCCGACTCGACGTCATGATGGGACGACAGGATGCGATCGACCAGAGTGGTCCCCGTACGCGGCATGCCCACCACGAATATCGGTGCGGTATCGGCATGGTCCGCGCCGCCGGCAACGGAGGCTGCGCCGCTGCCGAACCGCGCCTCGATCGCGTCGAATATCGCGGCATCCTGCGCGAAATCGTAGCCGATCGTGCGTTTATGCGCGGCATTGGCGGCGGAAAGGTGCCGAAAGGCTTCGGCCGCATCGCCGATATCTTCCAGCTCCTTTGCCAAAGCATATTGGATGCGCAGCGCGTCAGCGGGCTTGCGCGCCTCGGCCAGCGCCGCCTCCAGCCTCGGTACATGATTGGCCTGCGTGGTCTGTCGCGCGAGAATGGCCAGCGCATAATGGACGCGCGCATTGCCGGCATCCTGGGTCAGGATCATCTCATAATGCGCGCGTGCTTCGTCGACCTGGCCGACGAAGCCTTTGGCTGCCGCCAGATTGTAGCGATATTCCAGATTGTCGGGCTCGGCGGCGACCGCCGCAGTGAAAGGGGTGATCGACGCTTCGTGATCGCCGAGCCGGGCCAGCACGCACCCGATCGTATCGAGTGTCAGCCCGTCGCTCGGCGACAGCTTTATTGCCGCGCGCGCGGCGTCCGCGGCGGGACCATCCCGGCGTGACAGGATGAGCAATTTGGCCAGCTGCGCCAGATGTTCCGCCCGCGGCCCCCGTTCCACTGCCGCTTCGACCAGCGGGATCGCCTTCGAAATCTGGCCCGCCTCGGCCGCCGCCATTCCCAGCAGGAAGAACCCCGTCGGGTGCTGCGGGCTGGCAATTGTGAGTTCCCTGGCGGCCGCGACCGCGGCAGGCAGGTCACCACGCTTGAGCGCTGCCCTTGCCTGGCTTTCCAAGGTCACGCGGGTGCCGAGGGCAAAGTGTTGGGCGCCCCGCGCCGAAGGATGAATAAGGGCATCAAGGAACTCTGGGCTTCAGGAAACGGCAACTCGAAATCGCGCCGACACTGGCACAGTTTCGAGAGAGAAGCGATTTTGGGCAACCTTGCTTAGCCCTTCCGGCCACGGCCGTGGCACTGTCTATCAATGCAATGCTTCGACGCTAGTGGCCATACTTATAATTACGGCCGGCACCGAGCGGCTGCAGAGTGAAGCCGGTCGCGCATCATCCGCAAAGGCAGCTGAAACCCAAACCGGCGGGTGCGCCCAGACAGATCGTGATTAATAGTATCCGCCCTCCCCATCGCGGCCCCTTTCGGTGTGCCGGTGGACATCGTCAGGACAAATGCATGCCGAATATCATCGTTACCAGCCGCGCCGGACAACAGATCACGCTTGAGGCTCAGGCGGGCATGACTGTCATGGAGATCATCCGGGATGCCAGCATCGACGATCCGTTCGCCTTGTGCGGCGGCGCCTGCTCCTGCGCCACGTGTCACGTGTACGTCGATCCGGCCTTCACGGATCGGATGCCGGCCATAACCGAGGACGAAAGCGAACTGCTCGACAGCTCGGACCATCGCCAGGCAAACTCGCGCTTGTCCTGTCAAATCCCGTTCGACCAGGCGCTGGACGGGCTTGCGGTCGAAATCGCGCCCGAGGCCTGAGGTAAGATACCACTAAATGCTGAAATCGCTGGTGACCCCTACGAGAATCGAACTCGTGTTTTCGCCGTGAGAGGACCGAGCTGTAGATATTTCAAACGTCCTCGGACGATCTCGGACTATTTGAAAATAAAGCATTTTCGAGAAACTTAGTCCTGGCCGTCCGCGTTGGTTGGGGTATGCATATTCGAGAAAACACCGTCAATTCTCGAGTTTGCTATGGGCCGTTCGCTCAAAGACATACGCTTGCAGGACCGCACCGTCAGGGCCCGGCTCCAACCTAGACAGCACCCTTATTGGCGCGGGATTTCGACCGGCTTCCACCTCGGTTATTGCCGTGAGAAGCGGGTCGGAACGTGGGTGGCGCGACCGCGATGCGGAAGCGCCATTGCTCGAGCATTGGCGTCTGAAGCAGATCGGGCCAGTCAAATGGGAGAAGACCGGGCGCGGGCCATGGGTTTCAGCGTCCGAGATGACCCGCAAGTGGAGTACGATGGTGTATGCGCCTGGCCTTGGCCGGGACCATCCTGTATTCGCTAAGGCATTGCTCCATCGTCCGCGCGCTGACGAAATGACCTACCCATCCGTCTTGTCGCTGCACTGCATGACAGCCATTATTCCCGATGGATTTCTGACCACATGGACGAGCTCGCTTCGACAGCCGTTGTTTCGTTTGGATGACCGGTTCTGGCGACCGGCGGTAATGAATCGCGGTCTAGCGAACCCGCTAGCTTATCTCGCGGCAGCCGCCACGATCGGGATAAACGTTGCGGCTTCCAAACTTGCACCTCCCACCAGCACGCCGTCTACCTCAGATATTGCGAGTATGGTCTCGGCATTAGCTGCTGTGACCGAGCCTCCGTAAAGGACATTCACGTCCCAGTCCCCAAGCCTTCGCCGAATCGCGCAATGCATAGACGCGATTTGCTCAGGTGAAGGCGTTTGCGCTGCACCGATGGCCCAGAGGGGCTCATAAGCGACGAATGTCGAGTCTGCGGCCGCGTTGCGAGGAAACGAATTTCCGAGCTGAGTCAGCACCGCGTGCTCAGCTTGACCCGCCTGTCTCTGCGATGCGCTTTCACCGACACAGAGGAACACGCCAAGTCTCGCATCTATTGCCGCCTCCGCCTTGGCGCGCACAATCGCATCCGTCTCGAAATGTTCGGCCCTGCGCTCGCTATGACCAACAATAGCCCAGGACGCCCCACTCTCACGCAGCATGGCAGCCGACACATCGCCGGTATGCGCGCCTCCCGCCGCCGCATGACAATCCTGGGCGCCGATCGCCAATGCGGAACAGGACCTCGACGCACGCTCGATCATCGTGAAGGGCAGGCACAGAACAACATCCACCTTTCGATGTGCGCGGGCAGCCGCATCGATTGCGTCAAGCTCAGCAAGGTGAGCCTGGCTGCCCCACATCTTCCAATTGCCGACGATCCGTCTGCGGCGCGATGGGATCATCGATCGATGGCCTGCCGGTCCGGTACGACGACGGGATTTTGTTCTCCCAGCCGCCAATCCTTATCCGTCACCCGTTCAACCGGTAGACCGGCGCAACGCGCATCGGTGCGCAACGGATTGCAAAGTGCCGCCTGACGATTGGGCAGGCGCACGCTGAACCCGCCGGGAAAGCGGTGGTCCGGCCAGATATAATCGGTCGAAACCGCCTGCGCGCCGCTACGCAGCGCGGCGTCGCGATGCGCGGCGTCGTTGGCGCGTGCCTGCCACGTGTCGACGTCTGCGCGCGTGCGCACCAGGAACCCGGCGCGGACGTCCCGCGCGATCTGCGCGGCGTTCCCGATCGGATCGTTGAGCGTGCGATAGGCGGCGGCGGGGGAATTCTCGTCGATATTGACGAACATCACGCGCCCTTCGAGCGAGTGCCGCCGGCCGCGGTAGGCCGCCACCTTGGGCTGATCTTCGTCGAGCGCGAACAGGATATGCCCGCGGGCATCGCCGAGTTTCGGCCAATTCCCGTGCAGCACCGCGTCGCGCAGCGTCGGATAAGAGCCCTGCACGTCGTCCGGGGTGACCAGCTTGGATGCCGGAAGCACGCTGCGCACTTCGCGGTCGAAGGCGTCGAACGCGCGCTGGTCGAAGGTCAGCAACGGCACGCCGCCCGGGACCGCCACGCCGTCCTTGGCGTTGATCAGGATCAGGATCGGCACATGCCGGGGATGCGCATCCGACCAGCGCCGCACGATCGTGAGGCAAGCCTTGAGCGTCACGCAGGTCGACCGGAAATCCAGATCGGGCACGTGCATGACCTTGAAGCCCGGCCGGATCATCGCGCGGGTCCAGAGGGGGTCGAGCCTGTCATGCGCCTGGCCGGCGATCTGCGGATGGGCATAGCGCCCGCCCCTCGGATCATAGACCACGTCGATCTCGATCTCGCGCACACCGGCGTCGAGCTGCTGGTCGAGCGGCTTGTGCGCATAATCGCGCGCCATCACGCCCCTGGCGTCAGCTTTCGCGGCGACCGCATAATCGCTCCGCGGAATGGCGCGCTTGTAGCTGTTGTGCGTCCCCACCACGGACAGGTCGTTGAGCCGCAGATTGGCATCCATCCAACGTTCCGCACAGCCCGGGCCGGCCGCCGCCGCGGTGCCGGCGGTCAGCCGGCATGCCTGCCGGGCGATCCGCTCCGCGCCCGCGGCGGCGGGCACCGCCAGGACGGTAGCGAGCGACCAAAGGCACAATGGCAGCACACGGATCGGCATGGCTTATTTCCCTGCTGGAACGTCGCGCCATCGCCGCGCCGCCTGTTTAAATATGATTTATTTATTTATTAGTGAACAAAGTTCGTGTTAGGTCAGCGCTCGGGGAGAGAAAAATGCTGTCGAGACGCCGCTTCATCGGCACCGCTGCCGCATCGTCGATCGCCGCGCCCGTGGCGCGGGCTGCCGGGCCGATCGGATCGGACTGGCAATCGCTGACGCAGGCCTATCGCACGCCCGACTGGTTTCGCGACGCCAAGTTCGGGATCTGGGCGCATTGGAGCGCGCAATGCGTGCCCGAGAGGGGCGACTGGTACGGCCGTAAAATGTATATCGAGGGAGACCCGACCTCCGATTTTCACCGGAAGACGTACGGTCATCCCAGCCGCTTCGGATTCATGGAGATCGACAATCTCTGGAAGGCCGAACATTGGGAGCCGGAACGGCTGATCGATCTCTACAAAAAGGCTGGCGCGCGCTATTTCGTCAGCCTCGCCTGTCATCACGACAACCTCGACACGTTCGACAGCGCGCACCAGCCGTGGAACACACTGCGGGTCGGGCCGAAACGCGACATCGTCGGCACATGGGAAAAGGCCGCGCGCAACGCCGGCCTGCGCTTCGGCGTCAGCAACCATGCCGCGCACAGCTGGCATTGGTGGCAGACCGCCTACGGCTACGACACGCAGGGCGCCAAGGCGGACGTCCGCTACGATGCGTGGCGGCTGCGCAAGGAAGACGGCACCGGAACATGGTGGGAGGGGCTCGACCCGCAGGACCTCTACAACGGACGCTTCATGGTTGCGCCCGATGGTATCCGATCGCCCGCAGCGATGAATGCCTGGCATGACGCACGCGACAATCGCTGGATAGAATATGGACCGCCCGGCGCGGCCGGCCGCGCCTTCGTCGCCAAATGGCTCGCCCGGCAGAAAGACCTGGTCGCGAAATATCGCCCCGACTTCATCTATCTCGACAATTACGGCCTGCCATTCGGCGAGGCCGGGATCGAGGCGGTCGCGGACTATTACAACCAGGCGATCGCATGGCATGGCGCCCCCGACGTCGCGATCACCGCCGACGGGCTGACCGCTTATCAAAGCCACGGGGTGGTCAATAATGTCGAGCGGGGCTTTGCCGACGATATCAGGCCGCAGCCCTGGCAGACCTGCACCTGCATCGGCGACTGGCATTATGACCGGCTCATCTTCGAGCGGCATGGCTACAAGACCGCCAAGCAGGTTATCCAGCGGCTGTGCGACGTCGTTTCCAAGAACGGCAATCTGCTGGTCAGCATTCCGATGCGCGGCGACGGCACGATCGACAGCGATGAGGAAGCGATCATCGCCGATATCGCACGCTGGTTCGCGCTGAACGGCGCCGGCATCTACGGCACGCGGCCGTGGCGCGTCTTCGGCGAAGGTCCCAACGTCCCGCCGAAGGGGAACGTGACCGAAACGGTCATCAAACCCTATACGGCGGAGGATGTCCGCATCACGACCGATCGAGGCGGACTCAATCTTTTCCTGCTCGACTGGCCGATCGGCGAAGCGCGCGTCGCCTGCCTGGGCCTGCGCGGCACCTCGGGCGGCGTGATCGAACGCGTGACGCTGAACGGCGGCCCGATCGAATTCACGCAAAATGAGGATGTCCTGCGCGTGACACTGCCGCCGGCCACCGAAGGGCGGTTCGTGCCGTGGCTTCGGCTTGAGGGCCGTGGATTGGCGTGACGCGGGCCACCTCTGCAACTCCCCGGTCTTAATTTTCCACATTATAATATACATTCTATTAGTCGATGAAATAGAAAATATGGAGCACGCCTGATCCGTGCGCAGAGGGCATCGTGGCGCCAGCAGCCCGAAAAAATTGCAAATATGCTCAGTGCTGGAATGATAATTCCAAATTTGGCGGCTCACGGCATTGCATGAAACGGCTGCGGTGATATTATATGACTTATAAATCCGGGGAGATGAGGATGACCGAGGGAAACCCGTCCGCAATGTCGGACATCGGAAAGAGGACCGCGTATTTCCACAGCGCGATTCGTATGATGCTGATGGTGATTGCCGCGCTGCTGTTGCCGGTCGAGGCGATGGCGGATGACAGCGTCGATCTGAATCGGTTGCCACCCTCGCTCGACCCCGCCCGCACCGTGAACGGGCTCGCGCAGACGCCGCCGATGGGCTGGAACAGCTGGAACAAGTTCGGCTGCGACATCAACGAAAATGTCATCCGCGGCGCGGCCGACGCGATGGCCAGTTCGGGCATGAAGCAGGCCGGCTACCAATATATCGTGATCGACGATTGCTGGCACGGTCCGCGCAATGCCGACGGCTTCATCACGGCGGACCCGGAACGCTTTCCGTCGGGTATCAAGGCGCTGGCCGACTATGTCCATTCCAAGGGGCTGAAGTTCGGCATCTATTCGGATGCGGGCACGATGACCTGCGCCAAGCGGCCGGGCAGCCACGGCCACGAATATCAGGACGCGATCCAATATGCGCGCTGGGGCGTCGACTATCTGAAATATGACTGGTGCTACACCGGCACGCGCAATGCCGAGGAAGCCTATGCGGTGATGGCGGACGCGCTGCGCGCAACCGGCCGCGATATCATGTTCTCGCTGTGCGAATGGGGCAGCAACAAGCCGTGGCTGTGGGCCGCCAGGATCGGCAATCTGTGGCGTACGACCGGCGACATTTCCGATCGCTGGGACGGCAATTGGAGCATGCTCCACAATGCCGACGAGAATGAGAAATTATGGTCCTATGCCGGGCCGGGGCACTGGAACGATCCCGACATGCTCGAGGTCGGCAACGGCAAGATGACCGACACCGAATATCGGTCGCACTTCTCGCTGTGGGCGATGATGGCGTCGCCGCTGATCGCGGGCAACGATCTCAGCGCGATGAGCGAAGCGACCAAGGCGATCCTGATGAACGCCGACGTGATCGCGGTCGATCAGGACAAGCTCGGCATCCAGGGCCATCGCGTCGCCAAGGACGGCGATTCCGAAGTGTGGGTGAAACCACTGGCCGGTGGCGCCCGCGCGGTGCTGCTGTTCAACCGCGGCAGCAAGCCGGCGCATATCGCGTTCAACTGGGAACAGCTCGGTTATCCGGCACACATCAAGGCGGCGGTGCGCGATCTGTGGGCGCATCGCGACCTCAAGCCCATCGCCGGCCAATATGCCGCCGATGTCGAGCCGCACGGCGTGGTGATGCTGCGTATCGCAGGGTGAGACTGGCCGCGGCGGCTTCGGTCCACCGCGGCAACCATGACGGATCATCTGGCGGGAGCGCGCTGCGCTTCCGCCATTTTCATATCGGCCGTTGTCGGAGTTCAGATGCGTGCGATCCAGTCGTGCGCGGGATCGTTGCGGAACACCCAGTTGCGGCGGGGTCCGGCCATCACGTTCAGATAATAGAGGTCGTAGCCATGCGGCGCGCCGACCGGATGATAACCGCGCGGCACCATCACCACATCGCCATCCTCGACCGCCATCGTCTCATCGACCGAACGATCGTCGGTATAGACGCGCTGGAAGGCGAAGCCTTGCGGCGGCGAGAGGCGGTGATAGTAAGTTTCCTCGAGGAAGGTCTCTTCCGGAAACGCGTCGCGATCATGCTTGTGCGGCGGATAGCTCGACCAGTGGCCGCCGGGCGTGATCACCTCGACCACCAGCAGGCTTTCCGCCTCGGCGGTGTCGGGCAGGATGTTGCGGACGTGGCGCGTGTTGGTGCCCTTGCCGCGCACTTCCTGGCCGACATCCTCCGGCGCGATCAGCCTGACTGTCCCCTTGCCGGTGCCGGGCGCGGTGCAGATCGCGATTTCGACATCGCTGCGGCCGGTGACGCGATAGGCACGTCCGGCGGGCACGTAGAGCGAGGTTGCCGGGCCGTCGAACACGCTGGCGCGGTCGCCGAGTGCGGTGAAGCTTTCCCCATCCGCCTCGATATCGGCCTGGCCGGTCAGGACGACGACGCAGGCCTCGCGCCCTTCCGCCCCGCCGGCAAAGGATTCGCCGGCTGCGAGCCGCACGACGCGAAAACCGACATACCGCCAGCCTGCACTTTCCGGCGTCACCTCCAGCACGGTGCCATCGGGTGCGGGCGCATGCGAACTGAGCTTGAGCGTCATGCCGTCAGCCCCGTTTGCCGTGCGAGACGCTGCAACGTGTCCAGGCCGAGCTGGCTGTAGGTGCGCGGATCGGCGAGCGCCGGATCCTGTTCCGCCTCGATCACGATCCAGCCGCGATAGTGCATCTCAGCAAGGCCGCGCAGGAAAGGCGCATAATCATAGTCGCCGTCGCCCGGCGCGGTGAACATGCCCGCGACGACACCGTCGAGGAAGCTACGCCCCTCGTCGCGCGTGCGGCGATGGATCGGGCGGCGCACGTCCTTGCAATGGACATGCACAATCCGCTCGGGGTGGCGCCGGACGAGGTCCAGCGGATCGATCCCGCCATACAGCGCGTGACCGGTATCGAGCACCAGCCCGACCCGCGCGTCGGTTGCCGACAGGAACAGCTCCAGATCCTGCTCGGTCTCGACCACCGTGCCGAGATGGTGATGGTAAGCCAGCCGCACGCCCTGATCGGCGAGATAGGCGGCCACCTGGTTCATCCGCCGCCCGAACTCGGCCCAGTCGCCTGGCGCGAGGCGGGGCGGGCGGTCGAGGCGGCTCGCGCGGTCGCCATGCACCGCATTGCTGGTTTCGGCGATGACGAAAACGTCGCTGCCCATTGCCTTGAGCAAAGTCAGATGATCGGCGAGCGCGGCAATCTCCTCCTCGGCGGTGCGGACGAGCAGGTTGCTGCTGTACCAGCCGCCGATGATGTCCAGCCCGTGCCGCTGCATGATCGCCTGCAGCACGGCCGGGTCGCGCGGGAATTTTCCGCCCAGTTCGACACCCTCGAATCCGATCGCCTTGATGTCGTCGAGGATGGAATCGAGCGGCGTGTCGCCGCCCAGCTCTGGCATGTCGTCATTGGCCCAGGCGATCGGGCTCACACCCCAACGGATACTCATCTGCGGCTCCAGTCGATCTTCTGTTCATAGTCCGCGCGCGCGACGCGCACTTCGGGCCGCGCCGAAACCTCGGGCACGGCCACATCCCACCAATGACCGCCGGCTTCGGTGGTCGAGCGGGGGTCGGTTTCGATCGCGATCAGATAGGGGCCGGTCGCAGCCTTGGCGCGGGCCAGCGCCGCCTCCAGCCCGGCGATCCCGACGACCGCCTCGGCCTCGGCGCCCAGGCTGCGCGCATGGGCGGCGAAATCGATCACCGGCAAAGCTGTGTGGCGGCTATCGGCGAGCAGATTGTTGAAGGGCCGCCCGCCGGTCGCCTGCTGCAATCGGTTGATGCAGCCATAGCCGCGATTGTCGAGCAGGATGACCGTCAGCTTCACGCGCAGCATCGCGGCGGTCGCCAGCTCGGAATTGAGCATCAGATAGCTGCCGTCGCCGACCATCACGATCACGTCGCGATCGAGCATCGCCAGCTTGGCGCCGAGCCCGCCGGCAATCTCGTAACCCATGCACGAAAAGCCATATTCGAGATGATAGCCGCCGGGCCGGTGCGTGCGCCAAAGCTTGTGCAATTCGCCCGGCAGCCCCCCGGCCGCGCACAGCACCACCGCATCCTCGCCCGCCTGCCGCCAGACCGCGCCGATCACCGCAGCGTCGCCCGGCAAATCCGTACCGCGATCCGCGGTCGCGCGATCCCACTCCGCATTCCAGCTTGCCAGGGCCGTATCGTTCGCCTCGCGCCAGGCCGGCGGCACCCGCCAACCGCCGAGCGCGGTATCGACCGCCTCGATCACGACGCGCGCATCGCCCAGCACCGGATCGGCGCGATGCTTGCCCGCGTCGAGCAAACCGACATTGACTTGGAACAGGCGCGCCTGGGGGAAGAGCGTGCGCGAACCGGTGGTGAAATCCTGCAGCCGCGTGCCGATACCGATCACCAGATCCGCCTCGCGGGCCGCGCGATTGGCGGCCTCGGTGCCGGTGACGCCGATCGATCCCAGCAACTGGGAATGATCCCACCGCAGCGACCCCTTGCCCGCCTGCGTCTCCGCGACGGGCAGGCCGGTGCGCTTGGCCAAAGCGGCGAGTGCCTGTTCGGCATAGCTGTAGAGCACGCCGCCGCCCGCGATCAGCAGCGGACGTTCGGCAACCTGAATCGCCGCGATCAGGCTGGCCAGTTCTCGTTCGTCGGGGCGCTGGCGGCGGAGCGGCCAGACGCGGCGCTCGAAAAAGCCGTCGGGATAATCGAAGGCCTCGGCCTGCACGTCCTGGCACAAGGCCAGAGTAACCGGGCCGCACGCGGCGGGATCGGTCAGCACCGCCATCGCGCGCGGCAGCGCGTCGATGACCTGCTCGGGCCGCGTGATCCGGTCGAAATAGCGCGAGACCGGGCGGAAACAGTCGTTGGCGCTAACGGTACCGTCGGCGAAATCCTCGACCTGCTGCAGCACCGGATCGGGTCGGCGGCTGGCATAGACATCGCCCGGCAGGAACAGCACGGGCAACCGGTTGACGTGTGCCAGCGCGGCAGCGGTGACCATGTTGGTCGCGCCCGGCCCGATCGAACTGGTGCAGGCCATCGCGCGGGTCCGGCGCGACGCCTTGGCGAAGGCGATGGCGGCATGCGCCATGCCCTGTTCGTTATGCGCGCGATAGGTCGGCAGGCTGTCGGGCGCGTCGGCGAGCGCTTCGCCCATGCCCGCGACATTGCCGTGCCCGAAGATCGCCCAGACGCCCGCGAAGAAGGGCAGCTCGCCGCCGTCGATGGCGACGTGCTGCGCCGCTATCCAGCGCACCAGCGCCTGTGCCATGGTAAGCCGCATCACTCTTCCCTTCAGGCCGTCGCGCGTTCAGCGCGCATACGCCGCCAGGCCTTGACCAGGGTATCGAAATTGGCGGCGAGATGCGCGACCGCCTGATCGTCGTCGATCGTTCCGGCCAGCCAGTCGACCGCGACATCGTGGAAGATGGTGCGGCCGACCGCGAAACCCTTGACCACGCGGAAGGAAGCGGCGGTGGCGAAGGCGGCGAGCAACTCTTCCTCGGGCGCCGACAGGCCGAGCAGCAGCACGCCCCGGCAATTGGGATCGTGCCGCTCGATCGCCTGTTCGATATTGGCCCAGGCGGCGGGATCGTCGCTCGGCTCCAGCTTCCACCAGTCGGGATAGACGCCGAGCGAGTAGAAATGATCGATCACGCGCGCGATCGTGGTCGCGTCGATCGGGCCATGGCGCGAGGCGATCACTTCCAACAGCAATTCCCGCCGGGTCGCGCGACAGGCGTCAGCCAGGCGCAAGACTTGCCGGTCCTGCGCCTCGCGCAGCTCCTGCGGATCGTCGGGATGATAGAAGACCAGGCATTTGGCGACATGCCCAACCGGCCAGGCGCGCAACGTCACGCCGACATCGGCCGAGCCTTCGAACGCGAGCGGGCGCGAGCCCGGATCCTCGATCGGCCGGCCGATCCAATAGGGCCGCTCCGCCGCGGCCTCGAGCGCGCGCGCGCCGAAGCGGTCGTCGAGCAGGATGCCGAAATTGTCGCCGCTGGCAGCCAGCCGGTCGATCGCGCGCAGCGCCA
>NZ_DATHFV010000133.1:0-10691 GCF_035317925.1 Sphingomonas sp.
AGGCCTTATCTTATTCAGGAGCTGTTGAACGCCATGTCGCTCGGCCAGGATCTCGCACCCCACCTTCCTTTCCTGCGCCGCTATGCCCGCGCGCTCACCGGCAATCAGAAACATGGCGATACCTATGTCCGCACCGCGCTGGAGGCGATCGTCGCCGCGCCGCACGAGTTTCCGCGCGACGTCGATGTCCGGCTCGGCCTCTACCGCACCTTCCAGCGCATCTGGCGGTCGACCAACGCCGATCCCGATCGGGCGGACGAAGAGGCGGGCAACGATGCGGCCAATGTCGCCGACGCGCGCCTCGCCCGGATCACGCCGCGCTCGCGCCAGGCGCTGCTGCTGACCCAGCTCGAAGGCTTCACGCCGGAGGACGGGGCCTATTTGATGGAAACCAGCGCGGACGAAGTCGAAAGCCTGGTCGCCGAGGCGATCGGCGAGATCGAGCGCCAGACCCGTGCCGACGTGCTGATCATCGAGGATGAGCCGATCATCGCGATGGATCTGGAGACGATCGTGCGCGACCTGGGCCACAACGTCACCGGCGTCGCGGTCACCCGCGACGAGGCGGTCACGCAGGCGCGTGCGCATCGCCCGGGCCTGGTGCTGGCCGATATCCAGCTCGCGGACGACAGTTCGGGGATTGACGCGGTCAAGGACATCCTCGCCGAATTCCAGGTGCCGGTGATCTTCATCACCGCTTTCCCGGAACGGCTGCTGACCGGCGAGCGGCCCGAGCCGACCTTCCTGATCACCAAGCCGTTCCAGCGCTCGACCGTGAAAGCGGCGATCAGCCAGGCCCTGTTCTTCGACGCCACGACCGTTCCCGCCTGAAAATAGGACAGTTTCACTGACCTAATGGAACCGGCGGATTTCGCATCCGTTGGCAAGCTGTAACGATATACGGGGTTCGGGCGATGGCCGAAGAGGAAACACATCTGACACGGACGGAGGCGCGAGCCGGCTCGTCCAATCATATGACGCGCTACATATTGCCGGTGTCGCTGGCACTGGTGGTGATCCTGTTCGTCGTCATCGTCTGGCTGTGGCACTAAGGACCTTTGAACCGCATGATGCCTTGCAGCAGGGGAATGTGCCCCCATTTCGCTTCGCGCGCGCCGATCGCGCACGGAGATCAGCTTTGATGACCGAGCGCGCCGCCGACGAGGATGAGGCCGAAGTCGTCCACGAGCATGTTTCGCTCTCCGACGACGAATTCCGCACCGAACTGGCCCGGGTCATCCCGCATCTGCGCGCCTTCGGGCGTTCGCTCTCGGGCAACCGCGATCTGGCCGACGATCTGGTGCAGGAAACGCTGTTGAAGGCCTGGGCGGCGCGCAAGCGTTTCCAGGCCGGCACCAACATGCGTGCCTGGACCTTCATCATCCTGCGCAATCTGTTCCTCAGCCAGATGCGCCGCGCGCGCTTCAAGGGCGAATGGGACGATATCACCGCGAGCAAGATCCTCGCCGCGCCGGCAAGCCAGGAGCGGCATGTCGATCTGGGCGATCTGCAGCGCGCGCTCCTGCACCTGCCCCAGCCCCAGCGCGAAGCGCTGATCCTGGTCGGCGCCGGCGGGTTCGCCTATGAGGAGGCTGCCGAGATTTGCGGCTGCGCGGTCGGCACGATCAAGAGCCGCGTCGCGCGCGGCCGTGTCGCGCTCGAACAGCTCATGGTCGGCGGAAAGCTGCCATCGCGGCGCGACGACCAGACCGGCGGTCATAGTCCGTTGCACAGCATCATGGGCGAGGTGGACGAATTGAGCCGGGGTCGCGCGCCATCGCCGCAAGAACCTTCCGACGAGGACTAATAAAGCCGGGACTGGCGCTCAGCGCAGCTTGTCGAGCAGCCTCACGAAATCGTCGGGCATCGCCGGAATCGAGCCGAAGCTGCCCAGCAAAGCGCGCCGGACTCCCTCATGCGGGGCCGGCATCGCGACCGCCTGGGGCCCATGTTGCTGCTCCCATCGCATGGTCTTACGCTCCTGACTCGCACTACTCATGCCGGATAGAACGTCAGAGCGCGCCGAGAGTTGCGGCTGGTTAACCGTCATGCTCCAAGCCGGGGATGATTGTGGCCGCTGAACCCCTTTCGCTCGATCAGGCGGTGGCGCTCGCCGAAGCCCATTCGCCCTTCCTGCGCCAGGGGCTGCGGCGCCGGCCGGACGTCGCCGAACGGCTCGCGGCCGACGGGCTCGCGGCGGTGCTGGCCGAGGCGCGGGCCGTCTCGGATGCCGATCCCGATGTCGCCGGCGCACTGCGCCGCGAACGGCAGGTGGTGGCGCTGGCGGTCGCGCTGGCCGATCTCGCGGGCGCGCCGTTCGAAACGGTGACGCGCGCACTCAGCGATTTCGCCGATCGCGCGCTCGACCGCGCGATTGCTGCCGCGATCAGCGAGCGCAGCGACGCGCCGCCGGCGGGTTTTGCCGGGATCGCGCTCGGCAAGCAGGGCAGCCGCGAGCTCAATTATTCGTCGGACATCGATCCGATCCTGATTTTCGATCCGGCCACCCTGCCGCATCGTCCGCGCGAGGAACCGGTCGAGGCGGCGGTGCGGATCGCGCGGCGTGTGGTCGAACTGCTCCAGGAACGGACGGCCGAGGGCTACGTCCTGCGCGTCGATCTGCGGCTGCGCCCGGCGTCGGAAGCGACCCCGCTCGCGGTGCCAGTCGATCTGGCGATCACCCATTATGAATCCTCGGCGCGGCCGTGGGAGCGCGCCGCCTTCATCCGCGCGCGCGCCGCGGCCGGGGATAAGGCGCTGGGGCAGGGCTTCCTCGATCATATCCGCCCGTTCGTATGGCGGCGCGCGCTTGATTACGGCGCGCTCGACGAGATGCGGGCCTTGTCGCGGCGCATTCGCGACCATCATGTCCAGGGCCAGCGGCTCGGGCCCGGCTATGATGTGAAGCGCGGGCGCGGTGGCATTCGCGAGGTCGAATTCTTCGCCCAGATCCACCAGCTGATCCACGGCGGGCGGCTGCCGTCGATCCGCGCACCCGCGACGCTCGATGCACTCGCGGCGCTGGCCGAAGCCGGGCTGATTCCGGCGGAGGATGCCGAAACGCTGGCGCACGCCTATCGCATGCTGCGCACGGTCGAGCACCGCCTGCAGATGGTCGACGACCAGCAGACACACCGCCTGCCCGCCGATCCCGAGCCGCTCGACAATGTCGCACGCCTGGCCGCCTTCGATGGCAGCGAGACGCTG
This sequence comes from Sphingomonas sp., assembly GCF_035317925.1. GTDB lineage: Bacteria > Pseudomonadota > Alphaproteobacteria > Sphingomonadales > Sphingomonadaceae > Sphingomonas_I. Next base: position 3,208 of record NZ_DATHFV010000133.1, read on the forward strand.
ATCGCCGCGCTTGCGCCGCAGGCGGAGGCGGTGGGGCGGCTCTATGACGATCTCGATCCGGCGGATGCCGAGGCGCCGACGCTGGATGCGGTGCTGGCGGGCGCGGGTTTCGCCGACGCGAAGGCGGTGCGCGACCGGATCGAGGCGTGGCGCGAAGGCAAGACCCGCACCACCCGCAGCGACGCCGCACGCGCCGCGCTCGACGCGGTGCTGCCGGCCCTGATCGGCGCGCTCGGCCGTGCGCCCGCGCCCGACGCCGCCTTGAACCGGTTCGACGATCTGGTCGCGCGGCTGCCGAGCGCGATCAACCTGTTCCGCCTGCTCGAGGCGCGTCCGGCGCTGATCGGCCAACTCGCCGCGATCCTGAGCCACGCGCCGACGCTCGCGGGCGCGCTGTCGCGCCGCGCCAGCCTGCTCGACGGATTGATCGACGCGAGCGCGTTCGAACCCGCGCCCACGGTCGACGATCTGGTTGCCGCCTGGAGCCGGGGCGAGAAAGGCGAGGATTATCAGCAATTGCTCGACCGCATCCGGATCGCGGTGGGGGAACAGAGGTTCGAGCTCGGCGCGCAGCTGATCACCGGCGCGGCCGATCCGATCGAAGTCGGCCGGGGCTATGGCCGCGTGGCCGAGGCGGCGTTGCAGGTGCTCGGACATGCCGCGGTCGCCGAATTCGAATCCGCGCATGGCCGCGTGCCCAACGGCGAGCTCGTCATCCTCGCGCTCGGACGGTTTGGCGGCGGGGTGATGACCCACGCCTCCGATCTCGACCTGATCTATCTCTTCACCGGCGATTTCCTCGCGGAATCGGCGGGCAAGAGGCCGCTCGGCGCGACCACCTATTTCCAGCGGCTCGCCCAGCGCGTCGGCGGGGCGATGTCGGTGCCGACCGCGGCCGGACCACTTTACGAGGTGGATACGCGGCTGCGGCCGTCGGGCAATCAGGGCCTGCTCGCCGCCTCGGTCGACAGCTTCGCCCGCTATGAGGCGGAGAGCGCCTGGACGTGGGAGCATATGGCGCTCACCCGCGCGCGGCCCGTCTTCGGGTCGGCGGCAGCGCGCGCCGCGGTCCAGGCGATCATCGACAAGACCCTGCGCAGTCCGCGCGATGCGGCGAAACTGACTGCCGACGCGGTCAAGATGCGCAGCGATATCGCCACCCACAAGCCGCCCGCAGGGCCGCTCGATGTCAAATTGATCGAAGGCGGGCTGGTCGATGCCGAATTCACGATCCACCTGCTGCAATTGTGCAGGAAGATCGGGCTCGATCCCGATCTCCAGACCGCGATCGCCGCGCTCGAAGCGGCGGGGTTGGTGGCCAGGGGGTTTGGCGACGCCTTCGCCTTGCTCACCCGCATGCTGGTCACGCTCCGTCTCGTCGCGCCGGATTCGGCCGAACCGCCGGAGGAGTCGCGCCTGCTCGTCGCCGAGCGTTGCGGTCATGCCGATTGGGCGGGCCTGCTTGCGGCTTATGAGGAAGCGCGCGGCCTAGTCTCGCGGGAGTGGCGTCGTGTGGCTGCGCTGGGGTAGGGCCGCTCCAACGATTCCCAAGGAGACGATGATGGCGCAGGAAGGCGAAGCCGCTCCCGACGTGACCCTGCAGATGGGCGACGGCAGCACGACGAAGTTGTCGCAGCTGAAACGCCCGCTCGTCCTCTATTTCTATCCCAAGGACGATACGTCGGGCTGCACGGTCGAGGCCAAGGATTTCACCGCGCTCGCCGCCGCGTTCGAGATCGAAGGCACGTCGCTGCTCGGCGTGTCGAAGGACCCGCCCAAGGCTCACGCCAAGTTCACCGCCAAATATGATCTCAAGGTGCCGCTCGCGACCGACGCCGACGGCAATGTCACCGAAGGCTTCGGCGTGTGGGTCGAAAAGAGCCTGTACGGCCGCAAATATATGGGGATCGAGCGCGCGACCTTCCTGATCGGCGAGGACGGCAGGATCGTACGCGCCTGGCGCAAGGTCTCGGTCAAAGGTCATGCCGAGGAGGTGCTCGCCGCCGCCCGTGCGCTCAAGGGCACGGGATCATCCTGAGCCTCGCCCAGGCGGTCAAAGGCGTCCTCGACACCGCCGATCCCGCCGCCAAGGTGATGGCCGCGCGCAAGGCCGCGCGCGACTGGCGGCTGGGCCGGCTCGACTGGCGTTTCGATGCCGCCATGCCCGATCGTCCGGCGCGGCCAGCCTGTCCCGAATTGCTGCCGCCCAACCGCATGCCCCGGCGCGGCGGCGGGACCGAGGCCAATCGGATCGCGCTGATCCATTCGATCGCGCATATTGAATATGTCGCGATCGACCTCGCCTTCGATCTGGTCGGGCGGTTCGGCGCGCATTTCCCGCGCGATTTCGTTGACGACTGGATGCGCGTCGGCGCGGAGGAGGCGATGCATTTCGCGATCCTCGACCGGCGGTTGCGCGCGCTCGGCAGCTTTTACGGCGCGCTGCCCGCGCACGATGGCTTGTGGGAGGCAGCCGAGGCGACCGCGCACGATCCGCTCGCGCGGCTCGCAATCGTGCCGATGGTGCTGGAGGCGCGCGGGCTCGATATCACGCCGCAGATGATCACACGGTTCGAGGCAGGGAAGGATCTGAAATCCGCGCGAATTCTCAGCCGGATATTGCAAGACGAAGTGCGACATGTCGCGGCCGGCGTGCGCTGGTTCAATCAGGCCTGCGCGATTCGGGGTGATTCTCCCGCGCTTGCATGGCGTGCACTCGTCGCGCTGCATTTTCGTGGCAGTTTGAAGCCACCATTCAACGACTCGGCGCGCGCGGCAGCCGGTCTGACGATTGATTTCTATCAAGCTGTTGCAGACGCGCACGCACATCGCCCACAAAAGTTCCCGTCGTCGCGGGAGGGGCAAAAACCCAGAACGACCAGTTCACATTAACCGTGCGGGGGGCTCCGTGCGGATCATCGCCGGAGAGAGAATGTCATTTTCCACCGTCGTCGTTCGCGCCTTGCGCGCCTGCGGTCTGGTCGCCCTCGCGGCGGCCGCTCTCTCCCAACCGGCGCTCGCCGGCGGCATCCCCGCCCCGCAGAAGGGTGACAAGATCCAGGCCAGCGGCGGCCCGCTCCTGCCCGCCAGCGCGGCCAACGATAGCCAGTTCCATTCGCTCTTCCTGTCGTGGAAGAAGGCCGACGCGGTCGCCCAGCCGGGCGCGATTTCGGTGCCGTCGTCCAAACCGGTCCAGACCGCGACCTACACGTCGGGCTACGGCGTCCGCTCCGATCCGTTCCGCGGCGCTGCCGCGATGCATGCCGGCATCGATCTCGCGGCCCCGATGGGCACGCCGGTCTATGCGACCGCCGATGGCGTCGTCGATCGCGCCGAATGGTCGGGCGGCTACGGCAATCTCGTCGAGATCGACCATGGCAAGGGCTTGCAGACCCGCTTCGGCCACCTGTCGCGCATCCTCGTCCATCCCGGCGACCGCGTCGTGCGCGGCCAGGAAATCGCCCTGATGGGCTCGACCGGCCGCTCGACCGGCAGCCATCTTCACTACGAAGTCCGCATCGATGGCCATGCGGTCAATCCGGTGCCCTTCCTCCAGTCGGCCGATTATGTGACCGCGATGGAAGCCCGCACCGCCGCCGGCCTCGCGCTCGGTGGCCCGGACGACGCCAACGACGACCAGGATTAATTTTCGTTCGATTTAGCGCGGCACCGGCCCGCACCCCCACCCGGCCTCCCAACAGGTTATTCTATGGGAGGCCGGGTGGGGGTGCGGGCCGGTGCCGCTTCCGCGTGAGCGGACATCCATTGTCGGGAGCGCCTGTCGCTCCTATCTTCACGTTATGAGCGACGTCGAACTTACCCCATCCGCTGCCGCGCGCGTCGCGGCGATCGCGGGCAAGCAGGGCAAGCCGGCGATCCTGCGCCTGTCGGTCGATGGCGGCGGTTGCGCCGGCTTCCAGTACAAATTCGGTCTGGCCGACGCGGTCGAGGGCGATGATATTGTCGCCGAACATGACGGTGTCCGGCTCGTGGTCGATGCGGTCAGCCTCGATCTCGTCCGCGGCAGCGCGGTCGACTATGTCGAGAATATGGGCGGCGCGTCGTTCCGCGTGACCAATCCCAATGCGGCCTCGGGCTGCGGGTGCGGAACCAGCTTCTCGATCTGATCCTGTTCGCCTAACGTCAGGCGCATGAGGATCGCCAGCTACAACGTGAACGGCATTGGTGCGCGGCTGCCGCGCCTGCTCGAATGGCTCGAGGAAACGCAGACCGACATCGTCTGCCTCCAGGAATTGAAGGCCCCCGACGAGCGCTTCCCCGAGGCTGAACTCAAGGCGCTCGGCTATAATGCGGTGTGGCATGGCCAGAAGAGCTGGAACGGCGTCGCCATCCTCGCGCGCGGCCTCGACATCCACCTGACCCGCAAGGGCCTGCCCAACGATCCCGACGACAGTCACAGCCGCTATATCGAGGCGGCGGTCGGCGGCATCATCGTCGGCGGCCTCTATCTGCCCAACGGCAATCCGGTGCCGGGCCCCAAATTCGACTATAAGATCGCGTGGTTCGAAGCTTTGCTCGACCATGCCAAAACCCTGTTCGCGACCGAGCAGCCGGTGGTGCTGGCGGGCGACTGGAACGTGATCCCGACCGCCAGCAAGGATGATGTCTTCTCTGCCAGCCGCATGGCCGACGACGCCCTGATGCAGCCCGAAAGCCGAGCCTGCTTCGCGCGGCTCAACCACGCCGGCTGGACCGATGCGATCCGCGCGATCCATCCGCACGGGCAGATCTATACCTTCTGGGATTATACGATGAACGCCTGGGCACGGGACGCGGGTTTCCGCATCGATCATCTGATGCTCAGCCCGCCGGCGGCGGACCGGCTGGTCGATGCCGGAGTCGATCGGGACTATCGCGGTCGCGAAAAAGCATCCGACCATGCTCCGACTTGGATCAAGATTCGGTAGAATTAACCATTTCGATACCGAAGCTTAATCCGTTTCGGGCTATTCCCCGTTTGTAGTAGAACCGGCTAGCCGGGACCAACGGGGGGAGTCGCGGGCGGGCAAGTCGTATGTTGGTGTATCTCCAAAACCTGATCCTGGAGATGGTGGCGCGCGGGGAAGAACTTCGCGCGACGACGGATCGACTCTGCCGCGAAGTCGAACGGCTCGCGCCCGGAACGACCTGTTCGATCCTGGCGGTCGATTCCGACGGCGTGCTTCATCCCGTCGCGGGCCCGAGCCTTCCGCAGACCTACAATGACGCGATCGATGGCCTGAAAATCAGCGCGTGCGCGGGATCGTGCGGCACCGCTGCCTTCCATCGCCGCCAGGTGACCGTCACCGATATCGAAACTGATCCGTTATGGGCGGACTATAAGGCGCTCGCGCTGCCGCTCGGCCTCAAGGCCTGCTGGTCGAGCCCGATCGTCTCGTCCGGCCGGGTCGTCGGCACCTTCGCTTTTTATTATCGCGAACGGCGCGGCCCAACCGATTTCGAACGCGATATCGTCGCCAAGAGCCTGCAGCTTTGCCAGATCGCGTTCGAGCGCGATCATCGGCTGCGCATCAACGAACGGCTGCTTTATACCGACACTTTGACGGATCTGCACAATCGCGCCTGTTTCGAACAGGCGCTGATCGAGCCGTCGCACGGCGGTTCGGCCTTGCTGCTGATCGACATCGACGATCTCAAGCTGGTCAACGACACGTTCGGCCACGGCACCGGCGACAGCCTGATCCGGATCATCGCGCGCCGCCTAGCGGACGCGGCGGCGCCGCACCGCGCCTTCCGCGTCGGTGGCGACGAACTCGCCGTGCTCGCGGAGACGGGCGAGGTCGTGCCGCTCGCCCAGCGCATTCTCGAAGCGTTGCGCGCGCCCGCCGATTGCGGCGGCCATGTGCTCGTGCCGAGCATCACGATCGGCGCGGCGATCCGTTCGATCGATGACAAGAGCGGCACGGTGATGCGGCAGAATGCCGATCTGGCGTTGTATCACGGCAAGGAAGATGGTGGCCGCGGCACGCTCGTCCTCTACGCGCCGGAATTGCGGACCCGCATGAACCGCCGGCTGCGCGCGATCGATCAGCTACGCCGCGCCATCGCCGAGGACCGGATCGAGGCACGCTATCAGCCGATCGCGCGGCTCGACAATGGCGAGGTGCTGAGCTTCGAGGCGCTCGCGCGCATCCGCGAACGCGACGGCACGATCGTGCCGGCGTGCGAATTTCACGAGGCGTTCGCCGATGCCCGCAACGCGGCCGAGGTCACGCGCATCATGTTGCGCGCGGTCGCCTCCGATCTGCGGCTGTGGATGGATGCCGGGGTCGCGATCGGCCGCATCGCGGTCAATCTCGCGCCAGCCGATTTCGCGCATGGCCGGTTGGTGGAAGATGTGCAGGCGATCTTCGCCGCTGCCGGAGCACCACTCGACCGGCTCACGCTCGAGATCACGGAATCGGTCTATCTCAGCCGGCGCGACCAGATGGTCCAGCGCCAGATGGAGGCGCTGCGCCGGCTTGGGGTCAAGCTCGCGCTCGACGATTTCGGGACGGGCTACGCCTCGCTCACGCATTTGCTGTTCACGCCGGTCGACACGCTCAAGATCGACAAGAGCTTCGTCGATCATCTGACCGATGATGGCGAGGCGGGCGGGGCGGCGGTCATCAATGGCTTGATGCGGATCGCCGAGAAGCTTGGCATGGACGTGGTCGCCGAAGGCGTCGAATCGGTCGATCAGCGCGAACGCCTGGTGGCACTCGGCTGCAAGCTCGGCCAGGGGCATCTCTTCGCCGCGGCGCTCGATCGCGAGGCGGTAGGCGTGCTGCTCCGCACCACGCCGACCTGCCTGCCGGAGACACCGTTGCCGAGCTCGCTCCGCGCCCGCCGCATCCGGCGCCGCGATCGCAAGGACGCGGCATAGAGTTTCCGATAATCGAAATGCGGTCGTCATTGCGAGGAGCAAAGCGACGAAGCAATCCACCGCTACCTAGCCTTTGCGGCCGAACTGGATTGCTTCGCTACGCTCGCAATGACGAAGCGATCAAAGCGCCTTTTCGTAGATCCGGTAGGTCTTGTTGATCTTGCTCTCGATCGCGTCGGCGATCGCGTTCATGCCCTGATTGTCCTCGAGCACCCAGCCAAGTTCGCCGCGCGTGTTGCCATAGTGGGCGATCGCTTCGCGGCGGATATATTCGATCATCTGGAAGGCGAGCTGGCTCGCCATCCGGCTCGACTGGAGCCGCTTGACCACGCCCATCAGCGGCACGCGGATCGTGCGTGTCTTGGGCTTGCCGGTGAAGCCGCCATTGAGGCGCCACAGCAATTTGATGAAGCCGAACGGGAACAGTTCGCCGTTCAGGTCGGCCTGCATCTCGTTGAGGTCGGGCCACGCCATCATGAAGGCAACCGGCTCGCCGTCATATTCGGCGACCATCACGAGGTCGTTGAAGATGATCGGCTTCATCTTCTTGCCGGCGAACGCGATCTCGCTCTCGGTGAAGGGGACATAGCCCCAATTG
>NZ_DATHFV010000134.1:0-22585 GCF_035317925.1 Sphingomonas sp.
CGGTCACCTACGATGCCCTGAACAGCATCGCCTTTCGCCCCGAGGCGACTGTCTGGCCGAACAGCGCCGCGCCGGTGCGTTTCTTCCCGCTCAACCGCTACGCGCACACGCCGGTCGCGATCTCGGTGGTCGAGAACGGGCAGGCACGCGCCTTCGATTTCCGCCGCGACCTGTTCAGCGGCGCCGAGCATCTGCCGGCGGACGTCGCCGGTTTCTCCGGCTTTCGGCTGATGAGCCCCGGCGGCAAGAGCGACTGGCTCGCCTTCCAGGGCGCCTCCTATTTCCGCTCGTCGGGCGCGCTCGACCAATATGGCCTGTCGGCGCGCGGCCTCGCGATCGACACGGGCCTCGGCAAGCCCGAGGAATTTCCGCGCTTCGGCCATTTCTGGATCGAGCGCGGGCCCGGCGATGCGGTCACGGTCTATGCCTTGCTCGATTCCCCGAGCGTCGCGGGCGCGTGGCGCTTCGTCAATCGGCGCACGGCCGCCGGCGTGATCCAGGACGTGAGCTTTGTCGCGCAGCTGCGCCGCGACGTCGAACGGCTCGGCATCGCGCCTTTGACGAGCATGTTCTGGTACGGCGAAGGCAGCCGCGACAAGGCGGTCGACTGGCGCCCCGAAATCCATGACAGCGACGGGCTGGCGATGCTGACCGGCGCGGGCGAGCGCATCTGGCGGCCGCTCGACAATCCGCCCCATGCTATCACCAACAGCTTCGCCGATCGCGATCCTAGGGGCTTCGGCCTGCTCCAGCGGGACCGCAATTTCGATCATTATCAGGACGACGGCGTCTTCTACGAGAAACGCCCGAGCCTGTGGGTCGAGCCGCTGGGCGCGTGGGGGCCAGGCGCGGTCACCTTGTTCGAATTGCCGACGCGCGGCGAGACCGACGACAATATCGTCGCTTTCTGGACTCCCGCCGCACCGGCCAAGGCCGGCACGCATTATGCGATCGACTATCGCCTGCACTGGATCGGCGACGAGCCGCAGCCCGCGGCCGTGGCGCGCGTGGTGGATTGCTGGCGTGGTGTCGCCGGGCGCCCGGGGACGGATCCGATTCCTGGCGCGACGCGGCTGGTCGCCGATTTCGCGGGCCCCGCGCTGGCCGGGCTGGATCGGTCGAGCGGGGTCGAGCCGGTCGTCTCCCTGTCAGGCGCGAAACCAATCAGCAGTGTGGCTTATCCGGTGGTCGGCACGCAGAATCGCTGGCGCCTGATCGCCGACATTCCGCATAAGAGCGGTGAAACGAGCGACTTACGGGCTTATCTGCGCCGTAGCGGCACCGCTTTGACTGAAACGCTCCTATATCAGTTCCTGTGAAACTCGAGTTTCGAGAAGGAACTCCCGACCACCTCGGCCATTGCATCCAACAGACCCACGAGGTCAGTGGAGAGGTATTTCGGGAAGGCGTGTCAGAAGTCTCAGATAGGCCAGACATGCCCTGCGTAACCGGTTTCTCGTTTGCCGATAAAGACTTGCCGCCAGAGGCGCCGCTGGCGATGCCGGTGCAGGATTTCCACGCCCGCCCGCAGCCCACCCATCGCACGCCTCCGCCCCGTCATTGGGCGCGGCGCATCTTCCTGATCGCGGGCAGCGGGCTGATCGGCTTCGGCGCGAGCCTTGGCATCGCCGCCTTGCTCGCGCTCGACGGATATGACGCGGTCGACCAGGTGTTGGCGATCCTGAGCCTGATGCTGTTCGCCTGGATCGGCTTCGGCCTGCTTACCGCAGGCGCGGGTTTGATCGTCTCGATCCGCAATCGGTCGACGATCGCACGCGCTTTCGCCGCGCCATCGCGGCCGGTGGCGGTGCTGGTGCCGGTCTATAATGAGGATATCGCCGCGGTCGGTGCGCGGATCGCACGCATGGCGACCGATCTCGCCCGGATCGAGACCCAATCCCTGTTCCACTTCTTCGTGCTGAGCGATTCCGGCGCGGCGGCCGAGGCCGCGGAGCGCGCGCAGTGCCGCCTGCTTCGCCACCCCGGCTGCTGCCCCGTCTTCTACCGCCGTCGCCCGATCAACGAAGCCCGCAAGCCTGGCAACATAGCCGATTGGGTGCGCCGTTTCGGTAGTGCCTATGAAGCGATGATCGTGCTCGACGCGGACAGCCGGATGAGCGGCGAAGCGATGGCCCGGCTCGCTTCGGAGCTCGAAGCGGACGCGGAGGTCGGCCTGATCCAGACCAATCCGCAATTGACCGCCGCGCGGACCTTGTTCGCACGCTGGCAACAATTCTCCGTAAGCTTTTACGGGCCGATCTTCAGTGTCGGTCTTAACTGGTGGTCGGGCGACGAAGCGACCTTCTGGGGCCATAACGCGATCGTGCGTGTGCGCGCCTTTGCCGAAAGCTGCGGCTTGCCGAGCCTGCCCGGTCCAGCCCCGTTGGGCGGTGCGATCATGAGCCACGACATGGTCGAGGCGGCGCTGTTGCGACGGCGCGGCTGGCGGACCCGGATGATGGTATTGCGGTCGGGTACGTACGAGGAAAGCCCGCCGACCCTGAGCGATCATGCGATCCGGGATCGGCGCTGGTGCCAGGGCAATCTTCAGCATTTGCGCCTGCTCGATGCATCGGGCCTGCACTGGGTCAGCCGGCTGCAACTGCTGATGGGGGCATCCTCTTACCTGACCTCGCCGCTCTGGCTGCTGCTGCTCGCGGTCGGCGCGATCCAATCGTTGCGCGTGGGCGGGGCGATTGCGGGCTCGGCGACCCCGTGGTGGCTGGTCGCGGTTACCGTGATCCTGCTGTTCGGAACCAAGCTGCTCGCTCTGGTCTGGGCACTGTTCGACCGCGAATTGGTGCGCAGCCTCGGCGGATGGCGCGGCATCCTGATCAGCCTGCTTGCCGAAATCCCGCTCTCGATCCTGGTCGCGCCGATCATGATGGCATCGCAATGCCTGTCGATCGTCGAGATCCTCAGCGGCAAGCAGAGCGGCTGGCGGCCGCAGCGCCGCGATACGGACGGGCTTCGACTGATCGAGGCCTTCGAGCATTACCGGGTGCACGTCCTGCTAGGCCTGCCCTTCTGGTTGATGGCGATGGCCGATCTCGGCACGGGCATCTGGCAGTTGCCGGTCGCGCTGGGCCTGCTCGGCGCGCCCTTGCTGGCGGCGTGGACCTCGCGCGCAGACTGGGGCGAGAAGGCCGCACGCATCGGCCTGTTCGCAGCCGATCCCGGCGAGGCCCCGTCGGCAGCGTTGGAAGTCGGTTTCGCGCCTACCAGGACGCTGGCCCCCGCCTAGCGCAGCGGCGGGGTCTGTTTGGGCCGCCCCTTCGATTCATCCTTGGCATGCCGCAAAGCCGCGCCAGGATCGGGATGCGGTGATTTGGACGGCGTGCCGATGCGGGCGTCCTGGTTGACGCCTTCGATGTCCGAATGCGGCGGGGTTTCGGGCGGTTTGGCCATGTTCGGTCCTTCTTGCTCTCCCCGATCGAACGCGCGAGCGGAAGCTTGGCCGCATGCCTCAGGTGAATCCAGCTTGTCCGATCTGCCCGATATTATCGAGGTCGCGCAGATCGCTGCCGCGCGTCTCGCGCCCGAACCAGGCGATCAGCGCCAAGGCGAGAGCGGCCGGGATCATGATCAGGCCGGACGAAAGCCCCATCGACAGGACCACGCCGGAGATGGTCAGCGCCTGTGCGATCAGACCTCCGCCCTTGGTGCAGGCCGCGACCCAGCCGGTCGCGCGACCACGCACGCGCAGCGGGAAGCTTTCCGCCGCATAAGGCAGCACGATCGCGATGATGCCGTTCGATCCGACGATCAGCAAAGCCACCGGCAATACCGGACTGCCGCCGCCGCTCATCTCGAGATGAAGCACGCCGAGCAGGCCGAGCAGGGTCACACCGATCAAGGTCACCAGCGACCATTTGGTGCTCCAGCGGCTGTACATGAAGGCGCAGACGAACACCGTCGGAAAGGCGATCAAGGCCGATTCGGCGAGCAATTTGCTCGACACGCCGACTGAATAGCCCTTCGCGACCAGGTCAGCCGGCAGCCACAGCAGCAGCCCGAAATTCACGAGTCCCCAAGTCAGCGCGCAAATGCTGAGCGCGGCAAGCTTGCCGATCAATTTGGCGCCGGTCAGCGCGGTATGGCCGTTCCGGGCCGCCCTCGCCGCAACCGTGCTGGCCTTCTTCGCGACCGATCCGAAGCGCCTCATCACCGCCTCGGCCTCGTGCACCCGTCCGCGCGCCATCAGGAATTTGGCGGATTCGGGGATGAACCCGCCCAGCAGCACCAGGGTCAGCCCGGTCGGCAGATTGACCAGCCACAATATCCGCCAGCCGAAGATCGGCTGCAGCAAGGCCGAAATCCCGCTCGCCGCGAAATAGCCGCCGACCGCGCCCAGTCCGCCGACCAGCACGAGGCTCCAGCCGCGATGGCGGTTGGGCATCATCTCGGCGAGCAGGGCATAGGTCACCGGCAGCATCCCGCCAGCGGCCATGCCCATCATGAAGCACATGCCGATATTCCAGGCGAGGCTCGGCATCGCGCCGCAGATCGAGGTCCCGACGAACATCACCGCGGACAGCAGGATCGAGGCTTTGCGCCCGTAAATGTCGGCGATCACGCCCCACACGAACGATCCGGTGACCGTGCCCATCAACGCGAAGAACGGCACCAGCGACACGGTCGCCTTGGGCACGCCATATTCGCTGATCATGCCAGGCACGGTGAAACCGAGCGAGGCCGGTTTCATCACGTCGATGATCAGGGCGACCACCAGCACCAGCATCAGGCGCCAGTGGGCGGCGCTCAGCGGCGCATCCTCGGGTGCGGCGATGACGATGTCAGCAGCAGCGGCGCGTTGCGCACTGAGGTTGCGCGGCAGCAAGCCATAAGCCGCCACCAACACGCCGCCTATGATCAGCGCCATGCCGAAGATCATGGTGCCGCCCATCGGCATCCCGGCAAGATGATAATGCATCGCGCGCGCCATCAGGAACATCGGCAGATGCGCGCACACGCCCGCCGTCACCGCGATACAACCGAGCGCGAACGCCCAGATCGCCTGCCGATCCGACAAAGTGCTACCGATACCGCCCATGTTGTCCCCGCCCCGCCTTATGATTGAGGCGAGGAAGGGCCGCGCCGGCCGGATGCGCAACGGCAAAGCGGAAGCGCGATGCATGACGGCTCGATTTTTGGGCGGCATCGCGCCAATCTGTGTCGCGGGCGCTACAAGGTAGGTACGTACCTACAGGGATTGAGGATCATTCGTGGCCGGAGAAGTGACCAACAACGAAGCGCGGCAGCGCTATGAACTGGCGGGCGAAGGCGGGATCGCGGTCGCTTATTACGAACCGCGCGGTGCGGCGATCGCGCTGACCCATACGGTCGTACCGGAAAGGCTGCAGGGCCATGGCCTAGCCAGCGTGCTGATCAAGGCCGCGCTCGCGGATATACGCAAGCGCGGCCTCAAGGTGGTGCCGGAATGCCCCTTCGTGGCACGCTATATCGAGCGCCACCCTGAGGAGGCGGACTTGCTCGCCGCTTAGGCCGGACGGGTCAGACGATGTGTTTGCTGCGGATGATCGTGGTCGGGAAGCCGCCGGTCGGCGTCGGCAGGCTCGGCAGGGCGATCGCTTTGGCGACCGTTGCGGCGATCTCGTTCGCGACCGCCTCGTTATAGGTCCACAGCGGCGTGTTGGCGTAGCGCCTCGGGTCGCCGCCCTGATGGAGGAACAGGTCGAACAGCATGGCATTCATCTGCAGGCCGAGCGCGGTCACGTGCGCGGTCTCGTGAAGTGCCAGATAGGTCGCGCCCTCCTGGTCGGGCCAGGCCATGTAGATCGCGAAGTCGCTGGCGCGTATCTCTTCGGCCGCGCCCGTCCAGGTCTTGCCGGAAAAATGCGACACGACCTCGCCGACGCCGCCATTGAGCGCCGAATAATCCTTGTCGGTCAGCATCCACGAGATGTTCGCGAACTTCCGCGCGAAATCGGCCAGCGTCACGTCGCCGATATGGCCGCCGCTGGTGCCGTCGATCGGCCAGATCGTGTCGGGCGGAAGCTGCTGCAGACGGTTTGCGATATCGAAAAGCACTGCACCGAACGCGGACCAGCGGTCCGTATAATCGGCCAAAGTCGGATCGAGGGGCTGCTGCATAATCGGCTCCGCGCACCTGAACGCACGCAGGATGCCGTCAAAGCGCGGCGGAGGCGAGCGGTATCGCCCAATATGGTCCGGAAAAAGGGGTTGGTGGAGCCGTGGGGGATCGAACCCCAGACCTTCGCAATGCCATCGCGACGCTCTCCCAGCTGAGCTACGGCCCCATACCCGTGCCGGCCCTGGGATGGTGCCGGCGGCATTTGAGGGCCGCGCCTTAGATCAGGCGCGGCGCTCGTGCAAGCGGGCGAAATCACTTGATCGTCCGGGGCCGAAACGCGGAGCGTTTTGGCCGTGGGCGTGAATCAAGCGATCACGAATGCCCGCGTGCAGATTTTTAGTGATCTTCTTCCTTGTCGCCGGTGTCGACGCCGATATCGTCGTCGCCGCCCAGATCGACATCGTCGTCCGCGCTCGGCTCTTCGTCTTCGTCGACGTCCAGCTCTTCGGCCAGATCCTCATCCGCATCTTCCTTGACGGCGGCGGGCTTCGGCGCGTCGAACGGCAGCGGCTGCTTCGACTTCAGGACCGGATCGATCTCGAAGTTGGTGCCGCATTCGACACAGTGAATCGGCTCTTCCTGGCCGAGATCGTAAAAGCGGGTGCCGCACTTGGGACAGGTGCGCTTGGTGCCCCATTCAGGTTTCACCACGGGTAAAGCTCCGATAAAAAAGTAAGGAAGGCGATCCGGCCATGACGGCGGACCAGCCCGAACGCCGCGCGCCTTGCCACGGGCAAGAGCCGCTGGCAAGGACCGCCGCCGATGCACAACATGGCCCCCACCCCCGCGGCGTTCAAGTGTTTGGGCGCCCTCACCGGCCGCGTACGCGTTCCCGGCGACAAATCCATCTCGCACCGTTCGCTGATGCTGTCGGCGCTGGCGGTGGGCGAAAGCACAGTCGAAGGGCTGCTGGAGGGCGAGGACGTGCTCGCCACGGCAGCGGCGATGCGCGCGATGGGCGCGGACATAGATCGCGGCGAGGACGGGCGTTGGACGATTCATGGCGTCGGGGTCGGCGGGCTGCTCCAGCCGGCGAGCGCGCTCGACATGGGCAATTCGGGTACCTCGACCCGGCTGCTGATGGGGCTGGTTGCGAGCCACCCGATCACCGTCACCTTCATCGGCGACGCATCGCTGTCCAAACGGCCGATGAACCGCGTGATCGAGCCCTTGTCGCAGATGGGCGCCGAGTTCACCTCCAGCCCGGGCGGGCGGTTGCCGCTGATGCTGCGTGGGATCAGCCCGGCGGTGCCGATCGACTATCGCCTGCCGGTCGCCTCCGCGCAGGTCAAATCGGCGGTGCTGTTGGCCGGCCTCAATACGCCCGGCATCACGCGCGTGATCGAACCGGTGCCGACCCGCGACCATAGCGAGCGCATGCTTCGGGGCTTCAGTGCCGAGCTGAGCGTCGAGCAGGATGCGGACGGCGCGCGGATCATTTCGATTCGGGGCGAAGCCGAACTGAAGCCGCAGCACATCATCGTGCCGGGCGACCCCTCCTCCGCCGCTTTTCCGGTGGTCGCGGCTTTGCTGGTGCCGGGATCGGACGTGACGGTCGAGAATGTCGGCCTCAACCCGACCCGCGCCGGCCTGTTCGAGGTGCTGCGCCTGATGGGCGGCGACATCGAGCTGGTCGATCGGCGCGAGGTCGGCGGCGAGCCGGTCGCGGACCTGCGCGTGCGCGGCTCGACGCTCAAGGGGATCGAGGTCTCGCCCGACATAGTGCCGAGCATGGTCGACGAATTCCCGATCCTGTTCGTCGCCGCCGCCTTGGCCGAAGGCCGCACGGTGACGCGCGGGCTCGAGGAATTGCGCGTCAAGGAAAGTGACCGGATCGCCGTGATGGCCGAGGGGCTGCGCGCGATCGGCGCGCGCGTCGAGGAAACCGAGGACGGGCTGATCATCGACGGCACCGGTGGCGAGAAGCTGGCCGGCGGTGCGACGATCGCCGCGCATCTCGATCATCGTATCGCGATGAGCTTCGCGGTCGCGGGGCTGGTGTCGCGCGATCCCGTCACGATCGACGACATGGCCCCGGTCGCGACCAGCTTCCCGATCTTCGCCGATCTGATGCGCGCGCTCGGCGCCGAGATCGCCTGAGGCGATGCTGACGCTCCTCCTTGGCCTGGGGATCGCAACCGCCTCTCCTTACACCGGCAACGCGCTGATGACCCGGATCGAACGAAGTTTTTCATCGATTCCTTTCGGCACACATTTCCCGTTGCGGCACCTCAAGGTGACCGACCCAGCGTGCCGGCAGTGGGGCGACTGCGAATATATCGATGCCAACAACGTCGTGCATGCCGCCGACGAAGAGAACCGGTTGGCGGTAAAGGCGATCGAGGTGAAGGATATCGGCGACGGCCCGATCGGGGCGCTGGGGATCGGACGCCTACGACGGCAGGCGGATGTCGTGCGCCAGGTTAACGCCTTTCTCCGCGGTCCGAAGCTGCACTGTGACTCGGTAGCCGACGCGGACGGCATCACTTGCGAAGCCCTCATCGGCGTGGGTTGGGTCGATCTCCACTTTGGGCGCGACCGCAGGCTGACCGGCCTGCATGTCGATGCGTATCATTTCACGTGAGCCGCACTGCGCCGGCCCTGCCCGGCATCCGTCTCACGCCCGATCGCGAAGAAATGATCTCCGTCGCGGGCGGGCATATCTACGTCCGCATCAACGGCGATCTTCACAACGGCCGCCCGCCGATCGTGATGGTGCATGGCGGGCCGGGCAGCTCGCACTGGTATTTCCTCAACGCGACCGCTCTGGCCGACGAGCGCGCGGTCATCCTCTACGATCAGCTCGACAGCGGCCGCTCCGATTGTCCGGGCGATCCGGCCAACTGGACCGTTTCGCGCTTCGTCGACGAGCTGGAAGCGATCCGCGCGTATCTCGGGATCGAACGCTGGCATGTGCTGGGCACGAGCTGGGGCGGGCTGGTGGTGCTCGAATATGGCGCGCGCCAACCGCAGGCGCTCGCCGGATTGATCGTGCAATCGCCGCTCATCACGACCGAGAAGTGGCTCGAGGATGCCAATCGCCTCAAGGATGCGATGCCGCCCGAGATTCGCGACCTGCTCTATCGCTGCGACACGCCCGGCGCGGCGAGCGAGGCAGAATGCGCGAAAGCGACCGAGGCCTTCTATCGCCGCCACATCTATCTCGCCGATCCGACACCCGAAATCGCCGCCTACAAAGCCTCGCTGCCGCGCGCCTTCAACGCCGAAATCTACAATCACATGTGGGGCCGCGCCGAATTCACCGCGAGCGGCACGCTCAAGCACTATGAAGGCCGCCCCCTGCTCGCCCGGCTCGACGGCAGGCGCACCCTGTTCGTGACGGGCGAAGCGGATGAGGCGATTCCGGAGACGGTGGCCGCGTTCGCGCGCATGGCGGGCGCGGATTTCGCGGTCATTCCCGACGCCGCGCACTTCGCGATGAACGATAATGCACCGGCCTATCTGGCCATATTGCGCCCATGGCTCCTAAGGCAGGACGCATGATCTGGGATTCCGCCAATATCGTCGGCCTGGTCGGCGATGCCGCCATGGTGATCGCGTTCGCTTACTCGAATCTATCGAGGTCGATGAACCTCGTCCTGTTCAACCTGTTGAACCTGGTGGGCGCGGCGTTGCTGGGCGCGTCCTTGATGGTTCATTTCAATATGGCCTCGATGGCGCTGGAGATCGTGTGGGCGGCAATCGCTTTGTTCGGATTGGTCAAGGCGCTCATGACGCGAGCACGGGCATGATCATCGCCGTCGATGGCCCCGCCGCGTCGGGCAAGGGCACGATCGCGAAAGCGCTGGCCCGGCATTACGGCCTGCCGCATCTGGATACCGGCCTGCTGTATCGCGCGGTCGGCATCGCGGTGCTGGAGGCCGGCGGCGATCCCGCATCGCCGGACGATGCGCTGGAGGCGGCGCATCATCTGAGCAGCGCGCTCGACGATCCGGGCCTGAAGTCGGAGGCGGCGGGCAAGGCGGCGTCGTTGGTCTCCGCCCATCCCGGCGTGCGCGCGGCCTTGCTCGACCGGCAGAAGCATTTCGCCAACCAGCCGGGCGGCGCGGTGCTCGACGGGCGCGATATCGGCACCGTGATCGCACCCCATGCCGACGCCAAATTGTTCGTGACCGCCAGCGCGGACGTGCGCGCGCAGCGCCGCCACGACGAGCTTGGCCGCATGGGCCTCGATATCCATTACGACGCGGTGCTGAACGACATCCGCGCCCGCGACGAACGCGATTCCGCGCGCTCCGCGGCCCCGCTCAGGATGGCCGACGACGCCGTCCTGCTCGACACGAGCGCACTTTCGATCGACGCGGCGATCGCCGCCGCCATCGCCCTGGTCGAGGATCGGCCATTTTCCGCAGCCAACGACTAATCTCGGAATATCAGCATGATCCGGTTGCTTGTTGCTTCCCTGTCTCTGCTTGCGGTCGGCGCGCATGCCGCCCGCCCCGCGCCTTTGCCCAGGATCGCGATCGTCACCAGCGAGGGCACGATCACGGCGGTGCTGGAAGCCAAGCGCGCGCCGATCACGACCGCCAATTTTCTGCGCTATATCGATGCCAAGAAGTTCGACGGCACCTATTTCTACCGCGCGGCGCGCAGCACGAGCATCAAGGGCAATGGCCTGATCCAGGGCGGGCTCGACCACAATATCTCGAAGAGCTTCCTGCCGATCAGGCATGAGCCGACCAGCAAGACCGGTATCAAGCATACCGACGGCACGCTCTCGATGGCGCGTAATGAGGTCGGCTCGGCGATGGCCGATTTCTTCATCGTGATGGGCCCTGCACCCGATCTCGACGCGCGCAGCAATTATGCCGGTTATGCCGCCTTCGGTCATATGCTGACGGGCAAGGCGGTGGCCCAACGCATCCTCGCCAAGCCGACCTTTCCCGGCGGCTATGACGAGATGACGCTCAATCAGATCATCCGCGACAAGGTGAAGATCATCACGATCAAGCGGATCAACTGACTTTTTTGTTCGAGCGCCGCACCGGCCCGCACCCCCACCCGACCTCCCATAGAATATCCTGCTGGGAGGTCGGGTGGGGGTGCGGGCCGGTGCGGCGGCGGTTCAGCTCCGCTGAACATACAAACATGCCTAAATAGGCAATTACCCCCCTCCTCAGCCTGTGCTTGAACCGCAGCGCTCTGCGGCCCATGCTGCGCGCAGTTCGGCTCCGGGGGGAAATGGCCGAGTGGCGACGCTCTTACTGGTCGAGGATCATCCGCTGTTCTGCGAGGGCTTTGCGCTTATGGCGCAGGCGCTCGCGCCCGATTGGGCGGTGCGCAGCGTGGATTGCGCCGATGCGGCGTGCGCCACGCTCGCCGAGCAGGGGGCGGACGTGGTAATCGTCGATGCGGGCCTGCCCGGGCGCGACGGCTTCACCTTGATGGAGGAACTGGCCGCCATCTATCCGCATATTCCGCTGATGCTGATCTCGGCGCGCGAGGACGCCGCCGCCCGGATGCGAGCGCAGGCGTGCGGCGCGGCCGGCTTCATCGGCAAGCGCGAGCCGTCGGAGGCGATGATCGCGCGGATCGCGGCGGTGCTGGGTGGCGGCACCGCCTTCGACGACGCCGGCGAAGGCGTGCCCAACCTGACCGGGCGCCAGCTCGAAGTGCTCGAACTGCTCGCGCTGGGCCATGGCAACAAGGAGATCCGCCACCGCCTGGGCATCGCCGAGCGCACCGTGCGCGCGCACCTGACCGAATTGTTCGTGACTTTGGGCGCGCAGACCCGCGTCCAGGCGATCTTGCGGGCGCGCGAGCTCGGCCTGATCGCATGATCGCGGCGGCGACGGCCGATACAGCCGAAGATCGCGAACCGGTCCGCACCGAAGCGATCCGCACGCTCTATCTGCAGTTGCGCAACAGCGCGGCGGCAGCCGGGATCGTCACGCTTTACATGGTGGTGACCGCTTGGCCGCACAGCCCGCACCGGACGATCCTGATCTGGCTCGCAGTCCAGCTCGCGACCCAGGTCCTGCGCGAGGCGCTGCTGCAAGCTTATCGCCGGCGCGCGCCGGGGCCGGCCGAGCTGCCGCGCTGGGCGCTCTTCTACACCGGCTACATGGCGCTGGCGGGCGTGGTGTGGGGATCGACCATCTTCCTGTTCGCCCGGCCCGAAACGCCGGTCACGGTCGCGCTGACCCTGTGCGGCCTGTTCGGCATCGCCGGTGGCAGCGTGCCCGCCAATGCCTATAATCCGCCCGGCCTCTATGCCTTTGTCGGGCTGATCTTCGCGTTCGTGCTGGTACGTATGCTGACGGTCGGCACGGTCGGCTATCCCGCTTTGGGCGTGGCGGCGGTCGGCTTCGCCGCGATCCTGATCCTGTTCTGCCGCGTTCAGGCGCGCACGATCCAGGACGGCTTCCGCATCCGTTTCGAAAATCGCGCGCTGGTCGCGGCGCTGACGGTGCAGAAGGCGGAGGCCGAGGATGCGCGCCGCGCGGCCGAACAGGCTAATCTCGCCAAGTCGCAATTCCTCGCCGCCGCCAGCCATGATCTGCGCCAGCCGCTTTACGCGCTCGGCCTGTTTTCGGCCTCGCTCGAGGATCTGCGGCTGGATGCCGAGGGGAAGCGCGTCGTCGCCAATATCCAGGACAATATCGCCGCGCTCGAAAGCCTGTTCGACGGGCTGCTCGACGTGTCCAAGCTGGAGGCGGGCGCGGTCCAGCCGCGCTTCGCGGCGGTTTCGATCGACGAATTGTTCGACCGGCTGAGCCACTATTTCCGCCCGCTCGCGGCCGAACGCGGGATCGACCTCAGGCTGCGGTCCGGCGGCGAGCATGTGTGGAGCGACCCGGCTCTGCTCGAACAGGTCCTGTCCAACCTCGTCTCCAACGCGCTGCGCTGCACGCACAAGGGCGCGATCCTGATCGCGGCACGCGGGCGGGGCGAGCGGCTGCGCCTGGAGGTATGGGATAGCGGCGTCGGAATTGCCGAGGCCGATCTCGACCGCATCTTCGACGAATTCGTCCAGCTCGGAAATCCAGAGCGCGACCGGCGCAAGGGGCTCGGCCTCGGCCTGTCGATCGCACAGCGCTCGGTCGCCTTGCTGGGCGGCGCGATCGAAGTGCGCTCGCGGCTTGGCCGGGGCTCGCGCTTCCTGTTCGACCAGCCTTTGATCGACAAACCCACCGCGCCGGAAGAGGCGCCCGCCGTCGCGCCGGTCGCGCGCAGCGGGGGCTCGGTGTTGTTCGTGGATGACGACCGCAACGTCCAGCGCGGCCTGGCCGAATTGCTGGGACGCTGGAACGTCGCGTTCGAGATCGTCGGCGACGCCGCAACGGCGCTCGATCGGTTCGCAGCGGGCGCGCGGCCCCGCTTGCTCCTGTCGGACTATCGCCTGCCCGGGGGACTCAACGGGCTCGACCTGATCGGCAGGGTCCGCGCGCTTGACCTGCCGGATCCGCCCGAGATGGTGCTGGTGACGGGCGATCTCGATCCCGGCCTGATCGCGGCCGCCCAGGATCAGGACGTGCCCCTGCTCTACAAGCCGCTGCGTGCCGGGCAGCTCAGGGCATTGCTGGGAATCGCATAAGCACCGAGAGCGCTCCGGACGAGACTTTGTCATTGGCCCACCGCCGATCCACGCCTAAAGGATCAGACCCCCCAGCCCGCTTGTGGACCTCATGACCAAATCCGCCACCGACCTGATGCAGGAGATCATCTTCTCCTCCCTGATCGACGCCGTCGCCGCGCTGCGTGCCGCGTCGAAGGGCGTTCCCAATGCGATGCTGCGTGACATTCAGGCGATCGGCCCGAACACGACCTTCGGCGATCTTCCCAAGGAATTGCAGGCGAGCATCGGCGAATCCGTGCGCGCGGCGTTCAACCGGCTGCTCAAGGAAGGCTATAGTGTCTCCCCCGGCCGCCCCGCTCCGCCGCCGATCCGGCCGCGTCCGCAAGGTCCGGGCGGCCCGCGTCCGCCAGGCGGTCCGCGCCCGCCCCAGAACCGCAACGGCCCCCGCCCCGGCGGCGGCGGCAACCGCCGTCCGCCCAAACCCAAGGGCTAGGGTCCAAACCCAACTACGGCAACGGCTGTGATCGCCCGGAGAAGGCCTCCGGCAAGGCGCGCAGCGCAGTCGCGTAGTCAAAACTACGCGCAAGCAAGCAACGCAGCCGGAGGCCTTCTCCGGGCGACCGCGAAGCGGCGGGCGGATTTTGGCGCACAGCGGCGTCGCGCGTCGGTCACGATGAATCGCCATCGTTCCCTCCTTGCTCCTAACCTGTGCGCCAAAATCCGCTCCGTCCCAGCCATTGCCGTAGTTGGGTTTGGACCCTTAAGCCCCTCCCCGCTTGCCCAAAGCGCCTGCGTTCGCTATGGAATGTTCATCCAGCGAGCGATGCTCGCGGAGGACGGCGCGCAAGGCGTGGGATATCCCATGCTTTTGACGCGCCCTTTTCGCATTTCGCGCTAAGCCCTCCGCACGTTTCACCCAATGGATGCCGTTCGCGCATGAGGCTCGGACGGCGGATCGGCCAAGAGACCTCCGGAGACAACCGGACGGCCGGAAAACACTGCAAAGGTTACTATCTTTTATGGCCACTACGGCATTTCCCACGCGAGACGATTTCGCGGCGCTTCTGAACGACACGCTCGGCGGCGAAAATCAGGGCTTCGAAGGACGGGTCGTCAAGGGCACCGTCACCGGCATCGAGAACGACATGGTCGTGATCGACGTGGGCCTGAAGTCCGAAGGCCGCGTCCCGCTCCGCGAGTTCGCGCCCGCCCCCGGCCAGAAGGCCGAACTGAACGTGGGTGACGAGGTCGAAGTCTATGTCGACCGGGTCGAGAATGCCGCCGGCGAAGCGATGCTGTCGCGCGACCGCGCCCGCCGCGAAGCCGCATGGGACAAGCTTGAGGAAGAATTCGCTGCCGGCAACCGCGTCGATGGCGTGATCTTCGGCCGCGTGAAGGGCGGCTTCACGGTCGACCTGAACGGCGCCGTGGCCTTCCTGCCCGGTTCGCAGGTCGATATCCGCCCGGTCCGCGACGTCGGCCCGCTGATGGACATCCCGCAGCCCTTCCAGGTGCTGAAGATGGATCGCCGCCGCGGCAACATCGTCGTGTCGCGCCGCGCCGTGCTCGAAGAGACCCGCGCCGAACAGCGCACCGGCCTCATCCAGAGCCTGGCCGAGGGCCAGATCGTCGACGGCGTCGTCAAGAACATCACCGATTATGGTGCGTTCGTGGATCTCGGCGGCATCGACGGCCTGCTGCATGTCACCGACATCAGCTACAAGCGCGTCAACCACCCGTCCGAGGTCATCAACATCGGTGACACGGTCAAGGTGCAGATCATCCGCATCAATCGCGACACCCAGCGCATCAGCCTCGGCATGAAGCAGCTCGAGAGCGATCCGTGGGAGGGCGCCGCCGCCAAGTACCCGATCGAGGGCAAGTTCACCGGCCGCGTCACCAACATCACCGAATATGGTGCGTTCGTCGAACTGGAGCCGGGCATCGAAGGCCTGGTCCATGTCAGCGAAATGAGCTGGACCAAGAAGAACGTCCATCCGGGCAAGATCGTCTCGACGTCGCAGGAAGTCGAAGTCGTCATCCTCGAGGTCGACGAAGAGAAGCGCCGGATCAGCCTCGGCCTCAAGCAGGCCCAGGCCAATCCGTGGGAGAAGTTCTCCGAAGCCCACCCGGTCGGCTCGACCGTGGAAGGCGAAGTCAAGAACGCGACCGAGTTCGGCCTGTTCATCGGCCTCGACGGCGAGATCGACGGCATGGTCCACATGTCCGACATCGCCTGGGGCGTTTCGGGCGAGGAAGCTCTCGCGCTTCACCACAAGGGTGAGATGGTCAAGGCTCAGGTCCTCGACATCGATCCGGAGAAGGAGCGTATCAGCCTCGGCATCAAGCAGCTCGAGCGCGCTGGCGCCTCCACTGCCCCGGCAGCGGGCACTGGTTCGGGTGGTGCGGCCAATGCGAGCGGCGTCAACAAGGGCGCGATCGTTACCGTCACCGTGCTCGCCTCGGGCGACGGCGGCCTTGACGTGCAGGTCGGCGACGATGGCGCGTTCGGCTTCATCAAGCGCGCCGATCTCGGCCGCGATCGCGACGAGCAGCGTCCGGAGCGTTTCCAGCCCGGCCAGAAGCTCGATGCGATGGTGACCGGCTTCGATCGTTCGAAGAAGCCGACCTTCTCGGTCAAGGCGATGCAACTCGCCGAAGAGAAGCAGGCGGTTGCGCAGTATGGCTCGTCCGATTCGGGCGCGTCGCTGGGCGACATCCTCGGCGCGGCGCTGAAGGCGCGCGACGAGGCCTAAAGGCTTGCGATTTAGGACCGGGGCGGGCACATCCCCGCCTCGGTCCTCTATCGTTTGGTCAGATTGATCTGCGTTTGGTTTGACCGCATGAAGTAAAACGGCGCACGTCGCGGCTCCCTTGGGGGGACAGAAGCGGCGATATCCAAAGCGCTTAAGAGGGGGCAAACCGAAGTGATCAGGTCCGAGCTTATCGCATTGGTGCACAAGGATCAGCCGGGCTTGTCCCCGCGCGAGGTCGAACAGATCGTCGCCAGTGTATTCGACGCCATCTCCAAGCGCCTCGCCGAAGGCGGCCGCGTCGAGCTGCGCGGCTTCGGCACTTTCACCACCCGCTCGCGTGACGGCCGCGTTGGCCGCAACCCGCGTACCGGCGAGCCGGTCGACGTGCAGCCCAAGCGCGTCCCTTATTTCAAGCCGGGCAAGGAAATGCGCCACCGCCTGAACGTGTGAACTTCGGGCACGGTATTTTCTGCACCACCGTCATTCCCGCGAACGCGGGAATCCCGCTTTCTAAAAACGCTCCGGCTTCGCATCTCTGCCCAAAAGGCAGCTGGATTCCCGCATCCGCGGGAATGACGAAGAGGAGGATTCAAACCGCCCCTAGCGTTTCCCGCACTGCTGCGGCTAAGCCGTCGCCCGTGCGGACGTGGCGAAACCGGTAGACGCAGAGGACTTAAAATCCTTTTCCCGTTAGGGAGTGCGGGTTCGAGTCCCGCCGTCCGCACCAACGATGGAATCAGCCATGAGCGAGCCCTCTCACCAATTAATCGGCGAGCGTTCCTTCCAGGTGGACGGCACAGACGAAATCTTGGTCAAGATCTTCGCTCCTATTCCGGACGGTGAAAACTTCCGATGCTACTATTTGATCGCGGGCCTGAGCTGGCCGGGGCGCTTACGATATACGATGGGAGTTGACGCCATCGGCGCGCTATACAACGCGCTACGCGTCGTGGGCTCGGATATGCGAGAAGTACGTGACACGTTGGGGCGCGATATCACTTATCTCGGACAACCGGACCTGGACCTGCCAACGCTCGACGTGCACGGATAGCAGTCAGGCTAATTCCCAATCCGGCTTCCGGATCTTCTCGATCACCAGCTCGATCTCGTAGCAGCCCTGCGAATGCTCGTCGGGGCCGAGCGCATAATCGAAGCCGATATCGTTGTCCTTCAGGTGGCGGAGCCTGAAGCTGTTCACGTCCAGCGCGCCTTCCACCGCCGCCATCAGTGAGGCGGGCGTGTAGAAGCGCTTGTGATCGCCGTTCCAGCGTGACGGCAGGCTGCTGCGTTTCTCGTAGAGCGCGAGGTGCGGCACGAAGCAGACCAGGAACCCGCCCACCTTGAACACGCGAAACCATTCGCGGATCGCATCCCGTTCCTGCGCGATATGTTCGAGGCAATGGCTGGAGAAGACCGTATCCACGCTTGCGTCGCCGAACGGCAAATGGAGGCCATCGTAGCCGGGATAATCCAGATCGATGCCGATCGCGCGCGGCAGGGCCGTCTTGCCCTCCGGATTGTCGTAGCCGCTATAGCCCACGTCGAGCACGACATCGCCGCTGCAATAGCGTTCGAAGAAGCCGGTCTTCAGCCGCCGCGCATAGGATTTCCCGGCCTCGCCCGGCGGCGCATGATCGAGCGGAAAGGCGGCCTGGGTCATGGCTCCCGTCTATCGGGGGCCGGCCACCGCGCCAAGTACGGCGGCGCTTGTTCCGTTCCGCCGATGGCGCGTAAGCTCGGTCTGTGAAGGCCCCATCGATCCTCGCATTGGCCGGTCTGCTGCTCGCCGGCTGCCATGGCGGCCGCGGCGGCGGCACGATCGGCGTGAGCGTGATCGGCGACCGTACCGACGTGCCGGTCGTCGCCGCGACCGATGCCGGGCTGGTGCGGCTCGATCGCGAGGGTCAGGTCATTCCCGGCGCGGCGGCGCGCTGGGCGATCCTCGACGACGGGCTCGATTATATCTTCCGGATCGATGACGGCGCCGGCCTGTCGGCGGCAGTGATCGCGCGGCGGCTGCGCGATGCGATGCGGCGGCATCGTCACGATGCAGATTTCGTGGGCGTAGCGCCGGTCGAGAGCATCGACGCGGTCACGGGCACGGTGGTCGAGATGCGGCTGTCGGCGCCGCAGCCCGATCTGCTGCCTTTGCTGGCCCGGCCCGAATTCGTAGTCGGATCGCCGACGCCGCTGAAACCCGGCAAGCGCGATCGTGACGGCGTATTGCTGGAGGCGCGCCAGGCGGAGGATGCGCCCGCGCCCGTGCTGCTCCGCGCGGAACGGGTCGGGCGCGCCGTCGTGCGCTTCCAGAATGGCGATTCGGCCCTGGTGCTGGGCGGCAGCTTCATCGATCTGCCGGTGGCGCGCGCCGCGCAGTCACGGCGCGATACCTTGCGCTTCGATCCGGCCACCGGGCTGTTCGGCTTCGCGATCCGCAATCCCAGCCTGTCGACGCCGCTGCGCACCGCCTTGTCGCTCGCGATCGACCGCGACCGGATCGTTGCCGCCGTCGGCGCCCCCGGCCAGGCCAAGGCCACCACCATCGCCGGATCGGCGATCGAACCGCCGCTGGCCGAACGCCGTGCGGCAGCGCTGGCTCTGCTCGCCGGGCAGCCTGCGCATATCCGGGTCGCGATGCCGCGCGGCCCCGGCGCGCGGCTGCTGTTCGCGCTGGCGGCACGTTCGTGGGCCGAGGTCGGCATCAGCGCCGAAATGGTCGGGCCTGAGGCGCGAGATGCCGATCTGGCTTTGGTCGATCGGGTGGCCCCACCGGGCACGCTCGCCACGCTCGCTTGCGCGCTCAGCGCGGGTTGCGATCCCAACGATCGGCTGGCGCTGATCAACCCGCCCTTCATTCCGATGGCGGCGCCGGTGCGCTGGTCGCTGGTCGCGCCCGGCCTCGATCTGTTCACCGAAAACGGGCTCTCGGCCCATCCGCTCGATCAGTTGCGTGCGCGGCGCTGAGCTGAGCGGAACAAAGTCATGCGCCTGCGCGATAAACACGCCATGGAAGGCACCAACACCCGTCCCCGCCCCTATCACGCGCTCGCGGACCGCATCCCCGGTCTGGGGCGCGATCCGCAATCGGTGCGCAAGCGTGTCGAGGCGATGGAGCATCTGCTCGAGCGGATGTTCGTCATCCCCGGCATCAATCGGCCGGTCGGCCTCGACGTCATCCTCGACGTGATCCCGGTCGGCGGCGACGTGATCGGCGCGATCCTCGGCAGCTGGCTGGTGTGGGAAGCGCGCAACCTCGGCATGTCGAAATGGCAGATGGCGCGCATGTTCGGCAATGTAGGGATCGATTTCGTGCTCGGCGCGATTCCCGTGATCGGCGCGATCCCGGATTTCCTGTTCCGATCGAACAGCATGAATCTCAAGATCATCCGCCGGCATCTCGACAAATATCATCCGGCGACGGTGACGCTTGAGCCTAAAGCCTGATGTGAACGATCCGCGCGGGTAAAGCGGGCGCGGCGCAGGGCATCGCGCGGAAATTGGTGTCGAGGCAGAACCATACCTCTTGCAGCCACCCCTGCTTGTCGAGGTTGAGCCTTATGCTCTCGGCGGTCGTGCCGGGATTGACCGCCGCGAACGCCTCGGCAAGCTGCGCTTCGGTCAACGGCGCCTTCGCCAGCGCATCCATGTCCGGCGAACGCAGCGCGAAGAACAAACGGCTGGACTGGCGGAAATAGCTGTCGGGCGTCATGCCGGGAACGCATGTGCCATGCTTGGCCCATTCGTGTTGCAGCAGCTGCGGCGAGGGCGTCGCGCGATAGTAATCCGCGATCACTTTACGCGGCAGCACCGGCGCATCGCCGCACCATTGCGGCCAGTTCCTGCCCTCCCCATCCGGCCACAGACCATGGAGCACGAAGCCGGTGCCCGTATCGCGCCCGCACTGCAGCGCCTCGGCGCCGCCGACGGCGTGGAAACAATGTTGCGGCGCCCAGATCAGCGCCAAAGTGTAGCTGACGATCGGCACCACGCGCGGCGGCTGATCGGCCGGGGGAAATTCGAGATGCGGTGTTTCGAGGTTGGCCGGAACCGGCTGCGCCGATGCGGCGCTGCCGGCGGCCAGGGCGCCTGCGATCAGGGCTAAGCGTGCAAGACGGATCATAAAGCCTCGAAATCCAGTCCGATGTCGGCGGCGGGTGCCGACTGGGTCAGCCGTCCGACCGAGATATAGGTCACACCCGTCTCGGCGATCGCGCGGATCGTGTCGAGCCGCACGCCGCCCGAGGCTTCGGTTGGCACGCGCCCATTCACGAGGGCGACCGCCTCGCGCAACATCGGCGGCGCCATGTTGTCGAGCAACAGCCAGGTCGCCCCTGCCTCCAGCGCGGGCGCGATCTGGTCGAGCCGGTCGACCTCGACGATGATGCGCGCGATCCCCGCCTCGACCGCGCGGCGGACGGCCGGGCCGATCCCGCCCGCGACCGCGACATGATTGTCCTTGATCATCGCCGCATCCCACAGGCCCATGCGATGGTTGTGCGCGCCCCCCATGCGGGTCGCGTATTTCTCCAGCCGGCGCAGGCCGGGGATCGTCTTGCGCGTGTCGAGCAGGATCGCACCGGTACCGGCGATCGCATCGACATAGGATCGGGTCAGCGTCGCGATGCCGGACAGATGCTGGACCGTGTTGAGCGCCGACCGCTCTGCGGTCAGCAGCGCGCGCGCCTTGCCCTCGACGCGGAGCAAGGCGGTGCCGGCGGGCACGGTCACGCCGTCCTCGACCAAAGGCACGATCCGCGCTTCGGGATCGAGATCGGCGAAGAAAGCGGCCGCGAGCCCGATACCGGCGACGACGATCGCGTCGCGGCTCGCCATCGCTCCGGCAAAGCGCGCGGCAGCGGGAATCACCGCCGCCGACGTGATGTCACCGCTCTGTCCGAGATCTTCGGCGAGCGTGGCGGCGACAAAAGCGCCTGTATCGAAGCCATCGAGCGTGAAGGGCATTACTTTGTCCGGTTTGTCGGCGCCTTGGGCGACTGATAGAATGATCGAAAGACAAGTTGGAGAGAGAGATGCGGATCGCCATCGTCGCGCTTGCAGCCATCCTTCCCACGGCGGCCATCGCCGCACCCGCGCCGCCCTTGTCGTGGGGCAAACCGGGCGTGCCGCTGGCAACCTATCGCGCCGACTCGGTCGACTGCGCGATGCGCGCTTATTACACCGACGTGTCCGGTACCGAAGGCGCGAAGAATTTCGTCCAGGGATCCAAGCTGATCGAAACTTACGCCGGCGCCCCCGGCGATCCGCTCGGCAATGAGCTGATGATCGGCACGATCGTGCAGGGCGTGCACGTCGACGAGAGCCGCAAGGACGTGAAGACCTTTCAGCTCGATCTGGTCAACAAATGCCTGATCGATCATGGCTATCACCGCTTCCGGCTGACCGACGAACAGCGCAAGCATCTGGAAAAGCTCAAGATCGGCAGCGAAGCGCGCCATAGCTATCTCTATCATCTGGCCAGCGACCCGGCGGTTCTCTCTGCCCAGGCCGCACCCGATCCGGCGCTGACGCCACAGCCTTGAACGAAATTAAGGCACGCTTCGTTAAGGATGTTTGCCGATGTGACGTTACAATTTAAGGCAAACCATCTGAACCAACGTATGAGGCGTATGAAGGGCATCCGACGCTCATGAGTGCCAAATCCCCTTCGAGCGTCGCCGAGCAAGCGGACGACCCGTCCGACAAGCGCGCCTATTTCAGGTGGGCCTTCAAGGGCACCACCTTCCCCTGCCGCATGGGCAAGAAGAAGTTCGAGATCCGCCTGAAGGATCTGTCGCGTGGCGGCGCCTGCGGGCTGGTCGACGAGCCGTTCGCGATCGGCGATTTCTTTTTCATCGAGCTCGGCGACCATCAGGTCGTCGAAGCGCAGGTCTGTTGGGTGCGCAGGGTCATGATCGGGGTGCGGTTCAGCAACCCGATCACCGCCCGGTTCGTGACCCGCCTGCACGAGCGCGCGGCCGAGGAAGCGGCGCAGCAGCAAGCGGACGACTCTTTCACGCTACCCGGGAAGGCGCGCTAACCACCGCTGGATTTTGATCGAGCCTGATTCACGTCATCGGGGGAAGCGCACAGCGCTTCCCCCGATGACGATCAGGCTCTAGCGCGCGCCGAGATCGCCGCGCCCGATTGTCCCGCCCGCCATTTCCAGCATCCGGT
>NZ_DATHFV010000135.1:0-16029 GCF_035317925.1 Sphingomonas sp.
CCCGTTGGGCGCGAGCCGGATCAGGTCGCCATTGCCCTGGACGATCCCCTTGGGGACGCCCAGCGACAACGCGAAGCGCTCCTGCTCGGCCATATGCCGCATCTCGCCATGGACCGGCAGGATGATCTCCGGCCGGATCCATTTGTACATGAGCTCCAGCTCCGGACGGCCGGGATGACCCGAGACATGGACATGCGCCTGACGGTCGGTGATCATGATCACGCCCTTGGTCGCGAGCGCATTCTGGATGCGGCCGATCGCCATTTCGTTGCCGGGGATCTGCTTGGACGAGAAGACGACGGTGTCGCCCTCGCTCAGCTTAAGCTGGTGGCTGTCGAACGCGATCCGCGCCAGCGCGGCGCGGGATTCGCCCTGGCCGCCGGTGGCGATGATCATCACTTCACGCCCGGGCAGCTTCATCGCTGCATCGAAATCGATGACCGGCGGGAAATCCTCAAGATAGCCGACGCTCTTCGCGACCTTGATGATGCGGTCGAGCGAACGGCCGGCGACGCAAAGCTGACGCCCGCAATCGCGCGCGACCTCGCCCAGGGTCTGCAGGCGTGCGGCATTGGAGGCGAAGGTCGTGACCAGCACGCGGCCTTCGACCGCCTTGACCACGCCGTCCAGGCCTTCGCGCACCGCGGCTTCGGAGCCCGACGCCTTGTCGTTGAACACGTTGGTGGAATCGCAGACGAGCGCGAGCACGCCCTTGTCGCCGATCTCGGTCAGCTCAATCGCGGTCGCGGGGGTGCCGAGCAACGGCTCCTCGTCCAGCTTCCAGTCGCCGGTGTGGAAGATGTTGCCGTAGGGCGTCTCGATCAGCAGCGCATTGCCCTCGGGAATCGAATGGGCGAGCGGCACATAGGTGAAATTGAACGGCCCGAGCCGGACGCTGCCGCCGCGCTCGACGATGTTGAGCTCGACCTGGGAGGCGATGCCCTCTTCGTCGAGCTTGCCCTGAATCAGGCCCGCCGTGAACGGCGTCGCGTACATCGGCACGCCGAGATCGGCGGCGAGATAAGGGATCGCGCCAATATGGTCTTCATGGCCGTGCGTCAGCACGATGCCGAGCAGATTGTCGCGGTTCTTCTCGATGAAATCGAGGTCCGGCAGAATCAGATCGATGCCGGGATAGGCGGGATCGGCGAAGGTCAGGCCGAGATCGACCATCACCCATTTGCCGTCGCAGCCATAGAGATTCACGTTCATGCCGATCTCGCCCGATCCCCCAAGCGCGAGAAACAGCAATTCTTTTCCGGGAGTTGTCATTAGTTTCCGATTGTTGGCGGGCTGTCCGGCCCGCTTATAGTGCCGCGGCGATGCCAGCGGTTGCGTGTCTCATGTAGAGATTGTCCCCGTCGCCGCAAGGTGGCGACGCGGTTCAGGCCGCCTTTAGCTCGCGGATGAAACGATCGGTGGCCTCGGTCAGCGCCTGCGCGGTTTGCGACAGGCTGGAAGCGGCGGCCGCAACCTCACCGGACAGGCTTTCGGTTTCGTTGACGACGTGTCCCATGCCGCTGACGTCGCGGGCCATCTCGACCGCGCTCGCCGCGGTCTCGCGCGCGGCCTCTTCGATCGCGTTTGCCGTCTGGCGCTGATGCTCGACCTGCTCGCGGATTGCCTGTGCGGCCGCCGCGAGTTCGTTGACGGTCATCGCGATATCGGTGAGCGCGTCCTTGGCGCCGTCCGCCTTCGCCTGCGAGGTGCCAGCCAGCGCGCGGATCTCGCCGGTCGCGCTGGTCGCCTGCGCGGCAAGGTTTTTGACCTCCTGCGCGACGACCGCGAAACCGCGCCCGGCGGCGCCCGCGCGCGCCGCCTCGATCGTGGCGTTGAGCGCGAGCAGATTGGTCTGCCCGGCAATATCCTGGATCGAATCCGCGACGCTGCCGATCGTGCCGGTATGGCCGGCCAAGGCGCGGACCGCCTCGTGGCAGGAGGCCGACACGTCCCGCGCGGAATCGCTCAGCTTGGCCTGTTCGTCGACATTGGCGGCGATCGAACCGATCGAGCCGGTCAGATCGCGCAACCTCTCGGCCAGCAGGCTGGCATTGTGCGACGAGGATTCAGCGCTGGTCGCGGTCGCCGCGGTCTTGCGATTGGCGCTGCGCACGATTTCATTGAGCAATTGCGAGGATTCATCGAGGCGGGCGGATGCGGTGCCGACCGCATCCACGATCCCCGTGATCGAGGCTTGGAACCCATCGGCCAGCGCGAACAATTCGGTGCGCCGGCGATCGGAAAGGTCGCGCTCCAGACCCTCGCGACGCGCGCGTTCCTCCGCCTCGCGCTGCTCCGCCAGGCGGGCGGCGGAGAGCGCGCCCTCGACCCGCGTGCGCGCTTCCTCGGCGCGGCCCGTGGCCAGCTCGCTTTCGACCCGCGCCTGCTGCTGCCGCAGCAGCAGGCGTCGCTGCGATTCCGCCAGATAAACGAGGATCCCGGCTTCCAGCACGACCGCCACCGCGTGGAGGATCACGCGGCCGAAATCGCCTTTGCCTTGGAAGACCCAGCTGGGCGCCACGACATCGAGTAGCAGATGGTGTGCCGCGATGAGGCCCGAGGCGAGCAGGATCGGCCGCCAGTCGCACAACACCGCAAGCGCGGCGAGCGCGGCGAAAAAGAACATGTGGCTGTCCATCTGCCAGGGATGACCCGTCAGCAGGTAGACGGCGAGCGCCGGATGAATCGCCGCAAGCGTACCGATGCAAAGCCGTGCCGCCTCATCCGTGCGGCGCTTCACAACCATCATGGTCGGCAGGATATTGGCGGCGATTGCCAGCAGCACAGCCAGATCGGTCCCGGAAGACGCGGTGGCCTTGCCGACCGCGAGGAGTGCGATCGCGCACGCCCAGCCACCCGCGACCAGGATCCGCGTGCCGTGCTGACGCAGCCGGTCCAGTTCGTCGGTCATCATGATATCGGAACCGACCGGTCGGTGCGGCAGCCGGCCCATCCGCCGGCGAACGTCAGCACGCCGTCACGCGCGAGAGGCCAGGCAATCCGCGCCCTTTCGCCGTAGACGATCACCGAGGATGGCAATGGCCCGCGCTGGACCAGTGACGCCCCATGCGCCAGTGCCAGCATCGTGATTTCGGCCTGACCGCGCGGCCCCAGCGGCACCAGCAGCATCGTCCCACGCGCGGGCGGCGCCGCCGCCAACAGCGCGAACACGAACATCGCCCCCGCTATCTGGACGACAGCGATACTCCTCTTCGCGAAGGGGAAACGGGCAGACATAGTCACCCGCTAACCCGGATTTGGTTACCGGGCTGTAAACCGGCATCCAACCCTGGAAAGTCGCGCTGCCGGATGCCTGCAACGCGCTCGTCAGAGCGCGAGCGTCAGGAACACGCTGTTCGGGTCGAGCCGATAGCCTTCGAACGGCCCGCATTCGGCAAAGCCATGCCGCGCATAGAGTGCCCGCGCGGGCGCGAAATAGTCCATCGATCCGGTCTCGAGGCTGAGGCGGCGATAGCCCCGTTCGCGCGCGGTCGCGACGATATGGCGCACCATCGCACTGCCGACGCCCCGGCCGCGCGCGCTTTGGGCGGTGTGCATCGACTTCACCTCGCCATGGCCCCCACCCAGATCCATCAGCGCGCCCACGCCCAACAGGTCGTCGCCGTGCCAAGCCGCCCAGAAGCTCACCGCCTCCCGCTGCAGACCGGAAACATCGAAGGCGTGACAGCTTTCGCGCGGGCTTTGCGCGAGCGCCGTCGTGACATGGGTTTCGAGCAGATCGACGATGCGCTTATCGGTCAGGTCGCCGGGGATGATCAGCAGCCCGTTACTCGCCATCATCGCCCTTTTGATTATCCGGGGGCTGGCAGGAGCAACTGGCCTTGGCCTTGCGCACCACACGTGTCGTGGCGAACTCCGCCGGGCTCAGGCTGCCCGAATGATCGGCATCCGCCTTGCTGAAATGATCTTCCGCCTTGGCCGCATATTCGGCGAAGCTCAGCATGCCGTCATTGTTGACGTCGAGCTTGGCGAAGTTGCGATGGCGCGCCGCCAGGAACTCGTCGCGGCTGACCGAACCATTCTTGTCATGATCGGCGCGTGAGAAACGCTTTTGCTCGCGCGTCTGATCGGTGGCCTCGGGCGGCTGCGGCGGCGTGTCTATATCTTCGGCGTCGTCGGACTTATGCGCGGCGGGCGCCGAGGGAAGGCTGTGCTTCGCGACCGCGGTACTGCGGAAATAGAAGATGCCGCCGATCACCAGCACCAATGCCGCCGCCGCACCGACCCAATAGCGCCACATAGACGTCTCCTCGCCGCTTTGCGCCTTGCTACCGCCCTGTAAGCCGAAGCGCCAGCATCCGCAGCAACCGGCTCGGACTTCCCTGTATGCGCTTGTCCGTCCGCGCATCGCCGATGGCGAGCGCGAGCAGCGCCGCCAGCGGGCGTGCCGCTTTCGGCCAGGGCTCACGCGGGATGGCGCCGATCAGCCGGTTGGCCTGTGCCCGCGCGGTCGCGCGGACCTGTGCGTCGGAGTGACGATAGCCGAGATCGACCAGCGCCCAGATTTCACCCGCCCCGGCCAGCCGTATCGCATCCGCGTCCAGAATCGCCGCGGCCGCCATAAACAGGTTACGCCCGCGCTCGCGGCCATGACGCGCGATCGCGTCCGCATCGGCGTCGCCATCGATCAAAGCCGTCCAGCCATCCTCGATCGCCGCCAGCTTCGCGCCGGTCACGCGGTTCGGCAGGACGTGATCGGCGAGCAGGCGCAGCAAGGGTTCGGCCGGCGCGGGATCGCGATCGAGCTTCTCCAGCGCCTCGCGCCACCAGGCGAGCCGCATCAGCCCGATCATCGGCTCGGTCGTGGAGGAAACCACCTGCCCAAAGCGCTCGTCGAGCGCGAACAAGGCGGTCAGGCCCGCACGCGCCTGCGCCGGCGCATAAGCGACGGCGAGCGCGCGTTCGGGATCGGCAAGCTCCATCGCGGGAGCCTGCGCCTCGCTCAGCGGTAGCAGACCTTTTTGGCCGCCTCGATCACCTGATCGGCGGTGATCAGCGCCATCTTCTCGAGATTGGCGGCATAAGGCAGCGGCACGTCGACATTGGTGACGCGCAGCACGGGCGCGTCGAGATCGTCGAAGCCCTCCTCCATCGCCACCGCGATCAATTCGGCGGAGATCGAGCAGACCGGCCAGCCTTCCTCGACCACGACCATGCGGTTGGTCTTCTTGAGGCTGGCGAGCACGGTCGCGGTGTCGAGCGGACGCAGCGTGCGCAGATCGACCACCTCGGCATCGATGCCCTGTTCGGCGAGCTGCTTGGCGGCTTCGAGGCAGACGCCAACGCCGATCGTGTAGCTGACCAGGGTCACGTCCTTGCCCGTCCTGACGACGCGCGCCTTGCCGATCGGCAGGACGTAATCGTCGAGCTTCGGCACATCGAAGCTCTGGCCGTAGAGCAGTTCGTTCTCAAGGAAGACGACCGGATCGTTCGAGCGGATCGCCGCCTTGAGCAGGCCCTTCGCATCCGCCGCCGAATAGGGCGCGATCACGATCAGGCCGGGGACGCTGGCGTACCAGGGCCCGTAATTCTGGCTGTGCTGCGCGCCGACGCGGGCGGCGGCGCCGTTGGGGCCGCGGAACACGATCGGGCAGCGCATCTGGCCGCCCGACATATAATTGGTCTTGGCGGCCGAATTGATGATGTGGTCGATCGCCTGCATCGCGAAGTTGAAGGTCATGAATTCGACGATCGGGCGCAGGCCCGCCATCGCCGCGCCCGCGCCGACGCCGGCAAAGCCATATTCGGTGATCGGCGTGTCGATCACGCGCTTGTCGCCGAATTCCTCGAGCAGGCCCTGGGTGACCTTATAGGCGCCCTGATATTCTGCGACTTCCTCGCCCATCACGAAGACGCGGTCGTCCTTGCGCATCTCCTCCGCCATCGCATCGCGCAGCGCGTCGCGGACGGTGGTGCGGACCAGTTCGGTGCCTTCCGGAACTTCCGGATCGTCGCGCGTATCGGCGACGTCGGCCACCAAAGCACGCGCGGCGGTCTGCATCTTGGGCTGAGCTGCGGGAGCCTCACCCTCGCCGTCGCTCGCCTGCTGCACGGGCTCGGCCGGCTTTTCGGCCTTGGGCGCGGCGGCAGGCGCGGGCGTGGAGGCGTCCTCGCCCTCACCGGTGATGAGCGCGATGATGTCGCCGACCTTCACCCCGTCGGTGCCCTCGGGCACCACGATCTTGGCGACGGTGCCTTCATCGATCGACTCGAATTCCATGGTCGCCTTGTCGGTCTCGATCTCGGCGAGGACGTCGCCGGATTTGACCGTGTCGCCTTCCTTGACCAGCCATTTAGCGAGCGTGCCCTCTTCCATCGTCGGGGAGAGCGCGGGCATCTTGATTTCAATCGGCATAGTCTGGGGCGCTCAATAAGTGTCGACGAGGACGTCGGTGTAGAGTTCGGAAGCCTCAGGCTCGGGGCTTTCCTCGGCGAAGGCGGCGCTGTCCGCGACGATCTTGCGGATGTCCTTGTCGAGCGTCTTCAATTGCTCCTCGCCGATCCCCTTTTCCGCCAGGATCTTGGCGAGATGATCGATCGGGTCGGACTTGTCGCGCACCGACTGGACCTCTTCGCGCGACCGGTACTTGGCCGGATCGGACATCGAGTGGCCGCGATAGCGATAGGTCTTGAGTTCGAGCAGGACGGGGCCCTTGCCGGCCTGGACCCATTTCAGCGCGGTCTCGGCCGCGCCGCGCACCGCGAGCACGTCCATGCCGTCGACCTGGATGCCCGGGATGCGGAAGCTTTCGCCGCGCTTGTAGAGCTGGTCTTCGGCCGAGGCGCGATTGACGCTCGTGCCCATTGCATATTGGTTGTTCTCGATCACGAAGATGACGGGCAGCTTCCACAGCTCCGCCATGTTGAAGCTTTCGTAGACCTGGCCCTGATTGGCCGCGCCGTCGCCGAAATAGACCAAGGCGACACCGCCATCATTGGCATATTTGTGCTTGAAGGCGAGGCCGGTACCCAAGGACACCTGCGCGCCGACGATGCCGTGACCGCCGTAAAAGCCATGTTCGACCGAGAACATGTGCATCGAGCCGCCCTTGCCCTTGGAAATGCCGGCGGCACGGCCGGTCAGCTCGGCCATGATCAAATTGGGGTCGATGCCATAAGCGAGCATGTGGCCATGGTCGCGATAACCGGTGACCACCGAATCGCGCCCCACCTTGAGCGCGGACTGGAGGCCGACCGCGACCGCTTCCTGGCCGATATAGAGGTGGCAGAAGCCGCCGATCAGGCCGAGACCGTACAGCTGGCCGGCTTTCTCCTCGAAGCGCCGTATCAGCAGCATCTGCCGATAGAATTCGAGCAGTTCCTCCTTCGAGGCATTGTAAGGCTTGGGCTCGGGCGGCCGCTCGCGGTTGGGCGTGGCGGGCGGCGCTGCGGCCGGAGCTTTGGACGCGGCGGATTGTGCTGCTCGAGCCAAGGCGGATCTCTCTCCTGAGGGCGCTTTTTGAACGGGCCCCTATAGGCGGGAGAAACCCGCTCCCGCAACGGCGAGTTCCGCGATTGCAATTGCAGAAAACGCAATCGCTATCGCACTTTGTGGAATCGGTGCGGTTCGGCATCCGCCGAGCCTTGCGGCACCGGAGTTTTGGTTGTGCGGTTTGGCATCCGCCAAACCTTCGGCACCGGCCCACTCCCCCACCCGACCTCCCAGACATCGTATTCTATGGGAGGTCGGGTGGGGGAGTGGGCCGGTGCGGCGCATCAAAAAAAACGAGGCCGGGTGGGGTGCGGGCCGGTGCGGTTCCTAGCGAAAACTCAATTGACCGGAACGATGACCTCGTCGGGGCGGATCTGCCCGGTCTGCTTGCGCACCATCTCCTCCGCGAAGTCGGGATCGACATGGCGCGGGTCGAGCAGATCGGCGTGATGCGCGAGCCGGTCGCGCTCGTCGTCCAGCGTCTTGAGCGTGGCGAGATGGTCGGCACGCTGGTGGCGATAGCCGGCGAGCGAGAACAACCCGTTCTGCCCGACGATCGCGGCGCCCGCGAAATACACGATCACGGCGACCGCCACGGTCGGCCAAAAGGCGGATCGGATCATGTTCAAGGCGGGTTTACGCGTCACGTCGTCCGAAGAATCACGTTCGCTCAAAGGCTTCAAGCGAACTTCCGACGGCGACAGGCAAAAAGCCGGTGAAGCGTGCAAAAGCTGAGTCAGGCCGAGTCGCATTGATTCTTCAGTAGAATCTGGGAATCGGCC
Source organism: Sphingomonas sp. (assembly GCF_035317925.1). Lineage (GTDB taxonomy): Bacteria > Pseudomonadota > Alphaproteobacteria > Sphingomonadales > Sphingomonadaceae > Sphingomonas_I. The sequence continues at coordinate 8,236 of NZ_DATHFV010000135.1, forward strand.
GCGGGTGCGGCGTCATCCTGTCGGACAGGTCGAAATCGACCTCGTCGACAAAGCACCAGCCCCAGCCTTCGGGCGGGTCATAGCCTTCGATAATGGGGTGAGATGTCGCGTGGAAATGCTTGGTTGCATGGCGATTTGGCGAGTCATCGCAGCAGCCGACATGCCCGCACGTCCGGCACAGCCGCAGATGCACCCACCAAGACCCCATCTTGAGGCATTCCTCGCAGCCGTCGGCGCTCGGCGTCACGTCGGCGATTGCGTGATAATGCGGGCAGGGATCGGCCATGCCCGTAGCCTAGCTCACACGCGATAAGCGTCAACGGCCTGCGAACGGGTGGTGCGACCGCACTTCCGATTTGGCGGTGCTACCCACGATCGTACCCGGCTGCGGCGGCCGTCCATCGAGCAAGCGTTCGAGCAGATCCTGCCCTTCGCGCCATGCGCCCAGCCCGCTCGCGGCGTTGATATGCCCTTCCCCTTCGAGCAGTTCGAACTCGGCGCCCCAGGCCGTGGCGAGTTCGCGCGCATGATCCTCGTCGCACCATGGATCATCGCTGCTCGCCACGACGATCGCGGGAAAGGGCAGGATCGCGGTCGGCGTCGGCGCGAAGCGCGCGATGCGCGGATCGGCGTCGGGACGGTCGGCATGCGGCGGCGCCACCAGCAGGGCGCCGACGACATTGCCGCGCACGTCCTGGCCGAGCAGGCTCGCCCACCACAATATCGCCTGACAGCCGAGGCTGTGCGCGACCAGCACGACCGGACCCTGCGCGGCGGCGACGGCCTGGTCGATCCGGCTGATCCAGATATTGCGATTGGGATCGTCCCACACGCCGAGCTGGATGCGCAGGCAATCGTGGCGCTCCTGCTCCCAGATCGTCTGCCAATGGCCGGGACCGGAATCGCCGAGCCCGGGCACGATCAGGCACAAGGGGGACAGGCCAAGTTCGCCATCGGTCATGCCACGCGCTCCGCTCGAGGAATGCGCGCATCCTATTTCCTACTTATCAAATAGGAAATACAATCCAGCTTGGCCAAGCGATAGGTGAGCTTGGAATTCCCCCACCCCCGCCGCTTGTGCGCGCACCAGACAACGGCGAACCGCGCCGGTTTCTCCGCGATTGGGGCGGGCCGTTGGTCAGACGGGCCAGCCGGAAGTTTAGCATCGTTACTCGTCGTCCGGCCGATAATCAGCCGGGATCGGACTTCCCGATGGCCAAAGGCGTATCTCCGCCAACGCATGACCGATTGCATCGAGGATGGGTTGGTCGTCGGCCGTATCGCACGCAATGAGGCGCCCAGGCTGGACCGAGGAACGCCACCGGATTTCCACCTCGGTGACATGGAGCAACAGCTCCGCTTCCTGAGGCGTTACGTCATGCTTGCATTCGAGATGGGTGCGCCGCTCTCCTTGCGGGCGGAACGGCCGCAGCCGCTCCATGAAACGCGCCGCTGCCTCCGGCGTCACCCGGTAATGCCTGCTGCGGTTCCCATCCATTAAGACCTTGTGCGTCACCACGTCACCGCTGGCGCTGACGGTCACATCATAGGAAGAACAAACCCCGGCACAGATTCCAAACCAGAGCCGCCGCGAAACCGTCACGGCGGTCGGCTCTTTCGCCGTGCTTTCAGTCGCGCATCCGGCAAGAAGCAGGATCAGGGCGACCGGAATGCAAAGTCGCCGCAATCCCATGAACCCTCCCCCCGCGAACCGGCTAGCGCTTGATCGCCGAACGGCCGGCATAGCGACCGATCGGGCCCAGTTCCTCTTCGATCCGGATCAGCTGGTTGTACTTGGTCAGCCGGTCGGAACGCGCGAGGCTGCCGGTCTTGATCTGCCCGCAATTGGTCGCGACGGCGAGATCGGCGATGGTCGAATCCTCGGTCTCGCCCGAACGGTGCGACATCACCGCGGTATAGCCCGCGCGCTGCGCCATGCTGACCGCCTCCAGCGTTTCGGTGAGCGTGCCGATCTGGTTGACCTTGACCAGCAACGAGTTGGCGACGCCCTTCTCGATGCCTTCGGCGAGGATCTTGGGGTTGGTGACGAAGATATCGTCGCCGACCAGCTGGACCTTGTGGCCGATCTTGTCGGTCAAGAGCTTCCAGCCGTCCCAATCCTGCTCCGCCATGCCGTCCTCGATCGACAGGATCGGGTAAGCGGCGGCGAGTTCGGCGAGATAGTCGACCATCTGCGCGGGGCTGAGCTTCCGCCCCTCGCCTTCCAGATCGTAGACGCCACCCTTGAAGAACTCGCTCGCCGCGCAATCGAGCGCGATGCCGACATCGTCGCCCGGCGTGTAGCCGGCGGCCTCGATCGCCCCCATGATGAAATCGAGCGCGTCCTTGGGGCTGCCGAGGTTGGGCGCGAAGCCGCCTTCGTCGCCCACCGCGGTCGCCAGCCCCTTGTCGTGCAGCTTCTTTTTCAGGATGTGGAAAATCTCGGTGCCGCAGCGGACCGCCTCGATCAGGCTGTCGCTGCCGACCGGCACGATCATGAATTCCTGGAAGTCGATCGGATTGTCGGCATGCGCGCCGCCATTGATGATGTTCATCATCGGCACGGGCAGGACATGCGCGGAGACGCCGCCGACATAACGGTAGAGCGGCAGGCCGCGCGCTTCCGCCGCCGCCTTGGCGACCGCGAGGCTGACGCCGAGAATGCCGTTCGCGCCGAGCCGGCCCTTATTGTCGGTGCCGTCGAGCTCGATCATCACCGCGTCGATCTCGCCCTGATCCTCGGCCTCGAGGCCCTCGACCGCGTCGGCGATCTCGCCGTTGACCGCATCGACCGCCTTGTCGACGCCCTTGCCGCCCCATCGGCTCTTGTCGCCGTCGCGGCGCTCGACCGCCTCGCGCGTGCCGGTCGATGCGCCCGAAGGTACGGCGGCGCGGCCAAAGCTGCCATCCTCCAGCGTGACGTCGACTTCGACCGTGGGATTGCCGCGGCTGTCGATCACGGTGCGGGCGTGGATGTCGACGATCGCGGTCATGATTTTTTCCTCGAATGTAGGGCTACAGGATGGCGCGGCCTGTATCGGCGACGAGCCGTGGTGGCAATAATTCCGCATCCGACATGAAAAGTGTATTAGTGACGTGGAACGCACGCGTAAGCGGGCGGTTGAATCGCCCGAGTATCGAGTCATTCAGGAGATCAGCAATGCCTTCCGCCGACGAACAGCTTCCCGAGGGCACCGACGCCATCATCACCGGCGCCGGCGTGGACGACGATGGCGGCAATGAAGCTTCACCCGTCATCTCCGCGATCAAATCGGGCGGCGAGGATGCCAAGGGCGTCTTCTTCGACCGGATCGACGAACTGCGCGGCCAAGCGGGCGACAAGGCCCGCGACCTCGCCCAGGCCGGCAAGGAACGCGCGACCAGTGCGCTCGACAGCCTGGTGCAGACGGTCGAGGACGCCGCCGCCGAGATCGACGAGAAGCTGGGCAGCCAATATGGCGATTATGCCCGTCGCGCGGCCGAGGGCATCGGCAATTTCTCGGACTCGTTCCGCGACAAGGATGTCGATGAGCTATTCAACGACGCGCGCGAACTGGTGAAAAGATCGCCGGCGGTCGCGATCGGCGCGGCGGCGGCTTTGGGCTTCGTCGTCGCGCGGCTCGCCCGCTCGAGCGTCCCCGAAAGCCCCGGCAAAGATGCGCCAAAGGCGTGACATTCCCGGACCAAGGCGGGGAGCCAGAGTCGCTCCACGATCTCGCCGCGCGCGTAATCGACAACGGGACGGCCTATCTGAAGGCGGAGCTGACGCTCGCCAAGGAGCAGGCGATCTCGAGCGTCAAGGAAGCGCGGCCGACGATCCGGCTGGTTATGATCGCGCTCATGCTCGGGCAATGCGCGGTCATGCTGCTAGCGGTATCGCTTGGGTTCTTGCTGGCACGCTGGCTTGGCTTGCCCGGCGGGTTCGCGGCAGCCGCGGTGCTGATGATCGGGGCGATGGCGCTGATCGGCCGCAACGTGGTCGAGCGGATAAGAAGGATCATTCGATGAGCGAGGCGGATATCGCCCGCGCCGAGGCGAATGTCGCTGCAGCGCGCGAGAAATTGCTTGTTTCGACACAGTCGCTCCAGGCGCGGCTGAAGCCGGCGGTCTTGGCCAACGATGTGTGGGAAGCTGCACGCGACAAAGGCGAGGAAGTCGCGAACGACGCGGCGCGCGCGGTCAGGCAGCGTCCCGTCGCCGCCTCTGCAGCCGCAATCGGGGTTGCTGCGTTCATCGCACGTAAGCCGATCTGGCGGTTGATCGCCCGGTTGCGCGGCAAGAAATCAGTGAAGGAGTAAAGCCATGAGCAAGCGCGAAACCCCCACCGCCGAACCGGCGCCCGAAACCAGCAAGACCGCGCTGAGCGATGCCTATGGCAAGGTGAGCGACCGCGTCGCCGCCGCTTATGCCGCCGCTCGCGAAAAGACCGCGGGCGCGGGCGAGAAGCTCGAATCCAATCCGCTGGCTGCTTTGCTCGGCGGAATCGCGATCGGCGCGATCGCGGGCGCGCTGCTGCCGCGCCTAGAGAAGGAAAAGGAATTGCTGGCGCCGTTGGGCGAAAAGATCGGCGATGCCGCCCGCGCGGCGCTCGACGCCGGCAAGAGCGCGGGCACCGATGCGCTGGCGGAGGCGGGCCTGTCGTCCGACCAGATCCGTGCGCAGGTTTCCAAGCTGGTCGAGCAGGCATTGAAGGCCGCGAGCGAGGCCGGCACTGCCGCGATCGAAGCGGCACGCGAATCCGCAAGTCGTTAGAAATTCAAGACGAGTTCAGGCGGGCGGGCCGACAGGCTCGCCCGTTGCCTTTGGAGAGCAGGAAAAATGATCAAGTTTCGTAACGCCTTTGCGGCGATCGCTATCGCTTCGGGCGTATTGCTGCCGACCATGACCAGCCCGGCCATGGCCGCGGTCGACACCAGCGATCCGCAGCGTTTCGTGTCGACGCTGACCACCGACGGCTTCGCCGCGATGCGCAGTGGCAACCGCGAGGCAGCCAAGGCCAAGTTCCGCGCCTTGCTCGCGCAGAATGTCGCGGTCGATCAGATCGGCACCCGCCTCATCCGTCGCTGGCTGCCCACCACGAGCCCGGCGCAGCAGGCGGCCTACAAGGCAGCCCTGCCCGGCTATGTCGTCGGCACCTATGCCGACCGCCTGTTCGAATATGCCGATGCCAGCATCCGCGTGATCCGTTCGCAGCCGACGGCGGGCGGCGGCGCCGACGTCTATACGCAGGTGATCAAGCCCGGTGCTCAGCCGATCGCGGCGACCTGGTCGGTGGTCAATATCGGCGGCGTGTGGAAGGTGCTCAACCTCAACGTCGCGGGCATCAATATCGCGATGGCCCAGGCGGCGGACTTCGATTCGGTGATCCAGCGCCAGGGCTTCGATGCGCTGCTCAAGCTGATGGCCGCGCGCAACAAGTAAGGAAAGCGCACTTGCGTGACTCGCTCACCGACGTCAGGAAGCTTCGCCCATGAGCAAGATGCACCTGGTGTTCGGCGGGCGGGTCAAGGATCCGCGCACGCTCGATTTCTCCGATCTCTCCAAGATCGATGTCGTCGGCTTCTTTCCCGATTATGCGAGCGCGGAGAAGGCCTGGCGCGGCGCGGCGCAGCGGACGGTCGACGACGCCGAAATGCGCTACGTGATCGTCCACCTCCACCGGCTGCTCGATCCGGACGCGAAGGACTGATAGCCTGGACCGAATCCGCACACGCGGGTTCGGTGCTCCATCACTTCAGCCCGATCAGCCGCGCCGCATTGTCGTGGAAAATCTGCTTCTGTTCGGCGGGCGTAAAACCCATGTCGCGGACCGCTTTTTCGGCCACCGCGGGCGTATCGACCGGCCAATCCGATCCGAACAGAAAATGGTCCGTCCCGATCTTGCGGATCGTCCAGACCAGCTCCGGCACCACCGGCGCCTTGTCATAAGCCACCGCGATCGCCGACAGATCGAAATAGACGTCCCCGCCGATGCCGAGCTTGCGGAGCTGCGCGAAGGCCAAAGTTTCGCGGAACGTGCTGAAGCCCATATGCGCGAGGATCAGCTTGGTGCCGGGATGCTGCGCCGTGAGCAGAACGAACTTGCCGATCTCGGACAGGTCCCACGGCTTGTAGCTGTCGAACAAAACGACCAGCCCCTTCTCGCCGCAACGCGCCACGATCGCGCCGACGGCAGGATCGGACACGTCGAAATTCTGCGAGTTCGGATGGAGCTTGATCACCTTGACGCCGGCGGCCGCCAGCCGATCGAGCTCCGCCATCGCGTCGGCGCCATCGGCCGGATGCACCGATGCGACCGGATAAGAAACGCCCGTTGCCGGCCTTGGCCGCAGTGATGACGGCATCGTTCTGGGCGCGCGTCTTGTCCATCTGGCCGGCCTGCGCGATCACGATCAGCGCGCTCTGGGTCACGCCGGCTTCATCGTCGAGCTTGCGGATCGGATCAGTGCCTTTCCCCTGATCGGGGCTCACCGCGTCGGAATCGCTGAACCGGATATGCGCGTGCGCGTCGATGATCGGCCCGCGATAGCCCGCATCCGCAGCCAAGGCCGATGTCGCCAATAGTGTGGTGGCAAACAGAAACGATGACGCAAATCTCATGAGCCGGCTCCGCATATTTCGTAGAGATACGCGATGCTTATCCGGGCGTTACGCAAGCGCAATGAGATAACGCGCCAGCCGTCATTTATGAAAAAATGACGGCCTGGGTTGGCTTGAATGTCAGGCCTTGCGGTAGCGCCAACGCAGCAGCGGGCGCGCCAGGATCAGGCCGGCGATGAAGCCGCCGATATGCGCGGCCGCCGCGATCGCCATACCTTCGGTGCGCGACACCAGGCCCAGCATCAGCTGCACCACGATCCACGCGACCGCGAGCCAGGCGATGTGGATCCAGCGCGCGACTTCCGGCGGAAATTTGGACGGGCGGCGCTGGCCGTAGAGGATCGCGTAAGCGCCGACGAGCGCGGAGATGGCGCCGCTCGCGCCGATCATCGGTACGACCGAATGCGGGCCGACCGCATATTGCGCGGCGGCGGCGGCATAAGCGCCGACCACATAGAGGACGACGATGCCGGGCCGCCCCAGCGCGACTTCATCCTCGCGGCCGCAATAGAACAGCATCAGCAGGTTGAAACCGATGTGGATCGCGCCGCCATGGAGCAGGGTGGCGCTCAGCGGCGTCACCCAGACCGGCAGCGCGCCGATCACGTGCAGGCCCGACAGGCGCGCGGGAATGAAGCCCCCGACCGCGGCAGCCGCCTCCAATTTTCCGAGAAAGGTCAGCAGCACGAAGCTGATTACCGTCACCACGGCGATGGTGGCGGTCATTCTGGGCGGCGCGGTCTTCATACGGACGTCCGCCCTACGATGATCAAATGAACTCGATGCGCGAAACGACGTAATATTTGTCGCCCGACGGGACGGTGACCTCGACCTCTTCATCGACCTTGCGGCCGATCAGCGCGCGGCCAAGCGGCGAGGCATAAGAGATCCGGCCCGACTTGGCGTCCGCCTCGGTCTGGCCGACGATCTGATATTTGATCGGCTTGTCGTCTTCGTCGCGCAGGTGGACGGTGGCGCCGAACACGACCTTGTCGCCAGAAAGCGTCGTGGGATCGATCACCTGCGCGCGCGAAAGCTTGTCCTCGATGTCGGCGATCATCGCCTCGATCTGGCCCTGACGCTCCTTGGCGGCATGATATTCGGCGTTTTCGGAAAGGTCGCCATGGGCGCGCGCTTCCTCGATCGCATCGATGATCGTCGGCCGCTCTATCTTGAGACGCGCGACTTCAGCGG
>NZ_DATHFV010000136.1:0-5854 GCF_035317925.1 Sphingomonas sp.
ACTGGTCAAGGTACGCATACGGAATGTCGGCAAGGTCGCGGGCGACGAGGTCGCGCAGCTCTATATCGCGACGCCGGGCGTGAAGGGCACGCCGCTCAAATCGCTCAAGGGCTATCAGCGCGTCCATCTGTCAGCGGGCGAGACCAAGACGCTCACCTTCCGCCTGACGCCGCGCGACATGGCCTTCGCTGATGCCAAGGGCGTGATGCGGATCGTGCCCACCACCTATCAATTATGGATCGGCGGCGGCCAGCAGGGCACGGGCGCCCCGGGCACGGCCGGCCAGTTCCAGGTCGAAGGGACGCTCGCGCTGCCGCGCTAAGCGGCTCGTGACGTGCCTTTGCGAACTATGCTAGCCCACCGTCACCGACCGTATAAGCGGCGGTTGGGGGGTAATAAGTGTCGGGCACAATCAGGAACAACATTTCCGGGGACACGATCGGTGCGGACGATCGCGGCACGCGGCTGGTTGCCAGCCTGTCGGGCACCAATCTCGAACGCGCGGCGGACTATAATCAGCGGATCGTGCTGCAGGCGATCCGCGTCGCCGGCGAGACCACGCGCGCCGAGCTTGCGACGATCACCGGCCTGACCGCGCCGACCATCGCCAATATCACCAAGCGCCTGCTCGACCTCGGCCTGATCGCCGAAGCCGGCCGCCGTTTCGGCCTCCGCGGCCAGCCAGCGCTCCGCCTGCGCGTGAATCCCGACGGCGCCTTCGCGATCGGCATCAATATCGACCGCGATCATCATACGATCGTGTCGCTCGACCTGGCCGGCAATGTCCGCACGCGCGCGACCAGTAATGACCGCTTCGCCATGCCCGAACAGGTATTGGCCTGGCTGCGCACCGAGGTCGCCGCGATCCGCGCGTCGGGCGCGATCGACGAGAAGCGCCTGATCGGCGTCGGCGTGGCATTGCCCGATGAGCTCGGCAGCGTCGCCTTGCCGCATCGGCCCGCAGGCTATGAAGTGTGGAATCACCTCGATGTCGCCGGGCTGGTGCGCGAGGTGCTGCCCTTGCCGGTCCATATCGACAATGATGCCGCCGCCGCCGCGATCGGCGAGGCGCAATTCGGCAGCGGCCTGACCCAGCCGAGCTTCTTCTACGTGCTGATCAGCGCGGGCCTCGGCGGCGGGCTGGTGATGGACGGATCCTATGTGCGGGGCGCGACCGCGCGCAGCGGCGAGATCGGCTTCCTGCCCGATCCCACCGCCGGTACGCCGGGCGCGACCGTGCAGGATACGGTGTCGCTGTCGGCCTTGCTGGCGCGGCTGGAGCAGGCCGGCACCCCGGTCGACGATCTCGACGCCTTGTCGGAGGATATGCCGGTCGTCCGCTTATGGCTCGACGATGCCGCGCGGTCGCTCACCGGTCCGCTGATCGCGGTCAATTGTCTGGTCAATCCGGCGGCAGTGCTGATCGGCGGTCGCCTGCCCGAACCTTTGATCGATGCCCTGGTCGCTCGCCTGACGCCGGCGCTCGCCAAGGCACGCGTGCCCTCGATCGCGCCGGTGCTGCGCGCCGCCGCCTCCAGCGACGCGCCCGCGGTCGGTGCCGCGATCCTGCCTTTTCTGGACAGGGTGCTGCCGACTGAATCCGCCTTGATGCAGGCCGGTCGGTAGCCGGGGTTAATACAAATCTCTTTCGCAATGCGCCGGGCCTGATAGGAAACGCGCAAGCGCGCCGATAAGCGCGCGTTCGATGGAGGGATCGATGGCGACTACCGCACCACGGCAAGGATTGGCGTTCGTCTATGTGACGACGTTGTTTTTCATCTGGGGCGCGGTGACCTCGGTCAACGACATCCTGCTCCCGGCGGTGAAGGAGATCTTCACCCTCACCGACACGCAGGGATTCCTCACCCAGTTCGCCTTCTTCATGGCCTATTTCGTGGTGTCGCTGCCCGCGGCTGCGATCGTGTCGCGCCTGGGCTCGGCCCGCTCGATCATCCTCGCGCTGGCTGTGATGGTGCTGGGCTGCCTGCTGATGCCGGTGGCGACTTATGCGCGCACCTACACGATCGTGCTCGTCGCCTTGTTCGTAATCGCAAGCGGCATCACCTTGCTCCAGGTCGCGGCCAATCCGCTCTCGGCGGTGCTCGGGCCGCCCGAGAAATCGCATTTCCGGCTTGTGTTCAGCCAGGCGTTCAATTCGCTGGGTACGGTGATCGGGCCGTATCTCGCCGCGCATACTCTGCTGCAGGGGGGGCTGTTCGAAGGCGGCGCGCCGACCGAAGCCAAGATCGTGGAATCGCTCGGCCGGATCGATACGGCTTATTATTTCATCGCGGCGGTAATCGTGCTGCTCGCGATCTTCCTGTTCAGCGTGCGCGACCGCATCACCGCGGCCGCGCCTGCGATCGAAAGCGGTGCGGGCGGGATCGGCGCGGCGCTGGCCTCCAAATGGGCTCTGCTCGGTGCGGCGGCGATCTTCCTCTATGTCGGTGCCGAGGTCTCGATCGGTTCGACCATGGTCAACTTCCTCGAACAGCCCAACATTCTCGGCATTGCGGCGGAGCAGGCGGGCAAGCTCGTCAGCCTCTACTGGCTTGGTGCGATGATCGGCCGCTTCCTCGGCAGCGGCCTTTTGACCCGCATTCCGGCGGGCCGGTTGCTTACGTTCGTCGCCAGCGTAGCCGCCTTGTTGTGCCTCATCGTCAGCCAGATTCACGGCCATCACGCGGCGGCGATTGCCATCTCGATCGGGCTGTTCAACTCGATCATGTTCCCGGTGATCTTCACGCTGACGCTGGAGCGGTCGACCGCGCCCGCGCCGGCGACGTCGGGCCTGCTCTGCATGGCGATCGTCGGCGGCGCCCTGATGCCGCTGGTCTTCGCCAAGGTGGCGGACATGACCGCGAGTCGTTCGACCGCTTTCCTCGTGCCGATGGCCTGTTACGTGCTGATCACCTTGTTCGCGCTCGCCGCGGGCCGCGCGCGGATTGTCGGGGAAGCCGGGCCCAAGGTCGGCTCGCACTGATCCGATGACGGAGTAGAGTAGCGTGACCCAGATCGGGATCGACTTCGGCGGCACCAAGATCGAGGCCGCCGCGCTCGACAAATCGGGGGCATTCCTCGTGCGGCAGCGCGTGCCGACGCCGGACAATTACGCCGACGCGATCCGTGCGGTCGTCGCGCTGATCGCGACCGTGGAATCCGAGGTCGGTCATGCGTCGTCGATCGGTATCGGCTTGCCGGGATCGATCTCGCCACGCACCGGCGCGATGCGCAACGCCAACACCATCTACCTCAAAGGCACCTCTTTCGGTCAGGATCTGCAGGAAGAACTGGGACGGCCCGTGCGGCTCGCCAACGACGCCAATTGCCTGGCCTTGTCCGAGGCGAAAGACGGGGCGGCGGCGGGATCGCGCGTCACGTTCGCGGTGATCATTGGCACCGGTTGCGGCGGTGGTGTCGTCGTCGATGGGCAATTGATCGAAGGCGCGAACGGGATCACCGGTGAATGGGGCCACACGCCGCTGCCCTGGCCGCGGGCGGACGAGCTGCCCGGCATCCCATGCTGGTGCGGCCAGAATAACTGCCTCGAACGATGGATTTCGGGCAGCGGCTTCCACGACGATTACGAGCGCCGCACCGGCCAGCGGCTCAAGGGCGACGAGATCGTCGTTCTCGCGCGCGGCGGTGACGCGGTCGCGGCGGCGACGCTCGACGATTATATCGACCGGCTCGGGCGCGGCATGGCGGTGATCGCCAACATTCTCGATCCCGATTGCTTCGTGATGGGTGGGGGCATGTCCAACGTCACCGAAATCTATGATCGGCTGCCGGCGGTGATAGATCGCCATACCTTCAGCGACGGATGGGTGGGCAAGATCGTGCCCGCCAAATGGGGTGACAGCTCGGGCGTGCGCGGCGCGGCGCATCTCTGGCCGCCGGAATAGACTGTCGCCTAGGGCGCGGCCCGCAAGTGGCAGATGTCGCCGCGTAAATTCTGCCGCATCTCGATCCTGCCGTCCTCGAAGCTGACATAGCGCGCGCCGGGCGCATAAGGTTGCCAGGACGGTAGCCCTGCGCCGTTCGGATCGCCGATCCGTGCGAAGTTGATCCAGTAGAAATGCAGCGGCGGCTCTCCCGGTGGGAATTTGCCAGGGGCGCCCATCACGAAACGGATCTCGCTGCTGTGGGAGACCTCCTGACCGGGCAGCGCATAATCGAACTCATATTGCCAGGTCGGGTGGCCGGCCTTGGTATGCGCCGCCGCCACGACATCGGCCGGGCAGGCGAAGGCCAGGTCGGTCGATGCCTGCAGCAGCACGTCGCCGCGCCGCGGATCGGGCAAAAGCCGGTCATAATAGGCTTTGGCCGCGGCGGCATTCGCGCCGAAGGTGCGGTCGATCGCTTTCTGCAACTGCGCCTGGTCGTGCAGCCCATCCAGCTCGCGCGCATTGCTGCCGATCAGCAGCGGCACCGATGCGCCGCCGTTCCGCGCCAACGTGACGGCGGGCGGTTCGGTCAGCACCCAGCCGTCGCTCACCGCTTGTAGCCAGATATAAGAGTTGTCGCCGAGCGCGGGCACCGGCGTCTTCTCGGCGGCCTGCACCAGCGCTTCGGCGGGCAGAGCGCGCAACGTCGCCGCATCGGCATGCGCCGGCGCGCCCGCGCGCGTCACCACTGCCTCGCCTATCGCCTCATTCTCGGCCAGGCTGCGCGGCGGCATGCCGAAGCCGGCGGTACCGCTTTCCTCGATCGCCTTGGCGAACAGGCCGCGGCCGAGCGGCGACAGCATCTGCAGCCCGACATCCTGCGCGCCCGCGCTTTCGCCGAAGATCGTGACGTTGCGCGGATCGCCGCCGAAGCCCGCGATATTGGCGCGCACCCAGCGCAAGGCCGCTTGCTGGTCGAGCAAAGCATAATTGCCCGAACTGTGATGCGGCGATTCCGCGGTCAGCGCGGGGTGGGAGAGGAAGCCGAACGCGCCCAGCCGATACTGGATGCTGACGATCACGAGCTGCTTGCCGAGGTCCGACCAGATCGTGCCGGTGCCGCCGCCCGCGCGATTGCCGCCGCCATGGATCCACACCATCACCGGCAAGGGCCTGGCTGGTTTCAAATTGGGCGAACCGACTTCCAGATAGAGGCAATCCTCAGACTGGTTGGCCGCATTGGCGTGGTTCCAGCCATAGTCGATCTGCATGCAGCCGGGGCCGGAATGGGTCGCGTCACGGATTCCGGTCCAGGGCTTCACCGGCAGCGGCGGCTTCCATCGCAGCCGCCCGACCGGCGGTTGCGCGAACGGGATGCCGCGAAACAGATGGCGTCCGTCGGGCAAAGCCTCACTCGCGATCGCGCCGGCATCGGTGCGCACCACGATATCGGGCTGCACGGCCGCCAGCGCGAGTGCGGCAAGCAGCATCACTCAACCGCCGTCTTGCGCGGTGCGGGCAAGGCCAGCGCGCGCTTGATCGCGGCAATGGCGACCGGCGCCATCACTGCATAACCCGCCTGTGTCGGATGGACGTGATCGGACGAAAGGCCGTCGCGCATACCAAGGCCATCGGCCTGCTTCAGCGCGCTCCAATAGTCGGCGTAGACGCAGCCCGAGCGCGCCGCATAGGCCTTGAGCCAGGCGTTCATCGCGACGATCTTGTCCGCCGTCTCCAGCCCCGGCTTCCACGGGAACATGTCCGCTGGCGGGATCGAGGCGAGGATCACGCGGATGCCATGCGCATGCGCCAGCTCGACCATCGACCGGATATTGCCCTGCGTTTCCTGCGGCGTCATCGGGCCGGTATTGCCGGCGATATCGTTGGTGCCGCCCATGATCTGGACGACCGCGGGGTGGAGGTCGATCACGTCGGCGCGGAAACGTGCGACGATTTGCGGCGTGGTC
>NZ_DATHFV010000137.1:0-19388 GCF_035317925.1 Sphingomonas sp.
CCGGCCGGACCGCCGGGCAGCAGGAGGCGGCGGCGATCCGCGCCGAATTCGTGATGGCCGAGCCAGGTCATGAAGCGGGCGCGGAACGGATCGCCCGCCGCCAGCCGGCAGGCACGGCGATGCTGATTGAGCAAGGACGCCGCCTGTTGCGCCGGATCGCGGAAAGGGTGGATCAGCTGCGCGTCGGGGAAGGCCGCGATCAATGCCGGCAGCCGCAGCACATTATTGTTGTTCTTCGACAGATAGCGCGGGCGCTTATAGCGTAGCTGTACCAGCCGGACATAATCGACGAAATCGTCGATCGTCTCCTCCCGCGGTGCCACCGGGCTGAGCCCGTCCGCCCGGCAATAGCGACCACCTTCGTGATGGCGCCAGAACATCTCTTCGATCGCCTCGGGGCTGTCGAGATCGTGCAGCACGCCGTCGCCATGCGCGCGTTCCGCCGCCGCCACCGCGTGCCGCAACGGCTTGCCCAACCGCGCCCACAAATTGGGGGCGAGCGGAAAAGGCAGGTCGCGATAGGTGAGTGCGGCGAACCCGCCGCTCTGGTGCAGCGCCCGCATGATCACGGTCGTGCCCGCACGCGCCAGCCCGGTGACGAATATCGGCGGCTGGAGCGGCAATTCCTCGGCCTCGCGGAGATAGAGCTGCCGTTCGAGATCGAAGCTCAATTCGGGCACGAAGCGCGTGCCGAGCGCGATCCGCTGGAGCTTGCGTTCGCCGAACGCATCGCCCGGCCGCCGCCGATTGCGCTTGCGCGCGATCATGTAGAGCGTCGACAGGACCAGCAATGCGGTCCGCGCGGGAATGCTCGACCAGGCTGCGCGCACGCCGAGCCCGGCTATGCCGTCGAGCGCGAGCACCAGGATCAAGGGTGCGGCGACCAGCAGCAACGCGCTCAGACTGGCGAAAGATTGGGTGAGCAGCCGCCAGGCGAGCAGCCGCATCGCCTTTTCCTTGGCCCATTCCGACACGCCCCGCCGGATCAGCAGCGTACCCGCGCGGCGACCGAGCCGCGACAGGATCACGAAATCATCGATCACGCGGATGCGCGCGAGCAATTCCATCGAGGCGAGCGTCGCCGCCAGCAGCCAGAGGAAGCCCATCATAAGACGTCGCGCCCACCACGCTTGCCGCGCTTCCGGCGGAACAGCCGCTTCAACGGATACCAGATCACCGAAATCGTCACGAGCAGCAGCGACACGATGATCCCCATCGCCGCGCCGATTGCGCCGAGGCCGATACCTGGCCCCATATAAGCGAAAGCGGGTGCGGGGCAGGCCACCCACAAGGCTAGCGGCAACAGCAGGGTACGGGGACGGATCAAGTGCATCGGGCGGTCTCCGCGGCATGGATGGCGGGGCCATCGGTGGAAGGATCGACGTAACGGCTCCAGCGCAGCTGGAAGCGGCGGCCCTGGGGATCGGCGGCAACATAGAGCCAGCGTACGACGCCCTCGGGCGACACGCGCATCAGGCGACCGCGCTCGGTTTCCTCGACCATCATGTCGCCATTCGCCATCGGCGTGGCGCGGCCCTGCGCGCGGGTGCGAATCCGGGTTTTCGCGGTGGCGGCGGCGAAGGGATAACTCACCCGGTCGGTTGCGAAATCGTAGACGGGCAGCCGGTTGGTGCCGTCGACTTCGCCCTCGGGCGCGGCGAAGCGCCAGTGATTGTCGAATATGGCGATGCGGTGATCGTCGACCGGGCTGACGTCATGCTGCATCGCCCACGGCCCGAACCGATGCCACAGGATTCGGCCGGTCGCGGGCCGATAGAGCAGGATCAGCGACATGTTGCGCAGGCTGAGCAGCAGATCGCCCTTCTTCCAGAAAGGCCCGTCGCCCGGCACGGGCTGGACGTCGTTCAGATGAAAGGGGTCGTCGACATAAGGCCGCCCCCGCCACAGATAGCCGAGGCCATTGCGATCGAGGATGTCGGCGATGCGGATCAGACCAAGCGGGCGGCCGTCGGGCGAGACATGCGCCAGCGCCTCGTCGTCGAACGACGGCGTGACGTCAGGCAAGGGCGAGACCGGATAGCGATAGACCCCCCACAGGCTGCCATCGGGCGCGCGCTCGACCGAATGGTGGAAGATGCCGTCGATCGCCCATTCCGTCCGCCCACATGCGTCGACCCGCGCCAGCGGCGAACTGTCGTGGATGACGAGTCCGCCATCCGGCATCAGCAAGGGGTGCATCATCAGGTTGCGCTTCGTGTCGCGGTCGCGGCGCAGATCGATCAGCGTCGAATGAAAATTGGAGCGCGCGTTGATCGCGTCGATATCGGGCCTGTAATCATGGACGACCCGACCGTCGCTCAGCCGGATCAGGCGCACGATCGGGCGGTTGGCCTGCTCGTCGAACGCGGTCAGGAGGACAAAGCCGGGGTCGACGAACGCCTGTTGCCTGTTGCGCCAGAAGCCACCCGGCACGGGGCGGTAGGCGCCGCCATAATGCGGATGGAAGTGATGGCGGAAGAGCTGGTGCACGGCCTGCGGCACCGACGCGATATCGCGCGCGACCATGCCCGCCTTGCCAGCCGTGGCGGCATTGTTGACGAGCGCCCCGAAGCCGATCGTCACAACGCAGCCGACCACGAACAGCAGCAGCACAGCCCAGACGGGCATCCGCCGATAGAGAAAGCGCTCCCACGTGCTCGGCGGCGGCAGCCGCTCATACTGCATCAGCCGCAGTCCGGCCCTGATGCGGCGTGATACGGCCCTGTTCGCGGATCGGCGGTCGATTGCATGGCGTCGCTCCCAGGCTGACTCGAACGCACGTCCACTTTGCATTTTTGCGGCGGGATTTCCGAGGGTTGCGGGGCCCAACGGCGCGCGCCCGCTCCCTGAAACCACTCGTCCGACCGCAAATTCATGCCGCGCCTTACTTGACGCGATGCGGATTACACGGATGAGCGCGCGCTTTCCGTCGACCGCACGGGCCAAGGAATTGCAAAATTTTTCAATGTGGTAGGTCCGCTCCGGACCGAGATCATGACAGGGCCGGTGGCGCCGGCACGAAGTGAAACTGACGGGCGCTAACGCGGCCGGTAATCGTCTCGACCGCTGGCTCTCCCCCCTGCCGCACCGGGATCGGCATGGGAATCTGCTGGGGCATCGGCACGGCCGGGGGCTCGCCATTGTCATTGTCGCCCGGCTTGTGGGGCGGGCGCGGCGGCCGAGAATCGGATGCCGGATTCACCGCGCGGAATGTCCTGGCGATGCCGCACCGGCGGTAGGCGGGCTTCGGTCGTCCCCGATCGACGGCGGCAGATCGCCGATCTCGCAGCTCGGCTGATCCTGTACCTCGTAGAGCGGATCAAGCTGATACATTTCGGGACCGCGCTTGACCGGCGGCGATTGGCCGGGGGGAGGCTCCGCTGTGAATGCTGGGCGGTTGGGTTGGAAAGACATGGGTCGGCTCCTCGTGGGAGCGGGAGCGCAACACACTCTCAGTCGCTTCTTGCTCGCGATCGACGAAGCGATGCTTCATCATATGGGGGCCGGCCTTAAGATTACGAGAAGATTACGAGCCAAGGCATTCGGCTCTTGAGGACCGAGCCGCTGGCGCCGACCCCGGGGCGGCCCTATATAAGAAATACCCGTTCCACCTCACGAGCATGGACGCGGCTGAGAGAGGCTTCGCGCTCCCGCTCTGACGAGGAGTTCGCCATGCCCCGGACCGACATCACCTACTTCACGCGCCGTACCGCGGAATCGCATGCCGCGAAGATCGCCGCGGTCGATGATGGTGCACGTCTCGCCCATAAGCAGCTGGAGACGGCCTATACTGCGCTTGTCCTGTCGTCCGAGCGCGACGCGGCGCTCCTTACTCCGGCGGTCGTGCCGTCCGCGGCCCAGACGCCGTCGCGCGATGCGCTGTTCGCGCGGGATGACGAAGGAGACGCGGCGACATGACCCTGCACGACTTTTTCAACCGCCATGTGCCGGACCTCAAACATAGCCGGTGGGATAGCGCCCGGTTCGTCACGGAATGCCTGGTTTGCAAGCGGGAGATGGTGAAGCGCGCCGAATCCGACTGGGAAATCGTGCGGAAATAATCGTCAGCCGGCGATAGCCTCGACCAGCTGCAATCCATTGGGCACGTCGAGTTCGAGCACCCACAGATCGGGATCGCTGCGTCGTCGCCGCGCGATATAGTCGCCGCGCTGCTCCACATCTTCCGGCCCGGTCGGCGACCAGCGGTAGGCGCCCTGCGGGTCGAGCCGCCGTTCGAGCAACGGTCCGGGCACGCCGCGATCCGCGAGCTGGATCAGCAAGGCGCCGGCAGTGACGTCACCCTTGGCCAGCACCGCACCATTGCCGCCCAGTTCCTCGGCACGGCGGATCAATGCGGAGACGAGCATCCCGGCGGCGAGCCGGGCGGCCATGATCAGGCGGCGTCGCGCGTATCGGCGTGGGCGAACAGCGCGTAGAGCGCGTCGGGCGAATTGGCGCCGCGCAATTTGGCGACGAACGCGCGATCGCGCAGCTTGCGGCTGACGCGGGCGAGCGCCTTCAGATGCTCGACCCCCGCGTCGGGCGGCGACAGCAGCAGGAACACCAGATCGACCGGCATGCCGTCGATCGCCTGGAAATCGATCGGATTGGCGAGGCGCGCGACCAGGCCGACGACATGATCGAGCCCGTCCATCTTGCCGTGCGGAATCGCGACGCCGCCGCCGAAGCCGGTCGAGCCCAGCCGCTCGCGATCGAGCAGCCGCTCGACGATGACGCGTGCGTCCAATCCCGTCAGCGTCGCCGCTTGCGCGGCGAGCTGCTGGAACAGGGCTTTTTTGTTGGGGACCACGACGCCGGTCAATGCGGCGTCGGGGCTCACGAGGTCCGAAAGGTCGTCCATAGTCTCACAAAAATCCGTCGGCAGATGGTCCGTCTGGCACGCCTTAATTCAGGCGGCGCGCTGCGGTTCCACCCAGCCGATCGTGCCGTCGCCGCGCCGATACACCATATTGAACGCCCCGGTGCCGGAATTTTTGAATAACAAAGCGTTGGTGTTGCGCAGATCGAGCATCATCACCGCGTCCGACACGCTCGCTTCGGGCACATCGACGCGCGTTTCGGCGATGACCGGCGGATGATCGCCATCGGCCTCTTCCTCTTCGGGCGGCGCCTGGAACACGGTGTATCCGGCATCGGCTTCGACCTCGCCGACCCCGTTGGGGCCGCCATGGCGCGCCTTCAGCCGGCGCATATAGCGGCGCAACTGGGTCTCGATCCGGTCGGCGGCCTGATCGAAGGCGGGATGCGCCTCATTGCCCTGGCCGGAGCCTTTCAGGATCACGCCCTGCATCACGTGCGCGACGATATCGCAGATGAAGCTGCTGTGCGGGCCGTGGCCGAACGTGACGTGCGCGGAGATGGAGCGCGAAAAATATTTGTCGGCCAGCGCCTGCAGGCGGTCATCAACATGCGCGCGCAGCGCATCGCCCGTATCGACCTGGTGACCGGAAACGCGGATATCCATACTTCATCTCCTTCTCAGCCGGAAAGCCAAGCGAGCGCGCGTACAAGCGCTATCGCCGGGCCGCGTCAACCCGCGGAGAGGACTACCCCCCAAAGCGGATCGACCAGCTTCTGAATAAACGCTGCGTGGCGTGCCAGTTCCGCCTCGCTTGCCGCATGCGGTCGCGCGGGTCGGGCGACTCGTGGCGCGGCGGGTGCCGCCATGGCGAGTTCGGCCGCCGCTGTAACCGCCTCGTCGGCCGGCAGCACGAAGCCGATCTGCCGGCCGCCGCACAATTCGACATAAACCTGGGTCAGCAGTTCGGCATCGAGCAGCGCCCCATGCTTGATGCGCTGGCTGCGATCGACGCCGTAGCGCGTGCAAAGCGCGTCGAGGCTGTGCTTGGCGCCGGGGTGGCGGCTGCGCGCCATCGCCAGCGTATCGACCATGCGGCTCATCGAAATCGGTTCGCGGTCGCAATTGGCCAGCTCCCAGTTGAGGAAGCTGAAGTCGAAGCTGGCATTATGCGCGATCAACGGGGAGTCGCCGATAAATTCGATCAGATCGTCGACGATGAGGTGGAAGCAGGGTTTGTCCGACAGGAAGATCGCCGACAGACCATGCACCGCTTCCGCCTCGCTCGGCATACCGCGTTCGGGATTGATATAAGCGTGGAAGGTCCGGCCGGTTTCGCACCGGTTGACGATCTCGACGCAGCCGATTTCGACCAGGCGATGGCCGTCATTCGGGCTGAGACCCGTCGTTTCGGTGTCGAACACGATTTCCCGCATGGCTCGATTATCCGCTGATGCCGCGCCCCATGCAAGCCGCGATGATGCGCCGGACGGCGGCTTGCGTCTCCTGGAGCGAACCGCCGGTCGGGATCACGAAATCGGCCCGGCGGCGCTTGATGGGATCGGCCAATTGCAACGCGCGGACCTGTTCGAACCGGCTCCAGTTCATACCGTGGCGTCCGAGCACACGGGCCTTCTGCTTCCAGGCAGGCGCGGACACGACCGCGATCAGATCGACCCGCCGCCAGAAGCCTTTTTCGAACAGCAACGGCACGTCCGCCACCACCAGAGGATAAGCGCGATGGCGGCGCAGGAAGAGGCGTCTTTGCTTCTCCACCTCGGGATGAATCAGCCGCTCGAGCCTGCGCAACGCGAGCTTGTCGCCCATCACCGCCGCGCCGAGCCGGGCGCGATCGACGCCCTGCGCGCCGGTCGAGCCGGGATGGAGCGTCTCGATCGCGGCGATCAGCGACCCGCCTGGCCCCTGCATCGCCCGCACCACCGCGTCCGAATCGAACACCGGTACGCCTTCTTTCCGGAACATGGCGGCGACGGTCGATTTGCCCATGCCGATCGATCCGGTCAGGCCGAGGACGATGCTCATGCGACCAGACGCGCCCGGAGCTCGGCTTCGCTGTCCGGGTCGGACGGCGGCCGCTGCCCGAAGAAATGTTCGAACGCGATCCGACCCTGACCGATCAGCATCGACAGGCCGTCGATCGTCGGGTGGCCGCGTTCTTTGGCCTCCGCCAGCAAGGGCGTGACGAGCGGCGCGTAGATGGCGTCATAGACGATCGCGCCCGGCGGCAGATTGGAGAAGTCGATCGGCAGAGGCGGCTGGCCGGTCATGCCGAGCGAGGTGGCGTTGACGACAACGTCGAGCCGGTCGCCGGGCTCGCCCCAATCGAAATCGAGCGGCTGGGCGAAAGTATCGAGCGTGCAGACATGCGTGTCCGTGCTCTTGAACGCGGCCGCGATATCCTGCGCCTTGGCGAGATCGCGTCCGGCGATGATCAAAGTGAAGCCCTCGTCCCACAAGGCATGCGCGATCGCGCGCGCCGCGCCGCCGGTGCCGAGAATGCGCCCGGTGCGTAGCAGATGGCGTTCGGCCAGGCGCGCGCGCAGCGGCTCCAGGAAACCGGGCGCGTCGGTATTGTGACCGATAAGGAGGCCGTCGCGCGCCACGATCGTGTTGACCGCACCGATCGCCTCGGCGAGCGGGTCGATCCGGTCGAGCAGGGGCATGACCGATTGCTTGTGCGGCAAAGTGACGTTGCAGCCGCGCCAGTCCGGATCGGCGCGGCGCTTTTCGAAGAAAGCCGGCAGGTCAGCGGTCGCCAGATGCGACCGGCCATAATCGCCGTCGATGCCGAGCTTCTCCAGCCAGAAGCTGTGCATCAGCGGCGACTTGGACTGTGCGATCGGATCCCCGATCACCTCGGCATGGATAGTCATACCCGCTCGTTCGAGCGCGGGGCGGTTTTTGACAAGCAAAGAATCGCGGGTGGAACAAGTTTCGAAGCTGCGGATTCAGCGGTGCAGACAAGAGAAGACCTGCAACCCTGAAGTAGAAGGGGCGTAATCATGGTCGCCGAGATTTGGGAAAGCCGTACCGGATCGTGGTTCGGACAGCTGGTCGAAGAACGAACCGGCGTCCGCCGCAGCAAATTGTTCGAGGCCCGCAGCCGCGGCGGGGTGATCGCGTATATCGACGGATTCTATCATCAGGCGGCTATCGCCTTCCGCGACCGGTTGCGCCCGACCGAATTCTAAGACGACAACCGTCCGCGAGCCATTTTTGCCGTTCCACCCTCCCGCGAGGGTAGCATCCGGCGCTAATCAGGACGAAAAAATATGGCATCCGACCCTATAGTGCGTATCTCGATCCTGCGCTGCGAGGCCGCGCAGTTCGACAAGCTGCGACAAATGATGTTTGAAAGCGAAGCGGCGCTGCGGCCGGGCATCGAGCAAATGCCCGGACATCTGGCTTTCTATGCGGGCGCGGACCCAGCGACCTGTTCCCTTATGAATACCAGCCTTTGGGACACGTTGGAGCACGCCCAGCAATTGGACCGGTTCCAACCGATGTTGGATGCCGGCAAACGGTTCGCGGCTGCGGGCGCCGCGTTTGAGCGACCCATTATGAATTACGCGACATTGTGGCGCTTCGGACAGATGCCGGAGCCGCAGGGATGAGGACGGTTAGGGGGCCTCAGTGCCCGGTCTCTCGACAAGATCGGCGCGTGACGGCGCGGGTACGAACGGGTCGGCGAAATATTGCGTTTCGTATACCACCAGCCCGTCGCGGAATTCCATGATGCTGACCGTGTAAGATGGCGCGCCGTCATAGGTGAGGACATATTCGGTCACCCACAGATCGCCGGTTCCGATAATCCGGCGGACCTTGAAACGCTTTGTATTGGGTTGGACGAGGCGGCTCTGCCTGATGTTGGCCCGGCCCCGGATGCGCTCGCCCGATTGCGGATAATCAAGAACGGCGCCCTCGGCGTAGATGTCATGCTCGGCTGTGAAATCGCCGGCGTCCGAAGCGGCCCAGTGACGCTCCAACGCCAGTCTTATGGTCGAATCGTCCATCTACGCCTCCACCACTAGGCCGGGATAACTCCACGCACGCGCAACCAGTCGAGCAAAGGCAGCAGCGGCAGCCCGAGGATCGTGAAATGATCGCCGTCGATCCGGCTGAACAATTGCGCGCCGAGGCCCTCGAGCCGGTAGCCGCCGACGCAGCCGCCAATTGCGGGCCATTCGGCGTCGAGATAGGATTGCAGGAACGCTTCGGAAAAAGGCCGCATCGTCAATTTGGCGGTGTCGACATGGCGCCAGATCGGCACGCCGCCCTGCGCCACCACCGCCGCGCTGGTCAATTTGTGCGTCGTGCCCGCCAGCGCGCGCAATTGCGCGGCCGAGTCTTCGCGCGATTCGGCTTTGTCGATCAGGCTGTCGTCCGCCGCCGCGACGGTCGAATCGCAACCGAGCACCAGGACTTCGGGATGGCGGCGCGACACTTTGACCGCCTTCAGTTCGGCGAGCGCGTCCGCCAGCCGGCGCCCGTCCGTGCCCTCGCCGATCATCGCCTGCTTGACCGATTCCTCGTCGACGCCGGCGGCTTCGGCGGTGAATGGCACGCCGGCGGCGGTCAGCATCGCCTTGCGGGAAGCCGATTGGGAGGCGAGGATAAGCCCGCTCATACCTCCGCCGCGGCTTTGCTCTCGCGTTCGCCGATCAGGTTGATGATCGCGGCGGCGGTTTCCTCGATCGAGCGGCGGGTGACGTCGATCACCGGCCAGCCCTTGTCGGCGAAGATGCGCCGCGCCGCCGCCAGCTCGCGCGCGACCGCGTCCTGATCGACATACGCCGTCTCTGTCACCTGGTTGAGCGACAGCAAACGGTTGCGGCGGATCTGGATCAGCCGGTCGGGGCTGGTGGTGAGACCCACGATCAAGGGCTTGGTCACGGTAAATAATTGCGAGGGCGGCGGGGTTTCCAGCACGAGCGGGATATTGGCGACCTTATAGCCGCGATTGGCGAGATAGATGCTGGTCGGCGTCTTGGACGAACGCGACACGCCCGCCAGCAGGATATCGGCTTCTTCCCAATCCTCGGGCGCGATGCCGTCGTCATGCGCGATCGTGAACTGAATCGCGTCGACGCGCGCGAAATAGGCGGCATCGAGCGCGTGCTGGCGGCCGGGGCGGGCTTTCTGTTCCTGGCCGAGCATGCGTTCGAGCGCCTCGAACACCGGATCGAGCGCGGCGACATGGGGCAGACCGGCGATCCGGCAGCGCGCTTCCAGCGACCGCCGCACTTCCGAATTGACGAGCGTATAGATGATCAGGCCGGGTCGCTGGATGATTTCCGACAATACCCGATCGAGATGGCCTTCGGAGCGGACCATCGGCCAGAAATGTTTGATGACCTCCACGCCATCGAACTGGGCGACGCCCGCTTTCGCGATCACTTCGAGCGTTTCGCCGGTCGAATCCGACAACAAATGCAGGTGCAAACGCATCAAATATGCTCTGTTTTGTTGGAAAATTGCCTGTGGAAAACCATGGGGAGAGCGCTACCGCAGGTTAGTGCGTGGCTTCAAGGCGATCGAAGCGCGCCCGACTTGCGAAATGGATCGACATGGCCATCCACAGGGGATTCACGCCTCATCATTGCCTGTGGATATCGGGGGAAGCGCTCGCGACTCGCGGCGAATGGCCGAGAAATCGAGCGTCAAGCTGTTGGCAATTTTAGGTGGGGAGAATAAGCCCCGCTTCCCGGCGCCCTACTGACTCTCAACAGAATCCTTTTAAACTCTTAGAATAGTAAAAAGGATGCGCGCTTTGTCGTCCGTTCCCGAGAAAAAGCCGGTGCCCAGGCAAGCGGCCGATCGTCCCTTGCTCGCGGTATTGCGCGGCGAACGGCGAGATCCGCCGCCGGTCTGGCTGATGCGCCAGGCCGGACGCTATCTGCCCGAATATCGCGCGCTCCGCAGCGAGAAAGGCGGCTTCCTCGAGCTGTGCTACGATCCGGTCGCCGCGGCCGAGGTCACGCTGCAGCCGATCCGCCGCTTCGGCTTCGACGGCGCGATCCTGTTTTCGGACATTCTCGTCATTCCGCATGCGCTCGGCCAGAAACTCTGGTTCGAGACCGGCGAGGGTCCGCGCCTGGCGCCGCCGCTGATCGACGGCGATCTGGACGGACTCAAGGCCGATCGCTCGAAGCTCGATCCGATCTACCAAACCGTGCGCCGCGTCGTCGCGGACCTGCCGCCGCACACGACGATGCTCGGCTTCGCAGGATCGCCGTGGACGGTCGCGACCTACATGGTGGCGGGACAGGGCACGAAAGACCAGAATCCCGCCAGGCGGCTCGCTTATCGCGAGTCCTTTGCCTTCCAGCGGCTGATCGACGCGATCGTCGCGGCGACGGTGACCTATCTCGTCGGGCAGATCGACGCCGGGGTCGAGGCGGTGCAATTGTTCGACAGCTGGGCGGGCAGCCTCGCCCCGGACGAATTCCTGCGCTGGGTGGTCGCGCCCAACCGCGCGATCGTCGAACAGCTGCGCGAACGCAGGCCGGGCGTTCCGATCATCGGATTCCCCAAGGGGATCGGCGAAAAATTGCCGGTCTATGCGCGCGAGACCGGCGTCGACGCGCTCGGCATCGACGAGACGATCGATCCGGTCTGGGCGAACGAGGCGCTGCCGGCGAACCTGCCGGTTCAGGGCAATCTCGATCCCCTATGCCTTCTTGCCGGCGGCGAGGGATTGGGAAATGCGGTGAGCCGAATCCGCGCCGCCTTCTCAAAGCGGCCGCATATCTTCAATCTGGGCCATGGCATCCTTCCCGACACACCGATCGTGCATGTCGAGCAACTGCTCGCTAAGGTAAGGGCATGATCTTCCCCAGCCTGGGATATATCCTCGATTTGACCTATCTTTGGATCAAGGCCGGTCACATCATCTTCGTGATCTTCTGGGTCGCGGGTTTGCTGCTGCTGCCGCGCTATTACGTCTATCATCAGGAATCGACGCCCGGCAGCCAGGAGGAACGGCGCTGGATCGACCGGGAGGCGAAGCTCCGGAACACGATCATCACCCCGGCGATGATCCTGGTCTGGATCCTGGGAATCACGCTGGCGACGGTCGGCCATTATTGGACCAGCGGCTGGCTGATGGCGAAGCTGCTGATCGTGGTCGCTTTGTCCGGCTATCACGGCTTCATGGTGGGCTACGGCAAGAAGCTCGCGCGGGGCGAGCGGCCGGTTTCCGGTCGGGCGCTGCGCATCATGAACGAGGTGCCGGCGATCGCTGCGATCGTGATCGTGATCCTGGTGGTGCTCAAGCCATTTTGAATTCTGCGTCATGCCAGCGAAAGCTGGAATCCATCTCCCTGCCGTTTCACCGAATTTAACAGCGCGGGAGATGGGCCCCAGCTTTCGCTGGGGTGACGGAAAAGAGAGGGTGCAGGCTCAGCCTGCCTTGAACCGGAAGCGGTTCGGTACCATCTCCCGCTTGACGATCAGCCCGGCGCCTTTTACGCCCGGCCCTACGGACCCGTATTCCTTGCGAGCGCCCGATCCTCCACTCAGCATCCCGAACTGTCGCTTACGTCGCGCCGTTCCTCCCCCAAAAAACACCCGGATACGCCCAAAATGCATCTCAAGGACCTCAAGAAGAAAACCCCCGCCGAACTGGTCGCGATGGCCGAGGAGCGCGGCGTCGAGGGCGCATCGACGATGCGCAAGCAGGACCTGATGTTCGGCATCCTCAAGTTCGAGGCCGAGGGCGGCGAGCAGATCATGGGGATGGGCACGATCGAGGTGCTGCCGGACGGCTTCGGCTTCCTGCGCAGCCCGGAGGCCAATTATCTCGCCGGTCCGGACGATATCTATATCAGCCCCAACCAGGTCCGTAAGTTCGGTCTGCGTACCGGCGATACGGTCGAGGGCGAGATTCGCGAGCCCAAGGACGGCGAGCGTTATTTCGCGCTGACCAAGCTGATGCAGGTCAATTTCGACGATCCTTCGGTCGTCCGCCATCGCGTCAATTTCGACAATCTGACGCCGCTTTACCCCGAGCAGAAGCTGACGCTCGATCCCGCCGATCCGACCATCAAGGACAAATCGGCGCGCGTAATCGATCTCGTGTCGCCGCAGGGCAAGGGCCAGCGGACCCTGATCGTGGCGCCGCCACGCGTCGGCAAGACCGTGATGCTCCAGAATATGGCGCGCGCGATCACCGACAACCATCCCGAAGTCTTCCTGATCGTGCTGCTGATCGACGAGCGGCCGGAGGAAGTCACCGACATGCAGCGTTCGGTGAAGGGCGAGGTCGTCTCCTCGACCTTCGACGAGCCCGCCACCCGCCACGTCCAGGTCGCCGAAATGGTGATCGAGAAGGCCAAGCGCCTGGTCGAGCACAAGAAGGACGTCGTGATCCTGCTCGATTCGATCACGCGTCTCGGCCGCGCCTACAACACGGTCGTGCCGTCGTCGGGCAAGGTCCTGACCGGCGGTGTCGACGCCAACGCGCTGCAGCGCCCGAAGCGCTTCTTCGGCGCCGCGCGTAACATCGAAGAGGGCGGCTCGCTCTCGATCATCGCGACCGCGCTGATCGATACCGGCAGCCGCATGGACGAAGTCATCTTCGAGGAATTCAAGGGCACCGGTAACTCGGAAATCGTGCTCGACCGCAAGGTTGCCGACAAGCGGATCTTCCCGGCGCTGGACGTCGGCAAGTCCGGCACCCGCAAGGAAGAGCTGCTGCTCGACAAGGGCAAGCTTTCCAAGATGTGGGTGCTGCGCCGCATCCTGATGCAGATGGGCACCACCGACGCGATGGAATTCCTGCTCGACAAGATGAAGGATTCGAAGACCAACGAGGACTTCTTCGATTCGATGAATCAGTAAGCCCCAAGAGTCGACGGGGTGATCGTCCAGCATGCAATGCTGCGGATTCGCGAAGGCGCCTCGGACGGGTTCGAGGCGGCCTTGCGCGATGCGATTCCCCTGATCGCCTTATCGCCCGGCTATCGCGGGATCGAGGTGCGGCCGGCAGCGGAGACGGTGGGTTTCTACCTGCTGCGCATTTTCTGGGACGATATCGCCAGCCATCGTGACGGCTTTCGCAAGTCGGATCGCTACGATCAGGTCCGCGATCTGCTGCTCCCGTTTTACGAACCCTGGCCCGAAGTGAGTTATTTCGGCGCGCCGATTATCGACAGCGGCGTCATCGCCGAATAGACCGGCGCAATGGACGCGCTTTGGCACAATATCATCACCGATTTTTCGAACCTGGGTTCGCCGGCGGCCTTGTCGGCTTTCATCCAGGTGCTGATGATCGACGTCATGCTCGCGGGCGACAATGCGATCGTGGTCGGCGCGATCGCCGCCGGGCTCAAACCGCAACAGCGCAAGAAGGTGATCCTGATCGGGATCATCGCGGCTTTGGTGCTGCGCATCGTCTTCGCGCTCGCCATCACCCAGTTGCTGCAGATCGTCGGCCTGACCTTTGCGGGCGGATTGCTGCTGCTGTGGGTCGCGTGGAAGATGTGGCGCGAGCTCAAGAGCGGCAGCGACGGTCATGGCGTGGACGGTCTCAGACCCGCCAAGAGCTTCGTGGCGGCGGCCTGGGCGGTCGCGATCGCCGACGTCTCGATGAGCCTCGACAATGTGCTGGCGGTGGCGGGCGCGGCGCATGCGCATCCCGGCATCCTCATCATCGGCCTGCTCCTGTCGGTGGTGCTGATGGGCGTCGCCGCCAATCTGCTGGCGCGCGTGATCGGCCGCTATCGCTGGATCGCCTACGTCGGACTGGCGGTGATCCTCTTCGTGTCGCTCAAGATGGTCTACGAAGGCTGGATCAACGAAAAGGTCGGCGTGATCACGCTCTTCACCTGAGCTTTATCCCAAATGCTCGGCGAAGAAGGCCTCGGTCCGCGCATCGGCCTGTTCTGCTGCTTCCACGTTCCGCCGCTTGCCCGCCGTCGCCGCGAAGCCGTGCCCGGCGCCCGCATAATCGTGGATCGTGACACGCGGATTGGAGGCGAGCGCGGCGCGGACCTGCGCGCGCATCTCGGCGGGGATCGAAGGATCCGCCTCGCCGAAATGCAGCAATAGCGGGCGGGCGATGGCGTGGGCCTCGCCCAAATGGTCGACGATCTGGCGGCCATAATAGCCGACGCTCGCATCCGCGTCGGTGCGCGTCGCGGCAAGGTAAGCGATGCTGCCGCCCGCGCAGAAGCCGACCACGCCGATCTTGTGTGCGCCGAGCGCGCGGGCATGGTGGATCGCCGCCTCGACATCCGACACGGCCTTGTCCAGATCGAGCCCGGTGCGGACCCGGATGGCCTCCTCAAGTTCCTCCGGCACGTCGGGATCGACGTCGAAGCGCGGGGCGAAGCGCCAGAACATGTCGGGCGCGATCACGAGATAGCCTTTGGCGGCCCAATCGTCGGTTTTGCGGCGGATGCCTTCATTCACCCCGAATATCTCCTGGATGACGATGATCGCGGCTTTGGCCTCATCCTTGGGACGCGCCAGCCAGGCGGCGAAGCGGCCTTCGTCGGCAAGCGCCTCGATCTCGGTCCACTCACCCATGATTCGGCCTCCTATATGCTGCGGCATGGACGCTATGCTGCGCTTGTTCTACCAACCGTGTGACATACAATCGCAACAGGGATCGGCGTGCGATGAACATCACGATGAACATCGATTGCACGCCCGAGGAAGCCCGCCGCTTCATGGGCCTGCCCGACATGGCGCCGCTCCACGACCTCTATCTCGACAAGATGAAGGAGGCGATGACCAACGGCATCACCCCCGACGTGCTCGAGAATATGATGCGCTCGTGGGGCCCGATGGGCGAGATGGGAATGAATACGTGGCGGCAGATGGTCGATCAGATGACGGGTACCGCCAAGAGCTGACCATGACCGGAGCCGCGCGGGACACGATCTTCGCGCTGTCGAGCGGCGCGCTCCCCGCGGGTATCGCGGTGGTGCGCGTGAGCGGCCCCAGAGCGGCGGATGCGCTTCAGGCGCTGGCGGGACGGACAACCGAAGCGCGCCGCGCCGTCACCGCCACGTTGCGAGACGCGTCGGGCGAGAATCTGGATCGTGCGGTGGTCTTGTGGCTGCCGGGCCCGGGGACAGCCACCGGCGAGGATATCGCTGAGTTCCATCTCCATGGCGGCCGTGCGGTCGTCGCCGCCGTGTTGGCGGCGCTGGGCGCTCTCGAAGGGCTGCGCATGGCCGAACCGGGCGAATTCACCCGGCGTGCCTTCAGCAACGGTCGGCTCGATCTCGCGCAGGCCGAAGGGCTGGCCGATCTGCTGAGCGCCGAGACCGAGGCGCAACGGCGGCAGGCGCTGCGGCTGGCCGAGGGCGGGCTCGGCAAGCTGATCGGCGGCTGGCGCGAGCGGTTGCTCGGTCTGGCCGCGCGGGTCGAGGCGGCGATCGAGTTCGCCGAGGATGAGGATGATGTGCCGTCGCTCGGAGCGGCGGCTTTGGACGATCTTGCGTACCTGGGGACGGAAATGCAGGCCGCCCTCGATCAGCCGCCTGCCGAGCGCCTGCGCGACGGCGTCCGGATTGTGGTAGCCGGACCCACGAACGCCGGTAAATCCAGTCTTATCAATATCTTAGCCGGACGAGAAGCGGCGATAGCCTCGCCGGTGGCGGGGACAACGCGTGATCTGATCGAGGTGCCGGTGTCGATCGCGGGAATGCCTTGCCTGCTGATCGACAGTGCCGGCCTGCGCGAGTCGGGCGGGCAGGTCGAGCAGATCGGCATGGCCCGCGCGCGTGCCGCGATCGATTCGGCCGATTTGATCCTGTGGCTGGGGTTGCCGGGCGATTGTCCCGACCGGGCTCGATCGGTCCTGGTGCAGGCGAAAGCCGATCTCGCCGCGAAGTCCCCGGCGGAAACGGATGTCGCGACCTCGACCGTAACCGGCGAAGGATTGGATGCGTTGCGCGCGCTACTCCAAGCGCGGCTTCGCGCGTTGCTGCCGCCCGCTGACGCGGTCGCGCTCAACGCGCGTCATCGCGAACGGATCGACGAGGCCCGCCGGGAGATTCTCACTGCGGCCGAGCGGGGCGATCTGCTGCTGGTGGCCGAGCATCTGCGCCAGGCACGTGTCGCGCTCGACCGGATCACAGGCCGGGCGGGGGTGGAAGATATGCTCGACGCCCTGTTCGGCCGCTTCTGCATCGGGAAGTGAAAATGTTTCACGTGGAACATTTGACTCTCCCGGCCCGCCGTCCATAGCCAGCCGCCATGCGCGATTTTGATGTCATCGTGATCGGCGGCGGCCATGCCGGCTGCGAGGCGGCTGCGGCCGCCGCGCGTCGTGGCGCGCGTGTTGCCTTGGTGACGATGGATCCGAACCAGATCGGCGCCATGTCGTGCAATCCTGCAATCGGCGGCGTGGGCAAGGGGCACCTGGTTCGCGAGCTCGACGTGTTTGACGGGTTGATGGCGCGCGCGGCCGATGCCGCAGCGATTCATCATCGCATGCTCAACCGCAGCAAGGGATCGGCCGTTCACGGTCCGCGCGTCCAGGCCGACCGCAAGCGCTTCCGCGCGGCGACGCAGGCACTGATCGCGGCGCAGCCGGGGCTGGAAGTGGTAGCGGGTTCGGTCGATGCCTTGGTGGTGGAGCAGGGCAGGGTGGCCGGAATCTTGCTGGCCGACGGCATTCGGCTCAACGCGCATGCGGTGATTCTAGCGACCGGCACCTTCCTCGGCGCCAAGCTCCATTGCGGGCTGGAGCAGACGGCGGGTGGTCGGACGGGCGAGGCCGCGGCGATCCCGCTGGCGGCACAGCTGCGCGAACTCGATTTGCCGATGGGACGCCTGAAGACCGGTACGCCGCCGCGGCTCGACGGGCGCACGATCGACTGGGCGCGGCTCGAGCCGCAGCTGTCGGACGAGGAGCCTTGGACCTTGTCTGCGCTCACCACGGCGCGCGCCTTGCCGCAGCTCGCCTGCGCGATGACACGCACCAATGCACGCACACACGATGTCATCCGCGCAGGGCTCGACCGTTCGCCTTTGTTCAGCGGCGCGATCGAAGGTTCGGGCCCGCGTTATTGCCCGTCGGTCGAGGACAAGGTCGTCCGCTTCGGCGACCGCGACGGACATCAGATATTTCTCGAGCCGGAGGGGCTGGACGACCCGCTCGTCTATCCCAACGGAATCTCGACCTCGCTCCCGGTCGACGTCCAGGCGGCGATGATCCGCTCGATCGAAGGGCTTGAGGCGGCGCGGATCGTTCGGCCGGGCTATGCGGTCGAATATGATTATGTCGATCCGCGCAGCCTGACGTCCGCGCTCGGCCTGCGCGCGCTCCCCGGTCTCTTTTGCGCCGGACAGATCAACGGCACGACCGGTTACGAGGAAGCGGGCGCGCAGGGCCTGGTGGCCGGCCTCAATGCGGCGGCTTACGCCTGCGATCTCGCGCCGGTTCTGTTCGACCGGGCGGATTCCTATATCGGCGTGATGGTCGACGACCTGACCTTGCAGGGCGTGACCGAGCCCTATCGGATGCTGACCGCCCGCGCCGAATATCGGCTGCGATTGCGCGCCGACAATGCTGCGTCCCGGCTGGGAGCGCTTGCGATTGCGAGCGGCGCGGTAGGTGAGCAACGCCGTGCGCTGATCGAAACGCGGTTGCGGCAACTCGGCGAGGTTCACGACATATTGGCGCGCCGCGAAGCGGGCACCACGCTCGCCGACCGCGTGCGGCAGGGCGAAGACGTGGCGCCAGAGGTAATGTTTCACGTGGAACATTCCCCGCAGGATGTGATTGCGGAAGCTTTGGATGACGCGCGCTACGCGCCCTATCTGGACCGGCAGCGGGCCGAAGTGGCGCGGCTTCGGACCGAGGCCAACACCGGTCTTGGCGGTATCGTCAGCTATCGCGCGATCGGCGGGCTTTCCAACGAAATGGTGGAGCGGCTGGAGGCGGCGCGGCCGGCCGACCTCGCGGCGGCGTCGCGCATTCGCGGCATCACGCCCGCCGCGCTGGCGGCGATCCTCGTCGCCGCGCAGCGCCGCGCCGCATGACCGAAGACGAAGCGCGCGCGTGGCTGGAAGCGCGCAATGTTCCACGTGAAACATTCGACGTGATCGACCGCTTCCTCGCGTTTCTGCGACAAGAGGCAACCCAACAGAATCTGATCTCCGCCTCGACGCTGGACGCGTTGTGGGCGCGGCACGTGGTGGATTCGGCGCAGCTGATGGACCATGCGCCCGAGTGGAAGTCGTGGCTCGATCTTGGCTCTGGCGCGGGCTTTCCGGGCCTGATCGCCGCGATCCTGGGGCACGGTCATGTTACCCTGGTCGAATCGCGGACGAAGCGAATCGCCTTCCTGCGCGAGGCGGCGAAGATCGCGGGCGTGGCCTATCGCACCGAGGTGATCGGCGGCCGGGTCGAGGCGATGCGCCATCGCCGATTCGACGTGATCAGCGCCCGCGCCTTCGCGCCCTTGCCCAAGCTGCTCGGCATCGCCTTTCCCTTTTCCGACAAAACGACGCGCTGGGTGCTGCCGAAGGGCAAAAGTGCCGCCGAGGAACTGGAAGCCGCGCGCGCTTCATGGCAGGGTGACTTCCG
>NZ_DATHFV010000138.1:0-22614 GCF_035317925.1 Sphingomonas sp.
CTGGAAATGTGGTATCCGGGTCAGGAAGGGGGCTGGGCAACCGCTGATCTTCTCGCGGGTAAGG
The DNA here is from genome assembly GCF_035317925.1 of Sphingomonas sp. Classification (GTDB taxonomy): domain Bacteria; phylum Pseudomonadota; class Alphaproteobacteria; order Sphingomonadales; family Sphingomonadaceae; genus Sphingomonas_I. The sequence goes on from NZ_DATHFV010000138.1 coordinate 65, forward strand.
CCAATCCCGGAGGGAAACTCCCCATCACCTTTCCCGCCGCCATGAAGGATACGCCTGCGGGAGAATCCGGGCATCCGGAGCGGTCGGTCGGCATCGACCAAAAGGTCATTCAATCCGAAGGCATCTTTGTCGGATATCGCTATTACGACCACAGGAATATCGCGCCGTTGTTCCCGTTCGGACATGGGCTGTCTTATACGAGCTTCGCCTATTCGGATCTGAAGATAAGCCGAACGGACATCGGATTCGACGTTGAGTTCACGCTGCGCAACGTCGGCTCGCGGCTCGGCTCGGAAGTGCCCCAAGTCTATCTGGGGCCTAGCGTCGCAGACATACCGATGCCTCCGAAGGCGCTGGCCGGTTTCGCGCGGATAGAACTTGAGCCGGGCGCGTCTCAAACGGTCCGCATCCATATTCCCGCACGGCAGCTGGCTTACTGGTCGGTTGAACAGCGCAATTGGGTGACGCCTGTCGGCCCACGGGCCGTCTATGTCGGCGGTTCGTCTCGCGACGCCCGCCTGACCGGCGAGCTGAATGGCAAATGATCCCGCAACAAACCTGCCGTGCGGGCTACGGATCGGTGGAAGGGCCCAACCATGAATCGGCGTGAATTTGTGGCGGGCGCGGCGACGATCGCAACCGCAATGTCGACCAGGGCTCTTGCCATCGAGTCCATCGCAAAGGGCGTGAAGATCGGGCTGATCACGAGTTCCCTGAATCCGTTACCGCTTGTTCCGGGCAAGACCGCTGCCGAGGTCGTCATAGATCAATGTTTGCGAATGGGGGTTGGCAACGTCGAATTGGGGTCCCGTTTTTTTGGGCCCGCGGTCAAAGACGTGGTTGCCGGTCGTGCTCCCAAAATCCCCACGCCGGATTATTTGAAGACCCGCGACGAGCAACGCCAATGGTGCCTGTCTCCGGATTCGCTGCGCGAATTTGCCGACGCGAGAGCCAGATTCGAACGGGCCGGAATCAACCTGTTCTCGACCTCAACCACCTTCTTCGACGATTGCACCGACGCCGAAATCGACGCCATGTTCCGTCAGATGCAGGCGCTGGGGATCAAGGTCTTCCAGACCAATCAGACGCGGGTGCCGATGGGGCCCCGGCTGGTTCCCGCGGCTGAGAAGTACGGGATCAGCCCGGCATTCCATCCCCATGCGGCGGTCGACGATCCGAATGAGGTGGCCTCGCCCGAAAGCCTCGCGAAGCTTCTGGCCATCTCTCCGATATTCCGCGTCTGTCTGGACATCGGCCATTTCGTTGCCGGCAATAACGACCCCGTGGCCTATCTGCGAGAACATCACGACAAGATCACCCACATCCATGTGAAGGATCGAAAGCGCGATGGCGGACCGAACGTGGCATGGGGGGAGGGGGACACGCCGATCAGGGAATGCCTTCATCTGATCCGGGATAACCGCTGGCCGATAATCGCACTGGTGGAACGCGAATATAAGGGCTCGGGCACGCCCTATGAGCAGACCAAGGCAGACTTCGATATGATGCGAGAAATGCTCAACGCATAAGCGCTCTTCGCCGGATTTATTCGGCCCGCGCGATCGCCTTCCGGTGCGATAAGCAAAAGGGCTGCCAGCGGGTGCGCAACCGGTTTTCAGGCCCCTCCAACGGAACCGTTCTCCTGGCCCTCCTTCGCCAACCTCGACGGATGTTGCAAAAGACGAGAAAACACCTTGCCCCACAAGTTGTAACATTCCAATAAGTCTTTGTAACGGATGGTGAATCCTATTTGAACCGTAATGTACTCCGCCGAGGCTGAGGGGCCTGTCATTCCTCCCGCAGAAAACTGGGAGGATAGACTTTGCTTACACAATCAACCCGGAGCAGCACCCGGCTGCCCAACGCTAAAATCTGGTCCACGCTGAAATGCGCTGAGAGCAAAAACAGGCGAAGGATCGATCCGATATCGCGGTCTGCACTGGCCGCCGTCCTTGTCTTCGGCGCTGCACCGGCCTTCGCGGAGGCCGATACCTCCGCAAACGAAGTTGTCGTGACCGGTCATAGCCTGGAGGAAACGCTGCCACAGGAGTTGTCGCGCTACGGCAGCGACATGGAGGTCGTGACCGACAAACAGGTCCGCGATGGCGGCTATGTCGATGTCGCCAGCGCGCTCGATCTGGTGCCCGGGCTCTACGTCAAACCGCAGAGCGGACCGTTCAGCTATGTCGATGTGTCGCTGCAGGGCTCCCGCACGCAGGACGTGCTGTGGACGGTCGATGGTATCCGGCTCAACAACCGGCTCTACGGTTCGACTTCGCCGAACGACACGTTGCCGGCGAGCATGATCGAGCGGGTCGAGGTTCTGAAAGGGGGCGAGAGCCTGTTCTACGGAACGCAGGCCAATGCCGGCGTGATCAATATCGTGACGCGCGGCTTCACCGACGATTTCAACGGTCAGGTCAATGGAAGTGTAGACAGCCGGGCCGGGACAAATCTGGACGGCTATGCGCGTGGCAGCATCGGCAACAGCAAGTTCGTGGTCTATGGTTCGCGCAACTATGCGGACGGCTATCGCGCCTATAGCGTCACGCAGCCGAGCGCGACGGATATCGATCGCGGCTATCGCCTCTGGTCCGTGGGCGGAAAATACCAGTATGATTTCTCGTCAGATCTGCGCCTCAACCTGCAATATCAGCACACGCAGGCGAAGCTCGATAACCTCAGCCCGACGCTGGTGAATGAGAGCCGCAACGATCGCAACGAGGAGATCGCAAGCGCGCGCCTGGACTATACCGGCAACGACACCATCCAGTTCTTCCTCAAGGGCTACTTCCACGATTGGAAGACCGCCTACGACCAGATCCTCAATCTGCCGGGGACGACCAGCCCGACCGTGATCTATCCGCCCGGCACCTTCTGGGGCTTCCAGGATTATGGCGGCACCGCGATCGTGAAGCTGCACCTCAACCGCGGGCTCGACTATCTGATCGGCTACGATTTCCAGGCGTTCAACGGCCGCGACGATGTGCTGCTGATCGGGAAGACCAATGAGAAGGTCAACGCGGGCTTCTTTCAGGTTCGCACCACCGACGACATCTCGACCAAGGGGCATCTCGCCGCGGGCGTTCGCTATAACGAGGATGCCGGAACCAAGAAGACCGTCTGGAACGTGACGGGCCGTTACGATTTCAGCGACGCCTTCTATGTCGAAAGCCTAGGGGGCACGTCATTCGTGCTTCCCGACGCCTCGTCCTTGTACGGCATCGATCCCTGCTGCGAGGTTGGCAATCCGAATTTGAAACCGGAGCAGAGCCTCAACATCAACGCGACCGCAGGTGGAAATCTGAAGCTTTCCGGCGCGAGGATCGGCTGGAAGGCGACTTACTTCGCCAGCCGCATCACCGATCTCATCGACGCGGATTACGACAATCCGGCCTATCCGAACGGCATCTACATCAACGTGCCGGAGAAGGTGCAGGTCCACGGTTTCGAGCTGTCGGTCGATGCGGCTTATGCCGACTGGCATGTTGGTGCGAGCTACACCAACACCCGTTCCCACAATCAGGGATCGTCCATCCAGCGCGACCGGACACCCAGGGCATTGGCGAAGGGCTTGATCGGCTACGCGCCCGAAAATCGCCCTTACGGCGCGAATGCATCGATCAGCTGGGTCGGCGATGCTTATTCCTCGCCGTTCGGCTTCGCGCGTCAGAACTACGGCAATTACGCGGTCGTCGATCTGGGCGCCTATCTGTACGTCGACGGCGCCGCGCGCCGTAACCGGTTCGGGATCAATCTCGAAAATGCGTTCGACAAGGACTATGCCACGCGCGGCTACACCTCGGCGCCCCTGGATGATGGCAGCGGCCGGTTCCTCACCTTCAATCGTGGCGTTCCGCGGACGCTTCGCGTGAGCTACGGCCTGGCCTTCTGACCATGCTTCGGTCGATCCTCTTCATCCATCGGTGGCTGGGCGTGGTCATCGGGTTCATCATGACGATCTGGTGCCTGTCCGGCTTCGTCATGATGTATTCCGATTATCCGCGCCTGATGCCGGCCGAGCAGTTGCATGGGCTTTCCCCGCTGACGATGCCGTCGGCGGACGCCCTGAAGAGGATCGACCTCCCGCCGGATACGGCGCTCTGGTCGGCCAAGCTGGAGATGCTCGACCAGCGTCCCGTTCTGCGGATCATACCCGCGATAGACCCCGACAAGCCGCTTTCCGGAATGCGGGCGCTGCCGCGCGTCTACGACCTTGCGACGGGCAAGCCGCTCGCACCGTTATCGGTCGAACAGGTCCGTCATGTCGGGGCTCTCTTTGCGAAGCGGCTCGGGATCGCGGGCGCCCCGGTCGCGGTTACCCCGATCAAAGTCGATCAATGGACAGTGCAGGTTTCCCGCAACCAGCCGCTTTATCGCATCGACTTCGACGACAGCGCGCGGTCGACCATCTACGTCGCCGGAAGCACCGGCGAGGTGGTTCAGCAGACCACCGGCCGCGAGCGTTTCTGGGGATGGCTGGGGTCGGTTCCCCACTGGCTGTATCCGACCATCCTCCGCGCCAACGGACCGCTCTGGGACCAGGTCGTCGTCTGGACCTCGCTGACCGGCTGCTTCCTGACCGTGACCGGCTTGTTCGTCGGCGTCATGCGCCTGCGCCGCGATCGCGCAGGCAAGCTCGGCTCGCCTTACGGTGGCATCTGGTGGTGGCACCACATGTTCGGGTTGTTCTTCGGCGTCCTGACGCTGACCTGGGTCGCGAGCGGACTCTTCTCGATGAACCCTTGGGGCTTCCTCGATAGCACGGCAGGTTTCGCCGAGCGCAATCGGTTGGCGGGTCATACGGATTGGGCCGATGTGCGCGCGGCGCTTTCCGCTTTGCCTTCAGCCCCGGCCGGAGCCGTGCGTCTGGAAACAGCCCCGCTCGGTGGCGCGATCTATATCGCGGCCACTACTGGCGACGGACGCGTGACTCGCCTTGATTATCAGGGGCGAGTGACACCGCTCGATGAGGCGACGTTGCGCAAGGCGCTGGCGAATGGACCGGCTATACGTTCGCTGACCCTGCTGCGGGATGAAGACAGCTATTACTATAGCCATCGCTATCTAGCGAAGCTGCCTGTCTGGCGTGGCATCCTCGCTGACGAGCAGCGGACGCGGCTTTATATCGATCCAAGCTCGGGAATCCCGATCCAGGTGATCGATCGCGGCGGTCGCAACTATCGCTGGCTGATGCAGGGCCTCCACGACCTCGACCTACCGGTGCTGCGCTCCCGTCCGCTGTGGGACATTATTGTGCTCCCGCTTTTGACTATGGTGACAGCGGTTTGTGCGACGGGGACCTGGATGGGGTTCCGCAAAGTGAAGCGCGATTTCCTGCGTGCGCGACGCAGATCTTTTCGCCTTTTTTCCAAGCTCAAAATCGGATCGTAACGCATCCTCCCATCCGCGCTGACGAGGCTACGCTCTCAAATCCTTCGACGACCCCAGGCATACGTGCGACGTGATGCTGCTGACCTGGGTCAGCGTGCCTAACGTTTCCGAGTGGAAGCTTTTGTAGGCCGTCAGATCGGGCACCTCGACCCGCAGCAGATATTCGATCGAGCCGGTGACGTTGTGGCACTCGCGCACTTCCGGCGCGGCGGCCATCGCCTGCTCGAAGGCCTGCGCGTCGCGCTGCAATTGACCCGACAGGCCGACCATCACGAACACGGTCAGGCCGGTGCCGAGTTGGCCCCGATCGAGGACGGCCCGGTAGCCTTTGATGATCCCCTCGGCCTCAAGGCCCTGAACGCGGCGGAGGCAGGCGGAGGGCGAAAGGCCGACGCGTTCGGCGAGCTGCAGATTGCTGATTCGTCCATCCGCCTCAAGCTGCTGCAATATCTTTGCGTCGATAGCGTCCATCATAGTCGATGATTGTGAAACGAGCCCACAGGCGCGTCAATACGCAAGCTCATTCGGCAAAGAATCGAATAAGATTGCGTCAGGACAATCGAGAGGACCGGATCATGAGCCTGGCGAACCTGGCCACCTACGGCATGAGCGCGGAGCGGGGATTCCTGTGCGAATTCGATGCCGATAAAGTGGAATTGCGGGGCGCGCTGGCGGAGGTGAGTGGTGTCGCGATGCGGCTTCCCGAGATCTTGCCGACCGGTGCGGTTCGCGCGGTGCTGGAGGCACTGCCTGTCCTCCATCCGGAGAGCATCGCGGCGCTGAACGAGGCGCAGGCCCGGGTAATGATGGTCCATTATTCCTTCCTCGTGCAATCCTACATCTGGGGTGCGCACGAGCCGGTGTCGTTCCTGCCGGCGTCGCTGGCGGTGCCGATCGTGGCGCTGGCGGATCGGCTGGGGCAGCAGCCCTTGCTGCAATATAGCGGCTACGTGCTCGACAATTGGGCGATGCTCGATCCGGCGAAGGGCGTTTCGCTCGACAATATCACCATGATCCAGAAGTTCGCGGGGGGGATGGACGAAGCCTGGTTCGTGCTGGTCCATGTCGCGATCGAAGCCGCGGCCGGCGAGGCGCTGGCGCTATTCGGCCCGCTGATCGCGGCGGCGGAAAGTGGTGATGCGGAGACCGCGCGGAGCCATCTGGAGCGGATCGTGACGACCTGGACCGGGATCCACGCGATCTTCGGCCGCATGCCGGAGCAATGCGATCCCTACGTCTATTTCCAGCGGGTCCGGCCCTATATCCACGGATGGAAGGACAATCCGGCGCTGGGCGACGGCGTCGTCTACCAGGGGATCGCGCGCTTTGGCGGCATGCCCCAGGCGTTCCGGGGACAGACCGGGTCGCAATCCTCGATCGTGCCGTCGATGGACGCGCTGCTGGGCGTCGGCCACGCGGCCGATCCGCTGCGGGCCTATCTCGACGAACTGCACATCTATCGCCCGCCCGCGCACCGCCGTTTCATCGACGACGTGCGCGCGCAGAGCAGGTTACGCGCGTTCGTGGCGCGGGAGGGCCATCGAGGGCTCACCGAAGCCTATAACGGCGCGGTCCAAGCGGTCGCCGACTTCCGGACGCTGCATCTGGAATATGCGGCCAGCTATATCCACAAGCAGGGACGGGGTTCGGCCGGAAACGACACTGACATCGGGACGGGCGGCACGCCGTTCATGCGCTATCTGAAAAAGCATCGCGACGAGACGAGCGCCAACCTGCTGCATGTTTAAGGCACCGAGCGTTCCCGCATGAAATCCACGACCGGCAGCGCTTCCCAGGCGTGGTCGCGGTCGAACCAGGTGGCGTTTTCCCAGTTCACCGGCCCGCCCGCCGATTTGGTGCAGGAGGACGGGATCCAGTCGGGCGCCCAATAGACGACGCCGCGTCCGCCGGCCTTCAGCACGACGCGGGTGACGTCCTTCATATAGGCGGCCTGGCCTTGTGGCGTTGCCGGGTAAGCGGGATCGATCGAATCCTCGCCGAGCAGGTTGTTGGCGCCGGGCGTGGCCTTGACGGTGTAGGGGTAGGCGGTCTCGACCAGGACGACGTCCTTGCCATAGGCCTTGCTGAGCCGCGCGATCGTATCGCCGAGGCCGGACATCGGCTCCTTCGACCATTTCTTGTAATAGCTGAGCCCGATCACGTCGTAATCGGTGACGCCCGCTTTGGCCGCGGCGGCGAACCAGGGCTCGGCATTTTCGGGCTGCGCGATGTGCAGCATGATGCGGATCGGCTTGTGCGCGGCGGCGGCGGATTCACGCACGGCGCGTAAGCCCGCGTTGATCAGGGCGGCGTTGCGCGTCCAGTCGATCTCGACGCGGGTGCCGCTGAATAGCTCGTGGTTGATCTCGTTGCCGACCTGGACGAGCTCGGGCGTCAGACCCGCCGCCGCCAGCGTGTCGAGCACGTACCGCGTATAATCGTGAAGCGCCTTGGCCTGCGCGGCGGTGTCGAGCCCGGCCCAGGCGGCGGGCGGATATTGCTTGTCGCCGTCGGCCCAATCGTCCGAATAATGGAAGTCGAGCAGCACCTGCAGCCCGGCGGCCTTCGCGCGGCGGATGCTGCGCTCGACGTCGGCGAGATTGCTGTAGTGTGTGCGGGTCGGGTTGTTCCAGATGCGGATGCGGGCGAGGTTGCCGCCCTTGCGCTTGATCAGCGCGAACGGATCGACCGATTTCCCGCCGAGCCGAAATTGCGCGCCGCAATCCTGCATCTCGTTGGCGAAGGACAGGTCCGCGCCGAAATAGAGCGGGTGCTGCGCCGGCGCCGATGCGGCGAGCGACAGCAAGGCAAGCGTGGCGGTGATCCGTTTCATGAGGGCAGTCCCAGCAAAGTTACGGCGTCGCCGCGCAGACCGGACGCGGCCGCGCTGACGCGGAGCGGGCCGATCTGGCCGTCCGACTGGACGATCGCCTGCATCAGGCCGTGGAAGGCCGGGCGTGTCGGCACGTGATCGGGGATCGTGCAGGTCGGGTCGCCATTGCCGGTCCCGAGCAGGCGCAGGCCATTGCCCAACGCGATCGTCACGCTGTCGGCGGCGTCGGGCACGGTCCGGCCGGCTCGATCGACGATGCGCGCGGTCAGCATCGCGAGGTCGCGCCCGTCGGCGGCAATGCGCAGGCGGTCGGCCGAAAGCACGATCGCGGCGGCGGGGCCGGTGGTCTCGCGCCGGTCGCGTGCGACGCGGCGGCCTTTGCTGTAGGCGATCGCCTCGATCCGGCCCGGGGCATAGGGCACGCTCCACGCGATATGGCCGCTGCGCTCCATCGGCCGGCGGCCGGCGCTGCGGCCGTTCACCAGCAATTCGACCTCGTCGCAATTGGCATAGGCCCAGACCTCGATCGGCTGGCCTTCGCGGCCCGGCCAGGTCCAGTGCGGCAGCAGATGGACCTGCGGCTCGGCCGGCCGCCACCAGGCGCGGTAATAATAGAAATTGTCCTTGGGGAAGCCGCACAGATCGAGCACGCCGAACGCGCTCGAGACGCTCGGCCATTGCGGATAGGGTGTCGGCTCGCCGCGATAATCGAAGCCGGTCCAGATGAAGCCGCCCGCGATATAAGGGTGCGCGTCGGCGATCTTCCACCATTCCTCGGCAGTGGTCGCCCACCACGGATGTTCGGTATCGTAGGCGCGGATGACGTGGGTCGCGGGATCGTTGGCATAAGCGCCGCGCGTCGCGACCGTGCTCGCGGTCTCGGTGCCGATGATCGGCTGATCCGGGAATTTGGCGTGGTATGCCGGGATCTGATCGGTGCGGTAATTGAAGCCGATCACGTCGATCACGCGCGACGCGCCGGTGCCGAAGCCATTATCGATCGCCTGGGTGATCGGGCGCGTCGGATCCAGCGTCAGGATGTGGCGCCGCATCTCGGCCGAGATGCGCGCACCGCGCGGCGAGCCCTGATGCGGCTCCTCGTTGCCGACCGACCACAGGATGATGCACGGATGATTGCGGTCGCGCCGCACCAGGCGGGTGAGCTCGTCCATGCCCTCCGCGCTGGTGCTGTTGATGCGTGCCTCGTCGATCATCAGCATGCCCTTGGCATCGCAGATATCGAGCAGCGCCTGCGACGGCGGATTGTGCGCCGAGCGCCAGGCGTTCGAGCCCATCGCCTGCAATTGCTCGACCCGCCATGCGTTGAGCCGATCGGGGATGGCGGTGCCGACGCCGGCATGATCCTGATGGTTGCACGTGCCGAGCAGTTTGACCGGCTTGCCGTTGAGGAAGAAGCCGCGCTCGGCATCGAAGCGGATCGTGCGAATGCCGAATTTGGTCTCGACCCGGTCGACCACCGTCCCGCCGACGAGCACGTCCGTGACGCAGCGATAGAGGTTCGGGGTTTCGATCGACCAAAGCTGCGGCGCCGCAATGCGCGCCTCCGCGACCCCGGTTCCGGTCGCGTGGCCCGCGACCGTGACGAGCGGCGTCGCGGCTTCGGCGACCATCGTCCCGGATGGGCCGATCAGGCGGTGATAAAGCGTGACCGGCGCGCGTTCGTCCTGCGCCGATGTCGCCTCGGCCTCGATCCGGATCAAGGCGCCGCCGGCATCGACCTCGCTGTGCACGAATATGCCCCATTGGGGGACATGGACCGGCCCGGTCTTCACCAGCCAGACGTTGCGATAGATGCCCGCGCCTTCGTAGAACCAGCCTTCGCCCAATGAGGCATCGACCCGCAGCGCCAATTGGTTGGGCGCGTCAGGGTTGAGGAAATCGGTGATATCGACGCCGAACGGCGCATAGCCGCTGGCATTTTCGGCGACCTGATAGCCGTTCACGAAGATGCGCGCGTCGCGGAATACGCCGTCGAATTCGATCCGGACGCGGCGATCCTTGTCGGCGGCGTCGATCGGCAGCGTCAGCCGATACCAGCCGACGCTGTTTTGCGGGAAATCGCGGCCGATCGCCTTGAAACCGTGCGCGGCGGCGGCGTCGGCGCGATCCGCCGGCAGTGGGGTTGCGGGTTGCGCGTAGGGCAAATCGGTCGCCCAATCGTGCGGCACGCGCACCTCGGCCCAATCCTTGTCGTCATAGGCTGCGAGCGTCGCGGGGGAGGTCACGCCGGCCTTGGCGAAGGTGCGCTGATCGCGCCCGAACTGGAAATCGCGTTCCGGATCCCCCGCATGGCCGAGATGGAAGCGCCAGCCCCGGTCGAGCAGCAGGCGTTCGCGTGGGGACGGGGTATCGGGTGTTGCTGCAACCGCCTTGCCGGCCGCGAGCAAGGCGGCGCCGGCGGTGAGGGCAAAAGTCTCGCGGCGATTGAGCGTCGTCATATCCTGCCTTCGTGCCGTGCTTGCCTTGGAGGGGCCGACGAAGCGATCGCCGGCCCCCGTGGCCATATCCTCAGAAGCGGACCGAAATATCCGCGAGATAGGACCGCCCGTACAGCTGATAGCCGCCGTCATTGGCCAGATCCTGGACATTGTTGTCCGAGGTGAAGCGCGCGCGTTCGTTGGTCAGGTTGCGCGCCTGGAAGCGCAGCCCGATCGCCTTGGTGAGCTGGTAGGACACGCTCGCGTCGATCGTCTTTTCCGCCGCCAGCCGCTTGAGCACAGTGCCGACCCAGGTCGGCGCGACGGTGAAGGGCGAGTGATATTTGAACGCGACCCGCGCCTCGAACCCGCCCTGGTTGTAATAGGTATCGAACTCGGCGGTGTTCTTGGCGACGCCGACCATCGGATAAGGATCGCTGGCCGGGGCGAATTCGTGGACGTTCGATTCCACCCGCGCATAATTGGTATAGATGCCGAGGTTGCTGAGCGGCCCCGGCAGGAAGGACAGTCGCGACTGGAAGGTGATTTCGGCGCCGCCGAGATCGCCGCCCTTGCCGTTGTTGACGCCGCTGATGATGTAGCTGGTGCCGTTGATATTCTGGGTCGCGCTGCTCGCGCCGATGAACGTGTCGAGATGCTTGTAATAGAGCGCGACCGCGAACAGCGCCTCGGGCGCGAAGTAGTTTTCGTAGGACAGGTCGATCTGCTTGGCCTTGTAGGGCTTCAGGAACGGATTGCCGCCGCCGCCGGTGTTGGGCTGGCCCGCGACGATCGGGTTGAGCACGAAGCCCGTGACCAGGGCCTCAAGTGGCGGTCGTGAGATGCCGATGCTGGCGCCGACGCGCAGCTGCTGGTTTTCGGTCAGATGCGCGGTCAGGTTCAGCGACGGCAGATATTCGGTATAGCTGTTGGTGACCGAGATCGGCGAGATCACGCCGCTGCCGTCCTGCTGATAACCGCTGCTGTGGGTGCGGACATGTTCGACGCGGATGCCGATCGATCCGTTGATCGGTAGGCTGCCGCTGCTTTCGAAGGCGAGCTTGCCATAGCCCTCGGCGGTCTTCTCGCCGACCGACGTATGCTGCAGCAGCTGCTCCGAACCCGCCGGCACCGATGCGTCGGGATAGACCAGCGGGAAGATCTTGCTGAAATCGCCGTAGATTACGGGCGGGGCGGTGAAGCCCTTGGCGTCGAACAGTTCAAGCCCGGTATTGGCAAGGCTGACACTGTGCGCCGACGCATCGCAGATGCCGCTCGTGGTCGAGCCGGCGCACAGATTATACTGATAATCCTTGTGGCGCTTGAGGCGGTCGGACAGGCGCCCGCCGAACTCGACCGATTTGAAGAAGCCGCCGTTGAGATCGTGCTTCAGGCTGGCGGTGGCGGCCGAGATGCGGTCGTGCGTAGTTTCGGGCCCGGCGCTCTGGCCGTCGCGGCCGTTGAAGCTGGGATCGGTGCTCGGCGTCGCCGCCTGCGTGCTGAGATCGTCGAAACCGTTGCCGGTCAGGGTCGCCGACGGCGTCTGGCCGTCGCGGATGTCGTAGGTCAGGCTGGTGGCATATTTGGTCTCGAGATAGATGGCGCGCCAATTGTTGCGGCGCTTCGCCTGCGAGTGCGACAGGTCGACAATCGCGGTCCAGCCGTCCTTTTCCCACTTGGCGTTGAGGCCCGCCACGATCAGCTGGTGGGTTTCCTTGTAGCGCGCGATCTCGCTCTGATAATTGGGGAAGCTGTTGAGCAAAGTCGCGGCGACGACCGAGTTGTTGACGATGTCGTACGTGTTGCCGGGCGCGTTGTAGACGCCGGCGTTGCCGTTGCTCCAATTGCCGAGGATGTTGTTGCCGTACCAGCTCTGCAGGCCGTCCTCGGCGATCGTGTATTTCGAATAGAGCGAGTCGACGTTGAGCGTCAGCGCGTCGGTCGGTTTCCAGCCGAGATTGGCGACATAGGCTTGCCGATCCTGCTGGGTTTCCTTGACCTCGGTCACCAGGCCGTAATTGGTATTGTCGGGCTTGCCGTCGCCGTTGAGATCGCCGGGCTGGCCGGTGTCGGGCGTGTTCCACGAGAAGGTGCGGAAGTCGGTCGATCCGTTCTTCTCGCGCTGGACGCTGGCGCCGAGCGCGATCGCCAGCGTGTCGGTCAGGTGGTGGATATAGCCGATACTGCCGCGATAGCCCCACGGGCTGAAATGCGGGAGCGACTTGCCGCTTTCATTGTAGGTCGGGCCGCCGCGGATGCTGAGCGCGGGGCCGCTATAATCGAGCGGGGTGAGCGTGCGGATGTCGATCGTGGCGGCGATGCCGCCCGGGACGAGGGCCGCGTCCTGCGTCTTGTAGACCTGCGCGCCCGATAGCACTTCCGACGGATAGACTTCCCAGCGCACGTCCTGCGACGGCTCGGACGAGGCGACCTCGCGGCCGTTGACCAGCCCGAACACGAAGCGCGGGCCGAGGCCACGCACCGACGCCTGGCTGGCATTGCCGCGATCGCGCGTGGTGTTGATGCCGGGCAGGCGGTTCAGTTCCTCCGCGATCGTCACGTCGGGAAGCTGGCCGATATCCTTGGTCGAGATGACGTCGCTGATCAGATCGCTGCTGCGCTTGATCGCGAGCGCATTGCGCAGGCTGGCGCGGACGCCGGTGACGATCACGTCCTCTGCGCTCGTCGCGTCGGCGGATGCCGCGATCGAGGGCTGATCGGCGCTCTGCGCGGCGGCGGTGCCGCCGAGCATGGTGGTCAGGCTCAGCCCGCTGACGCCGGCCAGCAGGACGCAATTCACGATTCGCATTCAGATCTCCCCTCGTTTCCCGCGTTCTCTCTTTGGAGAATCGAAAACAATTTATCATACAAATAGACAAAGGTGTCAATCCGGCACAATCGCAACATAAATTATTATATATCAGATACTTATGTAGGACTGCCGACCTGCAAGGATCGGCAGCGGTTTTTTTGTCTGACATTTGCGAGATGTGTGTCGATGCGAGGGAACGCCGCTACCTCTGGCGCTCGCTTGGGCCTTCAGGCCCGGTTCAATGCGACGGCGGGCCGGCAACTTCATGTGGAAGGGCGGCGACAGGCTCAGATAGAAAGCATTGCCCTGCAGCCGGTTGGTGCAAGCGCGGCGTTCCGGGCATGGCTGTTCGAGGAGGTCGGCGCGGCCGGCTGACGGTGCGAAAGCAACAAGGGTGGATCGACAAACGCCCCGCCCGTCGGGGGGGGTGGCGGGCGGGGCGCTCGTACGAAATCGTCGGCCTGATGGCGCGATTTCAGGGTAATAACCCAATGCTATGTTGTTAGTTCCCAAGTTATTGATTTTAATTCCATTAAAACCATTATGGTTGTTTAATGAGATGGCCTGATCGCCGCGCCGATATCAAATATATCGGGCGATCATGGTCGCCGATTACCTGTTGGATATAGGCTTTCATCGTCGCGAGCGCGGCCGCCTGCTGGCGCTAGCCGCGGAATGGGCGACGCCCGGCGGTGGGGAACTGGCCTTACGCCGCCGGACGTCTGTTGGTTGCGATAGCGGAACGAACGTTAAGATTTCGTCGACGGCGAGGTCGGTCTGCCAGCCCGCTTATCGGCCCCAGGTTGCGAACAGCGCGATCGCCGCCGCGGCCATAACCAGGGTCGATATCCAACCGACCAGTTTCAGGCCGGCGTGCAGTTTGAAGTCGCCCATCACCGCCTTGTTGCTCGCCAACAGCATCATCAGCACCATCACCGGCGCCGCGACCACGCCGTTGACCACCGCGCTCCAGAACAGCGCCTTGATCGGATCGATGGTGCTGAAATTGAGCAGCACGCCGATCAACGTCGCCACCGCGATGCAGCCGTAAAAGGCCTTGGCGCGGTTGGGCTTGCGCGCGAGGCCGACGTGCCAGCCGAAGGTTTCGCCGAGCGCGTAGGCGGACGATCCGGCGAGCACCGGCAGCGCGAGCAGGCCGGTGCCGATGATGCCGAGCGCGAACACGAAGAAGGCGAAACGCCCGGCGATCGGGCGCAGCGCCTCCGCCGCCTGCGCGGACGTCTGGATATCGGTCACGCCATGTGCGTTGAGCGTCGCGGCGGTGGTCAGGATGATGAACAAGGCGACCGCGTTGGACAGCCCCATGCCGACATAGGTGTCGATGCGGATCCGCTCGAATTCGGCCGGCGCCTGCTCGGGCGCGCGCTCGAGCGGCCTGGCCCTGGGCCGTTCCTTGATCTCCTCGACCTCCTCCTCGGCCTGCCAGAAGAAGAGGTAGGGGCTGATCGTGGTGCCGAGGATCGCGACCACCGCGGTCAGATAGGCCGCCGACCAGGTGATGCGCGGCACGATCAGGCTATGGCCGACCAGCCTCCATGGGACGTGGACGACGAGCGCGACCGCGACATAGGCGAACAGCGACACGGTCAGCCATTTGAGCACCGAGACGTAGCGCGAATAACGCGAGAATGTCTCGAGCAGCACGGTGGCCAGGCCGAACCCGGCGACATAGAGCAAATCGGGCCCGCCGATCAGCAATTGCAGGCCCGCGCCCATCGCGCCGAGATCGGCGCCGAGATTGATGATGTTGGCGACCACCACCAGCAGCACGACCGCATAGCCGATGCCGCGTGGATAATGGTGCTTGAGGTTGCCGGCGATGCCGCGCCCGGTCACCCGGCCGATGCGCGCGCTGATCTCCTGGATCGCGCACATCAGCGGCCAGCTGAACAGCATCACCCAGCTCAGGCCGTAGCCGAATTGCGCGCCGACCTGGGAGTAAGTGGCGATGCCGCTGGGATCGTCGTCGGACGCGCCGGTGATCAGGCCGGGGCCGAGCACCTGCAGCAGCTTGGGCCGCTCCGGCTGTTTGACGGCTTCGGGCGGGTTCGGCGTCGCTGCGTCCATGGGCCATCCGTTGCGAACGCGCTGGTCCGCGCTGCGGGCGAGCCTACACGCTTTCCGGCTGATATCGATAGAGTCTGCGGCGTTGGCGCCCGATCAGCGTCCGCTCACCCGCCACACCGCATTGGCGAGATCGTCCGCCACCAGAATCGCGCCCTGATTGTCGGTAGCGAGCCCGACCGGCCGTCCATGCGCGGTATTGCCGCCGGTGAGGAAGCCGGTCAGCACGTCGATCGGCTTGCCCGCCGGGCGGCCGTTCGCGAACGGAACGTAGATTACCTTGTAGCCGTTCATCGGATCGCGATCCCAGCTGCCATGCTCGCCGACGAACGCGCCGCCCTGATATTGGGGCGGGAGGGCGGCACCGGTCGAGAAGGCCATGCCCAGGGGAGCGACGTGGCTGCTGAGCCCATAATCGGGTACGATCGCCTTGGCGACGAGGTCCGGCCGCTGCGGCCGCACACGCGCATCCACATGCTGGCCCCAATAGGAATAAGGCCAGCCATAGAAGCCGCCATCCTGCACCGAGGTCATGTAATCGGGGACGAGGTTGGGGCCGATCTCGTCGCGCTCGTTGACGGCGATCCACAATTTCCTGGTGACGGGCTCGATCGCCAGGCCATTGGGATTGCGCGTGCCGGTGGCGAACAGGCGGTGCGCGCCGGTCGCGCGATCCACTTCCCATACGCTGGCGCGATCGAGTTCGGCCGGGAAGCCATTCTCGGTGATGTTGCTGTTCGATCCGATGCCGACATACAATTTGGTGCCGTCGGGCCCGGCGACCAGGCTCTTGGTCCAGTGATGGTCGATCGGGCCGCCGGGCAGATCGGTCAGCTTGGTGCCGGGATCGGTCATCCTGGTCTGGCCGGTCGTGTACGGATAGCGGACGATCGCGTCGGTATTGGCGATATAGAGATCGCCGCCGATCAGCGTCATGCCGAACGGCGAATGCAGCTTCTCCAGGAAGACGAAGCGCTGGTCGGCGACGCCGTCGCCATTGGTGTCGCGCAGCAGGATGATGTCGTTGGGTGCCTTGGGCCCGGTCTTGGCCATGTTCTTGACCACGCCCATCACATAATCCTTGGGCCGGTTGACCGGCGGCTTGGGGCCGTCGCTCTCCGCCACCAGCACGTCGCCATTGGGCAGCACATAGACCGAGCGCGGATGCGCCAGGCCTGTGGCGAAGGGCTGCACCTTCAGGCCCGGCCCCGGCGTGGGCAGCTCGCCGGGCTTGAACGGCACCGGCGACGCGATCTTCATCGGCGGGAGCAGATATTGCGCCGGCTCCGGCAAAGGCGGATTAGCGCCATATTGGCTTTCCGGGCCGGCGATCTGCTTGTGGCATCCGGCGAGCGCGAGCGCGGGCAGGACAACGCCGAGAATCAGGAAAGGCCGTGTGCGCATCGTCGCTCTCCGTTCGACCCGGGTCATGCCGACACCCGTTGGCGCGCGGTCGCCAGGTTTAGCAGCCACGTTATCGCGAGCACGATCACGGTCGCGATCGACAGCGTCAGGCCGGTCGGCACGACCGAAGTGTAGGCATCGCGGCTGTGGACGAAGGCGTTGAACAGACCGAGGATCAGCGCGATCGCATAGCCCACGCGCAGCACCATCGTCGGCCAGCGGCCCTGCGCGAACGCCTGGACCAGCCCGATCAGCACGAACAGGCCCGCCGCGAGCAGCCCGATCGTCAGCAGCCAGATAGAGAAGCTTTCCCACATCATCTGCGCGGAACGGACATAGGCGATGTCCGTGATCAATGTGACGATGAAGCACGCCGCCGGGAAGGTCATCAGCCCGGGGAAGAGCGGACGGCGCCGGCCGTCGGTCGAGCGAATTGGCATAGTCAGGCCCCACTGCAGATCTGCGTACGCAGCCACGCGCGGGCGTATACGCGCGGGCGCGCTCAATGTTCCGCGGATTTTCGGGCGTGATCCCGGCGCGCCGGCTCAGGCCTCGGCGATCATCGCGATCGACACTTTCAGGCCGGGAATGCGGACCGGCAATTTGGCGCCCTGACGCGCGGGCGGATCGGTGGGAAACCACTTCACCCATTCCTCGCTGGCCAAGGGGAAGTCGTCATCCTCCGCTACGATCAGGGTGGCGCTGACGGCCTTTTGCAGGCTGCTGCCCGCCGCTTCGAGGATCGCGGAGATGTTGCGCAGGCATTGCGCGACCTGCGCCTGGACCGGCCCTTCGACGATCTTGCCCGTGATCGGATCTATGGGCGCGGTGCCCGAGACGAAGATCAGCCCGGCGGCCTTGACCGCCTGACTATAAGCGGGCGGCGCGGCGGGCGCGTTGGGCGTGGCGATGATCGTGCGGGACATGGCGGGTTCCTGATCGAAGGCGCGGATAAGCAGATTGAGCCTAGGCGGTGTGCAGCGTGCGGCCGAACAAGGCCAGCATCCAGCCGACCGCCTGCAGGAACAGCGCCGGATCGTAACGCGGGCCTTCGTCGCGCAGGAAGGCATGCTGCGCGTTGACCTCATGCCATTCGTAATGCGCGCCGACGTCTTCCAGCCGCGCGCGGATCGCCTCGCGGCCAACGAAGGGGACGTGCGGATCCTGGCGGCCCCAGACGAACATCGTCTCGGCCTTGAGTTCGTCCATGCGGGCGAGGCTGTTGTCGCTGCGGCCTTCGCCGAGCGTGCCGGAATGGATATCGGTCGCATAGAAGCAGGCGGCGGCCGAAACCCCTGGGTTGAGCGCGGCGCGGTAGGCGAGATGGCCACCGAGGCACACGCCCATGGTCGCGAGCTTGCCGGTGCAGGCGGGATGCGCGGCGAGGAAGGCGAGGCCGGCTTTGGAATCCGCATCGTACGCCGCGACCGGCTTGGCGAATTTCAGTTCGTTGCCGCGATCGGTGCCGGGCTGGTCATAGGCCAGCACCGTGCCGGCGGGCTCATATTCGTGATAGACTTCGGGCACGCCAACGACATAGCCCTGACCCGCGACCAAGGCCGCCAGCCGCCGGATCGGGGCGGTCACCTGATAGATTTCGGAAAAGAACAGGACGCCCGGGAAGCGGCCCTCGACTGCCGGCCGGAACAGATGGACCCGCATCGTGCCGAGGCCAGGGACGGGGACGTCTTGGATTTCGTCGCTGCGGATGATCATCGTGTCCAAGGCTCCAATTGGTTCGCCGTCCCATGCCGCGCGGCGACTATTGTGCAAAGCATCTACAATCCAAGACCAACCCGCGGCCATTATGCAAAACATATAAAGGAAGCCCGCGGCTCGTCTCGCATCCCTACGCGCGGCACGCCTAATGGCTGACCCTCGACCTTAACCCGCGAGGACATGGTGCAAGACATTTACTGGATCGCGATGATGCTCGGACTGGTGGCGGCAACGCTCGCTTATGTCCGGCTGTGCGACAATGCGTGAGGGATCAGACATATGACCCTCGATCTCTGGCTCGCCGCGATCACCGCGCTTGGGCTCCTCCTTTACCTCGTGGCCGTGCTCGTCCGGCCCGAGCGCTTTTGACGGGAGCGTCATCATGACATTCCAGGGCTGGATCCTGATCCTCGTCTTTTTCGCCATCATCATCGCCATCGCCAAGCCGATGGGGATGTGGCTGTTCGCGCTCTACGAAGGCCGCCGCACGCCGCTGCATCGCGTGCTCGGCCCGGTCGAGCGCGGCTTCTATCGCCTGTCGGGCATCGACCCGAACGAGGAGATGAGCTGGCACCGTTATGCGGTGCACATGCTGATCTTCAACTTCGTGCTGGTCTTGTTCACCTACGCGATATTGCGGCTGCAGGCGTTCCTGCCGTTGAACACGCCGGGCATGGCCAACATCACGCCCGATGGTGCCGCCAACGTCGCGGTCAGCTTTACCACCAACACCAATTGGCAATGGTATTCGGGCGAGGCGGCGATGTCGAACCTCAGCCAGATGCTGGGTCTGACGATCCACAATTTCACCTCCGCCGCGACCGGTATCGCGCTGGCCTTTGCCTTCTTCCGTGGTTTCGCGCGGCGGCAGGTGTCGACGCTCGGCAATTTCTGGGCGGATGCGACGCGCATCACGCTCTATCTGCTGCTGCCGATCTCGATCGTCTATGCGCTCTATCTGCTGTGGAGCGGCGTGCCGCAGACTTTGACCCAGCAGGTCACCGCCACCACGCTCGAAGGCGCGAAGCAGGTGATCGCGCTCGGCCCGATCGCATCCCAGGAAGCGATCAAGATGCTCGGCACCAACGGTGGCGGCTTCCTGAACGCCAACTCGGCGCACCCGTTCGAGAATCCGACGGCCGTCACGGACCTCGTCCAGATATTGTCGATCTTTTCGATCGGCGTTGGCCTGACCTGGTGCTTCGGCAAGGCGGTCGGCAACGTGCGGCAAGGCTGGGCGATCCTGTCGGCGATGCTGATCATGGTCCTGGCGGGTGTGATCGTCTGCTATTGGCAGGAAGCGGCAGGCAATCCGATGCTGCATCAGCTCGGCCTCGCCGGCAGCAATATGGAGGGCAAGGAGGTCCGCTTCGGGACCGCCGCCTCCGCTTTGTTCGCGGTGGTGACGACGGCCGCCTCGTGCGGCGCGGTCAACGCCATGCATGACAGCTTCACCGCGCTCGGCGGGCTCGTGCCCCTATTCAATATCGAACTCGGCGAAATCGTCGTCGGCGGCGTCGGCTCGGGCATTTACGGCTTCCTGCTGTTCGCCATCCTCGCGGTGTTCGTCGCGGGGCTGATGGTCGGCCGCACGCCCGAATATGTCGGCAAGAAGATCGAAGGGCGTGAGGTCAAGCTCGCGGTGCTGGCGATCGCGGTGCTGCCGCTCGCCATCCTCGGCGGTACGGCGATCGCGACCGTGACGACCGCTGGCCTGGCGGGGCCGCTCAACAAGGGTCCGCACGGCTTCTCGGAGATCCTCTACGCCTTCACCAGCGCGGTCGGAAATAACGGCTCGGCCTTCGCCGGCCTCAGCGCGGGCACGCCCTTCTACAATGGCGCGCTGGCGGTGTGCATGTGGGTCGGCCGCTTCTTCATGATCGTACCGATGCTTGCCATTGCGGGCAGCCTCGCGGCCAAGAAGCACACCCCCGAGAGCGCCGGCTCATTCCCGACCACCGGCGGTCTCTGGGTTGGCCTCCTGATCGGCGTGATCCTGATCATGGGCGGCCTCACCTTCCTGCCAAGCCTGGCGCTTGGTCCCATCGCCGATCATCTCGCGATGATCGGCGGACATCTCTCCTGACATTAGGAAGCGCGCAAATGGCTCGCACCGCTAACAAGTCCCTGTTCACCGCCGATCTGTTGCTGCCGGCGGTAGGGCAATCCTTCGTCAAGCTCGATCCGCGCCAATTGGTGCGCAACCCGGTGATGTTCGTCACCGCCTGCGTCGCCTTGCTGCTGACCGTGCTGCTGGCCGTCGGCCACGACAATCTGACGCTCGGCTTCAAGCTCCAGCTCGTCGTCTGGCTGTGGCTGACCGTATTGTTCGGCACCTTCGCCGAGGCGTTGGCCGAAGGCCGCGGCAAGGCGCAGGCGGCAAGTCTGCGTGCGACCAAAGCCGAGCTCACCGCCAAGCGGATCAAGGGCAAGGCGATCGAGGACGTACCGGCCAGCGCACTGCGCATGGACGACGTCGTCCTGGTCCGCACCGGCGAGCTGATCCCGTCGGACGGTGAGGTCGTGGAAGGCGTCGCCTCGGTCAACGAAGCCGCGATCACCGGCGAAAGCGCGCCCGTGATCCGCGAGGCCGGCGGCGACCGCTCGGCGGTGACGGCGGGCACGCGGGTCATCTCGGACGAGATCAAGGTCCGCGTCACGGTCAATCCCGGCCAGGGCTTCCTCGACCGCATGATCGCGCTGGTCGAAGGCGCCGAACGGCAGAAGACGCCCAACGAGATCGCACTCACGATCCTGCTCGTCGGCCTGACGATCATCTTCCTGATCGCGGTCGCGACCATCCCGAGCTTCGCCTCCTATGCGGGTGGCGCGATCCCGGTGACCGTGCTGGCGGCTTTGCTGATCACGCTCATCCCGACCACCATCGCGGCGCTTCTGTCCGCGATCGGCATCGCCGGCATGGATCGGCTGGTGCGCTTCAACGTGCTCGCCAAATCGGGCCGCGCGGTCGAGGCGGCGGGCGACATTGACGTGCTGCTGCTCGACAAGACCGGCACGATCACGATCGGCGACCGTCAGGCGAGCGAATTCCGTCCCGTGGGCGGGGTCAAGATCGCCGAACTGGCCGAAGCGGCTTTGCTCGCCAGTCTCGCCGACGAAACGCCCGAGGGCCGTTCGGTCGTCGTGCTGGCGCGCGAGAAGTTCAACGTCCGTATCCTGACCTTGCCGGAAGGATCGGAGATCATCCCCTTCACCGCGCAGACGCGCATCTCGGGCGTGAAGTTCGGATCCACCCTGATCCAGAAGGGCGCGGTCGATTCGATCCTCAAGGCCAATCCCGGCACCGGCGACAGCGCCGCCGCGACCGAATTGCGCCGCGCCACCGACGAGATCGCCCGTGCCGGCATGACTCCGCTTGGCGTTTCCAAGGACGGGCGCCTGCTCGGCGTGATCGCGCTCAAGGACGTGGTCAAGGCGGGTATCCGCGAACGCTTCGGCGAATTGCGCAAGATGGGCATCCGCACGGTGATGATCACCGGCGACAATCCGCTCACCGCCGCCGCGATCGCGGCCGAGGCCGGGGTCGACGATTTCCTCGCCCAGGCGACGCCCGAGGACAAGCTCGCGCTGATCCGGACCGAACAGCAGGGCGGCAAGCTCGTCGCGATGTGCGGCGACGGCACCAACGACGCGCCCGCTTTGGCCCAGGCCGATGTCGGCGTGGCGATGAACACCGGCACGCAAGCGGCGCGCGAGGCTGGCAACATGGTCGATCTCGACAGCGACCCGACCAAGCTGATCGAGGTCGTGGGTCTCGGCAAGCAGTTGCTGATGACGCGCGGTGCGCTCACCACGTTCTCGGTGGCCAACGACGTCGCGAAATATTTCGCGATCATCCCCGCGA
>NZ_DATHFV010000139.1:0-22657 GCF_035317925.1 Sphingomonas sp.
TCTCGGCGTGATGGGCGAGGCGTCGCGCAAGCGGGTGCTCGATCTTTTTGGCGGCGAGGCCTTCGCCCGCGCCGGCGCGGGCGCATTGGATCGGATCAGGACGGTGCGCGAAACCCGAGCGCCCGCCCCAGATCGATCAACCAGCCACGACCGGAACGGTCGATCCGCTTCGCATCGATCAACGTAACCGAGCCGCACGCCGAAAGCGTGTGGAACCCTTCGCGATAGGCGGTATCGAGGGGCGGCAGGATCGGCGGACCGAGCTGGGTTTCCACCGCATCCGGACTAAGTCGCGTGAAACGCAGGATGCGCACGGCGCCGCCATAGGTGTCATGACAATCCTGCACCGGCAGACAGAGTGTATCGCCGTCCGGGAACGGCGTGCCGCCGGGCCGCCCGCCTTTCATGTCGCGTCGAATCGGATTCTGCGGATGCGGATGCCACGGCCCGTCCAGCCGCTCCGCCCAGGCGGCATGCAACGCGCCCATGCGCGCCGTGCGATCCGGGCCGCCGCTGTAGAACAGCCACCAGCGCCCTTCATGCCGAAACGGGGTGGCATCGATCGGCACCACGTCCAGCGCGATGCGCCCGGCCGGTTCCCAGCGGTCGAGCGAGCCCGCGTCGCGATAGAGCGTCAACATCCCGGAACGATGCGCCTCGGGCAGCATCCAGGTCTCGCCGTCGGCCTCGAATACATAGGGGTAGGACAGATGCCAGGGTTCGCGCAGCACGGTCGCGCGATCGATCAGGGCAAGGTCGGCATCGAACGTCAGCCGGTCGATCACGCCGTGGCGCGTGCGGTAATCATAGGCCTCGGCGAACAGGTGCAGCCGGCCGTCGCGCCACAGGCCAAACGGATCGGCGAGGAAGCGGAAACCGGGTTGCTCCGGCAGCCAACTGATCGCGCGCGCAACCAGGCCGGTCGCGGCGACGTCGGCGATCGGTGCGCGGACGATGCCGACCCGCCAGATATCGCAACGACGCGGCATCACCCTCTCCTAAAAGCGGACATCGAGACCGAGCCGCAAGGTGCGCGGGCGCGGCGGCACGCGCTGCTGCCCAGCGGCGACGTCGAACGGGTTGCCGAGCGCGAAAAGATTACCCCGACTGTCGAACAGATTGGTCGCATCGAGCGACACGCGCCAGCGGCCATTGTCGAGATGCAGCCCGGCATTGGCGATGAAATAATTGCCCTGGAGCAGGTCGAGCGCGGGGCCGACGCCGAGGCGGCTGTGGCCGACATAGCGCGCGCTCCCCTCCGCCTCGAATTTCCAGCCATCGCGCAGATCGTGCGTGAACGCCGCCCGCCCGCTCGCGCCGAAATGGGCGATATTGGGCAGCTCATATCTGCGCGGGCCGGCAAATTCGGCGGCCGGATCGGTCAGCTGGCTGTCATTGGCGAAGGCGGCGGTGGAAAGCTGCAGCGCGTCGAACGGCCGCCAGCCCAAAGTCGCCTCCGCGCCCCAGATCCGGCCCGATCCGATATTCTGCGTGAAAGGAAGGCCGGCGGCATCGACCAGATCGGCCTGGATATTCTGCCAGCGCGCATGGCTGATCGTGATCGTCGCCTCGATCCTGCGCGCGCCCGTCGGCAGCCATTTCACGCCGGCTTCGGCCGAGGCGAGGTCGTCGCCATGGAAGCGCTGGATCAAGGGCGCGGACTGGACCAAAGTGATCGAGAGGCCGCCCGGCCGGAAACCTTCCTGATAGCGGCCGAATACCATCAGATCGGGCAGCGGCCGCCACGACAGCGAGAGCGACGGCAGGATCGATTTCTCGTCGCGGCGCGGCTCGCCGACATCGGCATCGCGATCGAGCGCCTTGCCGACGAGATGCGCATATTCGAAGCGCGCGCCGACGCTGGCGACCAATCCCGGCGCCAGTTCCAGCCCGCCTTCGCCGAATACCGCGCCTTCGGTCACGCTGTTGGAAACGCCGAGGATGCGGTTGGGCGCGGCGGGCGGTCCCAGCGCCCGCGTCAGCTTTTCCTGATCCTGGATGAAGCCCGCGCCGACCACCCAGCCGCGCCCCTGCGAATCCCGGTGCGACAGCCGCGTCTCGTTCGAGATCAGGCTGATCTTGTTCTCCTGATCGAAGATGCGCGGATCGGCGGCCGCAGGCGCGGTGAAATCGTAGCGCGCATCGACGTCCTGCCGCACGACCGCGCTTGCGGAAACCAGGCTCGTGCCGCCCCAGTCGCGCGCCACCGTCAGGCTGCCCAGCGCATAATCATTGTCGAACGGCTGGGCGACGCGGTTGGAACGCGTCAGCGGCGGCAAGCCGGCCTCCGCATATTGGCCGTCGTCGCTGCTGATATTCTGGACCAGCCCGCCCACTTCGATCCGCCAGTCGCCGGCATTGGCGCGCACGGTCGCGCGCCCGCCGGTCTTGCGGGTGCGATTCACGTTGGAGGCGGCTAGACCGATATTGTCGATATAGCCGCCTTCGATCGCATGAAAGGCGACGAAGCGCGCACCGATCGCGCCGGTGATGGGCAGGTTGACCATGCCCATCACGTCGAAGCCGGGATCGCCATGCGCGGTCAGCGACCGGCCGAACGAGGCCGCGCCTTCGACCTGATCCATCGCCACCGGCTCGGGGACGATGCGGATCACGCCGCCGAGCGCCCCCGCCCCGTACAATGTGCCTTGCGGGCCTTCGATCACTTCGACCGAGCGGACATCGTACAGGCTGATGTCGGGATCCGGCGCGTTATAGTTGAGCCGGACGTCGCCGAGATATTGCCCGACCAGCGCCTGCGACGGGCCGTTGAAGCTGGAATCGGCGATGCCCCGGATGAACAATTTGTTGCGGCCGGAGCCGAGATGCGTCGAACTCAGCGTAGCCAGTCGCTCGACCAAAGCATCGGTTCCATGGGCCTGGTCCGCCAGGCTGAAGGTGGTGCCGTCGACGACCGAGGCGGTGCCCGCGTAACGCGACAGCAGGGTGCCGGTCTTGGCCGCGGTCACGACGATCTCCCCGACCGACGGCGGCACTGCCACGACCGGAGGACGGGGGATCGGGCGCGGCGATGGCGATGCCGGCGCCGCCAGCACGCGCCAGGTCGTCGCATCGATCCGCTCGGCGCGGGCCGGCTGTCCGGCCAGCAGCCGGCGCAGCGCCGCGTCGATCGCATAGCGCCCGTGCAATCCGTGCACCGGCAGCGCCGCGACCGCAGGATCGATCGAGCCGATCGTGACACCCGCCTGCTGCGCCACCCGGATCAGCGCATCGCCGAGGCGCCCGGCGGGAACGTCGAACGCGACGCGCGCCGGTACCGCCGCCGGCGCGGATCCCGCGGCCAGCATCAACACCATGATTGTCAGACGATCAGCGGCCCGCACGCGCCTTCAGATAATAGCCTTGCGGCCTGCTGGCGATGTCGATGTCGAGCACCTTGCCGAGGCGGTCGAAAAACTGGCGGCGATCCGTCCCCGGAACGACGATCACGCCGGTGAAGGCGCGGCCGGCAAGATCGGGGGCAACATCCATCGGCTGGCCCGTGAGCCGGCCGATATCGTCCGCGACCCGCATCAGCGTCGCGCCGCGATAGACCAGATGCCCGGTGCGCCACGTGCCGACCGTGGCCGGATCGACGTCGGCGACTTCGACCAGGCTGCTCGCATCCTTCTTGCGTAGCACGCGCCCCGCGCCCAACCGCACGGCGGCGCCCTCCGGATCGTAGAGGACGGCGCCTTCCGCCACCGACACTTCGCTCGCCCGCGCGCTGCGCACGACATCGAAACGGGTGCCGATATCGACCAGCCGCTGGCCGCCGACATCGACCGTGAAGGGCCGGTTCTCGTCATGCACGACGCTGAACATCGCTTCGCCGCGCTCGAGCCGGGCGGTGCGGCCGTTCGCCCGATCGAACACCAACCGCGATCCGCCGTTGAGCGCAATGCGGGTGCCGTCGGCCAATGCAATCATCCGAAGCTCGCCTGGGCGGGTTTCCGCCACCATCGACGCCGGACCGGCCGAAAAGGGCGTGACCAAAGCCACGAGCGCTGCCGCCGCGGCAACCGCGCCCGCACCACCGCCGATCACCCACTTCATCCGCCGCGGCGCTGCAACGGACGCCGTCACCGGCGACGGTGTGTCGAGTCCGCCCGCCAGATCATGGCCGGCAAAAGCCGCTTCATAAGCAAGATTGTGCGCGGGATCGGCTTCGAGCCAATCGGTCAGTCCGTCCCAGTCGCTGAAGCGCGGGTCGCGCGCCCGCGCCATCCACAAGGCGGCCTGATCGCGGATATCGGCGGTCATGGCGCGCTGCTCCGCGACGGCGGTGCGGTATCGTCTTCCTCGTCCGCGAGTGCCGCGACGACGCGATAGGCGCGCTGGAGATGCTTCTCGACCGCGCTCAGGCTGATCCCCTCGTCCTGCGCGATCCGGCTCTGGGCCACACCCTCGATCCGGAAACGGCGGAAGATCGCCTGCGAACGCTCGCCCAAGGTCGCCAGCGCGCGCTCGACCTGGCGCAGCCGCTGCCGCGCGGCCAGCGTCCGCTCCGCCGACGGCGTTTCGTCCTGGCCGGCGGGATCGTAGCCGGTCTCGCTCCACGCCTGCTCGCGATGCGTGCGGCGCATGCTTGCCCGCACCCGATCATGCATCAGATTGTCGGCCATGCGGAACAGATAAGCGCGCGGATCGGCGATCGGCCCTTCGGCCTCGAGCCGTTCCACCTTGAGCCACAATTCCTGCATGACGTCTTCGGCATCGTCCCCCGCACCGCGTGCGCGCAAAAAGCGCAACAGCGGCCCGCGATGGGCGATGAGCACCGCACTGAGTCCGCTGGCAACCATGAAATGACCCGTGCGCCCGTCCGCTCCCGCGTCATAGCGGGCGCCGGACAGGGCGACAATCTTGAGCGCCGGATTGCGTGTGCGGGTCATGATGCAGGGCAGACGCCACGCTCTGCCCGATTCCGCAGCGGTTCCCCGCCGGATCGTCACAATCAACCGGTAGGTGATGCGGGTTTGCAACGGTGACGCCGTCTTTCCCGCGATGTTGGAAGCTTTGATCAGCGACTTTTCCCTGCGGCCAGAGGATCGGCACGGCGCGGCTCATCCGGCGACGGATCCGGGCGCGGCCCGGCGTATCCTGATCGTGCTGCACGATTTCGCGGGCGGCGGCACCGAACGGGTCGCGATCCGGCTGGCCAACCAATGGGCGCGGATGGGCCGCACGGTTCGTATCTTCTGCGGCTGTCAGGGCGGCCCGCTGCGCCGTCTGGTCGAGCCGGGCATCACGGTCGAAACCGCCGACCCCGGCCTGCCACGCGGCCCGCTGTCGCGCGTCCGCCTGGGCCTGGCGCTCGCCGGCGCAGCCCGCAGGTTCCAACCCGATGCGGTATTCGGACCGGGCAATTTCCACCTGCTGCCGCTCGCCGTCTTCGCATTGCGCAGCCGATCGGGCGCGGCGATCTTCTGCAAGATCAGCAATCCGCTGGATCGCGCGGACCGAACAGGCACGAGCGGCTGGATCCGGCGTCGCGTGCTCAAGGTGCTGACCGCGCGGATCGACGGCCTGGTGGCGATGAGCCCGGCGCTACGGGCCGAGGCGGAAGCGCTGATCGGCCCCGACCGGGTCGCCGCGCGATGGGAGCCGATCTTCGACGCCGGCCCGCGACGGCAGGCGGAAATTGCGCGCGATCCCACCTTGATCGTCGCGGCGGGACGGCTGGAGCCGCAAAAGAATTTCGCGCTAGCGATCGAGGCGATGGCGCATCTCGTGCGATGGACCGACGCGCAGCTCGTCATCCTCGGCGACGGCAGCGAGCGTGCCCAGCTGGGGCGTCAGATCGAACGGCTCGGCCTGCACGAACGGGTACGGCTGATCGGCCATGTCCCGCATATCGAACCCTGGCTGAGCAAGGCGTCCTGCTTCCTGATGACGTCGCGCTACGAGGGCTATCCCGCGTCGCTGGTCGAGGCGCTGGCGAACGGCCTGCCCGCGGTAGTGACCCCCTGCTCGCCGGCATTATCCGAAATCATGCCCCGCGCCGGGCTCGGCGTGGTGGTGACCCCCGATGCCGGGACCATCGCCTGCGCGCTCCAGGGTATGATGCGCCAGCCCCGCCGGCAGTCGATCGACCCCCTGCTGCTCGCCCGCCACGACGAGGCGCGCGCGGCGGCATCCTATCTCGATTTGATGGACCGGGGGGCGGTTTTGCCCAAGGGTTGATCGCTATGCGTCCTTTGCTCCTTTCCGCATTTCTCGTCACGGCCGCCGGCTGCGGCACCGCCGCACAGGCCGGCACGCACAGTTGGGGCCAGGCCAGCAATATCGGACGCGACGTGCTGTTCGCCGCCGCGCTCGGCGTGCCGGCGGTGCAGCAGGACTGGGCGGGCGATCTGCAGGCCGGCGGCAGCCTGCTGCTGGCGGGCGGCGCGGCCTATGGGCTCAAGGAGGTCTTTCCGGAGGAGCGGCCCGATCATAGCGACCGCAAGAGCTTTCCGTCCGGCCACAGCGCTGAATCCTTCGCCGCCGCCGCATCGCTGGAAAACCGCTATGGCTGGCAGGCGGGCCTGCCCGCTTTCGCGGCGGCGACCTTCGTCGCGGTGGCGCGGGTCGAGGCACGCAAGCATCATTGGTATGATTGCGTCGCGGGCGCGGCGATCGGCACCGGCAGCGGTTTCCTGCTCACCAGCAAGCGCGACGATCATGTGAAACTGGTGCCGTGGGGCGATGCCGGCGGTGGCGGGCTCGCGCTGGTCGCGCGTTTTTAGATTCCGTTTCAGTTTTACTGAAACGGGGGCGGCACCGGCCCGCGCCCCCACCCTGCCTCCCAACAGGTTATTCTATGGGAGGCCGGGTGGGGGTGCGGGCCGGTGCCGCTTCGGCGCAGCTGAAAACGACACTAAAATGGCGCAACAAACCGGATCAGCGCGCGGCGATCGCGCTCGGGCGTGGGCTCGATCATCATCCGCCGGTCGTGATCGGCGGTGCCGTCGCGCAGTTCCAGACCGATCCGGCCGAACGGCGTCGTGCGTTGCCCCAGCCGCCAGTCGAGCGCGAGGCGTAGGCCCTCCCCGGCCGGCGGCATGCCCGCGGTGCGCTCGACCGCGTGGTCGAGCGGGGAGAGATTGCTGGTGGTGACGCGGTACCAGCCCCCGTCCAGTTCCAGGCGGCGGTCATGGAGCAAAGCCGCGCCCAGATAGAGACTGTTGACCCGGATCGACTGGCCCCGGCTGATCCCCGCCAGCGCGGGCAGACGCTGCTTTGCGGCCCCAATATGGAGTGTCAGCAAATCGTCGCTATCCATAGCTATAGCGTAGCGGAGATCCGAGGCGAGGAAGCCGGAAATATGTTTTTCCGACCGCAAGTCCCGCAAACCGATCGATCGGGCGCGGATCACCATGCCGGAAAAACCAGGCCCGTCGGCGGCCCCGAAGCGCTTGACGCGGCCACGCCAGATTTCGCCCGGCAGCGCCGCCACGAACGGCGAGACGCGGCCGCCACCTTCGACCGTTCGGATCATCGTCGATGGACCGAAACGGGCCAGCAACCGGCCCGCATAGACATGCCGGGACGATGCGGATGGCGGCGGATGGAACACGACATCCACCGCGGGCACATCCGCCTGCGCCGGCGTGACGGCGATCCCCAATATCAACATCGTCGCAATGCCAAAGTTACGCATGACACCACCCCCTGTCCGAAAAGACGGTGCGGTGCGGTGGCTTCCGCATCCCGAACCGTAACGGTCGGTACGTGCGGCTTTTGCCAGTCAACGGAGTCTTCCCCATGACAGTAGGAGTATTGTGATGAACCCTGTCCGGAGCAGTGTGATTATTGGCGCTTTATTGTTCGGCCTGTCAGCTCAACCGGGCTTCGCCCAGACCCCGGCCGAACTATCCGTTCTCACCTATAATATCGAAGGCCTGCCCTGGCCCGCGCGGTCCGATCGGGCGGAAGACCTCTCCAAGATCGCCGATCAGCTGCAATCCCTGCGCGCGGAGGGCAACCAGCCGCACGTCGTGCTGTTCGAGGAGGCCTTTTCGGCCGATGCCAGGGCGGTCGCGGTC
Organism: Sphingomonas sp.; assembly: GCF_035317925.1. Classification (GTDB taxonomy): domain Bacteria; phylum Pseudomonadota; class Alphaproteobacteria; order Sphingomonadales; family Sphingomonadaceae; genus Sphingomonas_I. The sequence goes on from NZ_DATHFV010000139.1 coordinate 8,028, forward strand.
AAGGCGGGCTATCGCTATATCGTCGACGGGCCCGCCGCTTCGGACGCGGGTGCGCCGACGACATCGGCCGCCGACCGCGCCTTCATGGCCGCCGCGCGTTTCCTGTCGGGTGAGAAATGGGGCAAATGGCGCGGCAGCGGCCTGCGGATCGCATCGGATTATCCGATCCTCGACGTGAAGCGCATGGCCTACCGGACCTGCGCGGGCATGGACTGCCTCGCCAACAAGGGCCTGGTGCTGGTCACGATCGCGGTGCCCGGCGCGCCGCAGCCGGTCGCGATCGTCGCAACCCACCTCAATTCGCGCAGGGCATCGCGTGTGTCGGCCGAACGCGCTTTCTACGCCTATCAGCGCCAGGTCGATGCGCTGTCCGACTTCGTCCGCGCCAATATCGCACCGGGCATGCCGTTCATCGTCGCGGGCGATTTCAATGCCCAGCAGGAGCGCCGCGCCTATCTGCTCCAACGCGCGGCCGGATGGCGCGCCGACGCGCCGGTCCGCGCGGCGCTCGACACCTGCCTCGAGGCGGTGGAGCAATGCCGGGCGGACAATCGCGACGACCTCGCCTTCAGCCGGCGCCGGGGCCGCGACTGGCAATTATTCGCCTCAGGCAAATCCGAACACTTGAGGCTCAAATCGATGGCGGCCTTGTTCGGCCATGATGCCGACGGGCGCATGCTGTCCGACCATGTCGGCTATGCGGCGACCTATGCGCTCGACAACGGTCCGTCGGCGTCCGCCGCCGAGAGCGCGGACGCGTCGGCGGGAGAAAGGCAGCCGGTCGCGCTGGCGGTGCGCGATCAATTTGCCGCCCGCCAGGGCGGCGCACCGCGCTAGATGATGCCGGGGATGAAGCGCTTCACCCGCGCCGCATAGGCATCATAGACGGGGCCGAACTGGGCCCGGAGCAGCTTTTCCTCTTCGAGGATGCGCAGCGTCGTGCCGATCCAGTAGAGCGGGATGCCGAGGATCAGACCGCGATAATGGCCGAACGCCATCGCCATCGCCAGCAGCCAGGCGAACAGCGCGCTGTAGATCGGGTGGCGCACGTACGCGAACGGCCCCCAGGTGACGAGTTCATGGTCGGACCGCGTCCGCGCGACCAGGCTCCAGTTACGGCCGAGCGCGCGTTTCGAAGCGGTGAACACGCCGCAGGTGAAGGCGATCAGCAGAACGACCACGCCAACCTGCTCGATCGCGGCGCGCGACGCGGGCGCGAGCGACATGTCGATCAGCCCCGCGCCAACCGCGACAAAGGCCAGCATCTGAATGACGATGCCGACGATCGACCGGGGGGACCGGCGGCTGCCGCTTTCGCCCGCCTCGCGCTTGCCGGCGAAGACCAGCAGCAACAGGAACAGGCCGAGCCCCGCGAACAGGATGGCCGGCCCGACCGGGCTGACGGGCGTCGGATGAATGATCATTGCAATGCCCCTCCCCGGACCGCCGCATCAAAGCGCCGTTCCGGGGGCGGGTCAATCACGCGTCAGGACGCAGGTGTCAGGAGGAGGCCTTGTCGCCGGCGGCCTTGGGCGTGAACTTGCCGGCGAGATCCTTGGCCGTTGTCAGCACCTTGTCGCGCCGTTCCTTCTTGCTCAGAAAGAACGCCGCCAACCCGCCCAGCACCAGCCAGCCAAACTTGGTCAGGCCTTTCTTCTGGTTCGCCGCATCCGCCATCATGAATCTCCTTCGAGACACATAACCAGCGACGCGGCGCGCCCGTTCCTCGGCTGGCCGTGTCGTCGGCCTCAGACGCCGAGAAAGTCCAATCCGCCCGGCAATGGTGCCGCGGCATAGTCAACCTGCAGCACGCGTCGACGGCGCGGCGCCGCCGCAGCGGCCGAGGCATGGAGAATGAGCGTGCGATAGCGCCAGATGTCGCCCCGGTCGGCGAGACACGCCACGATGTCCGATCCGGCGACGACCTCGTCCAGATCGCGCTCGGCGACCATGCCGGCGCGATGGCTGCCCCGCGCGACGAGCAAGGGCGCGTTGGTCGACGATACCGGATCGAGATGGATGCGGAGCGTGACCATTCCCTCCAGCACATCCACCGGCGGCGCGACGTGCAGCAGTCCGCTCTTCACCGTCCAGGGGCCGAAGCGTGGAATCTCCTTCCGCTCCCGCGCGACGATTGTGCGATCCTGATGCCAGCCGAGCGACCAATTGGCCGCCTCGGTCTTGTCGAACAGGATCGCGCGGACCGGAAAACAGCCCTGCCCCAACGCATGCGCGGCGACCGCGCCGACCGGTCCGTCGGCGTTCAGAAGGCGCGCCAGATCGGCGCGGCCCTGCAATCTGGTTCCCGCGCGATCAGCCGGCAGATCGGCCAGCGCCGCTTCGATGTCACCCAGCGCCGGCGCGTCGAGCGCGCCGCGAAACAGCTGCGCGCCGTCGGCGTCCAGCGTCAGGCCGTCGAGCGCGCTCAGGCGGCCTGCTTGGCCCGGCTGGCGCGCTTGCGCTCGTGCGGATCGAGGTAGCGCTTGCGCAGCCGGATATTCTTCGGCGTGACCTCGACCAGCTCGTCATCGTCGATATAGGCGATCGCCTGCTCCAGCGTCAGGCGGCGCGGCGGCGTCAGCCGGATCGCATCGTCCTTGCCGCCCGAAGCGCGGAAGTTGGTGAGCTGCTTGGCCTTCATCGGATTGACTTCGAGATCGTCATTCTTGGCGTTCTCGCCGATGATCATGCCCTCGTAGAGCTGCTCGCCCGGGGCGACCATCATCACGCCGCGCTCCTCGAGCGGGCCGAGCGCATAGGCATTGGCCTCGCCCGAGCCGTTCGAGATCAGCACGCCGTTCTTCCGGCCTTCGATATTGCCCCTGTAGGGGCCGTATTTCTCGAACAGCCGGTTCATGATGCCGGTGCCGCGCGTGTCCGACAGGAACTCGCCATGATAGCCGATCAGGCCGCGCGAGGGGGCCGAGAAGGTGATGCGGGTCTTGCCGCCGCCCGACGGGCGCAGGTCGGTCATCTCGCCCTTGCGGCTGGCCATCTTCTCGACGACCGTGCCCGAATAATCCTCATCAACGTCGATCACGACCGTCTCATACGGCTCTTCGCGGCCATTCTCGCCATCGCGGAACAGCACGCGCGGACGGCTGATGCCGAGTTCGAAGCCCTCGCGGCGCATCGTCTCGATCAGCACGCCGAGCTGGAGCTCGCCGCGGCCGGCGACTTCATAGCTGTCCTTGTCGTCGGACTCGGTCACCTTGATCGCGACGTTGCTCTCGGCTTCGCGCAGCAGGCGGTCGCGGATCATGCGCGACGTCACCTTGGTGCCCTCGCGGCCCGCCATCGGCGAATCGTTGACCGCGAAGCGCATCGACAGGGTCGGCGGATCGATCGGTTGCGCGTGCAGCGGCTCGGTCACGCTCGGATCGGCGATCGTGTTGGCGACGGTCGCGGTGGTGAGGCCGGCGATCGAAATGATGTCGCCCGCCTGCGCTTCGTCGACCGGCACGCGCTCGAGCCCGCGGAACGCCATGATCTTCGATGCACGCCCGGTCTCGACGACCTTGCCGTCATTGTCGAGCGCGTGGATCGGCATGTTGGTCTTGACCGAGCCCGAGAAGATCATCCCGGTCAGGATGCGGCCGAGGAAATTGTCGCGGTCGAGCAAGGTCACGAGGAACTTGAACGGACCATCGGGATCGGCGCTGGGCGGCGGCACGTGCGCGACGATCTGTTCGAACATCGGTGCAAGCGTGCCTTCGCGCGCGTCGGGATCGGTGCTGGCATAGCCGTTGCGGCCGGAGGCGAAGAGCACCGGGAAATCGAGCTGTTCGTCGGTCGCCTCAAGGCTGACGAACAGGTCGAACACCTCGTCCAACACTTCCTGGGTGCGCGCGTCGGAACGGTCGATCTTGTTGACCACCACGATCGGACGCAGGCCCAAAGCGAGCGCCTTGCCGGTCACGAACTTGGTCTGCGGCATCGCGCCTTCGGATGAATCGACCAGCAGGATCACGCCGTCGACCATCGACAGGATGCGCTCCACCTCACCGCCGAAATCGGCGTGACCGGGCGTGTCGACGATGTTGATGCGGGTGTCGCCATCCTTGCCGTGCCACTCGACCGAGGTGCACTTGGCGAGGATCGTGATGCCGCGCTCTTTTTCGAGATCGTTCGAATCCATCGCGCGCTCTTCGATGCGCTGATTGTCGCGGAAAGTGCCCGATTGGCGGAAGAGCTGGTCGACCAGGGTGGTCTTGCCATGATCGACGTGCGCGATGATGGCCACGTTGCGGAGGCGCATGGTGGTCTTTCGGTTCGTGTTTTCGAATTAGTGCGCGCCCTTAACCGAAATGCGGCGCTGCAACAAGGCCGCGGCGGCGAAACGAGCGGTTATTGCCTGATCGCGAACCTGATGATCAGCGAGACGCCGGCCAGCGCGGCAACGCTGATTGCCCATAACCCCGCGAACCAACCGAGCCGCCGCGGCCACATCAATGATAGCCCTCGTCACCGACCTTGCCGCGGAAGACCCAATAGGCCCAGCCGGTATAAGCGAGGATGATCGGCACCATGATGCACGCGCCGATCAGCATGAAGACCTGGCTCTGATGCGGTGCGGCCGCCTGCCAGATAGTGACACGGCCGGGAATGACGTCCGGCCAGATCGAGATGGCGAGCCCGAGCATCGACAGGCCGAACAGAGCCAGCGTCAGCAGAAAGGGCAGCCGCTCGCGGCCTCGGCCGATGCTCCACAGCAAGGCGATCGCGACGAACGCGACCAGCAAGGGAATTTGCGCGGCGGCGAGCACGCCCGGCCATTCGAACCAGCGCTGATAATATTTGCCCTCGAGAAACGGCGTGTAGGCCGAGACGGCGGCGATCGCGGCGACCAGAGCCAGGACGAGCGGGCGCGCGTAACGGCGCGCATCGTCATGCACCGCCCCTTCGGTCTTCCACAAAAGGAAACAGGCGCCGAGCAGCGCATAGCCGATCGCCAGGCTGATTCCGGTCAGCAGGCTGAACGGCGTCAGCCAATCCCACCAGCCGCCGGCATAGGCCCGGCCCTGGACGTGAATACCCTGCAGCAGCGCGCCGAGCGTGACGCCCTGCGCCAAGGCGGCGACGATCGAACCGACGCTGAACGCGGCGTCCCACAGGGGCCGGTGGGCCGGATCACGCCAGCGGAATTCGAACGCCACGCCGCGAAAGACCAATCCGAGCAGCATCGCGATCAAAGGCGCGTAGAGCGCGGGCAGGATGATCGCATAAGCGAGCGGGAAGGCCGCCATCAGCCCGCCGCCGCCGAGCACCAGCCAGGTCTCGTTGCCGTCCCATAGAGGTGCGATCGCGTTCATCGCCGCGTCGCGGTCCTTGCCGACCGCGAAGCGCGTGAAGAGGATGCCGATACCGAGATCGAACCCGTCCATCACCACATACATCGCCACCGCAAAGGCGATGATGAACGCCCAGATGATCGTCAGATCAAGCATCGCCGCCATCCCCCCGCATCGCGGGTGTGATGCCGGCGGTGCGGATCGGCGCGCGCGTCGGATCGCTTTCGCCCGTCGCGGGCGGCTTGGCCATCAGCCGCAAGATGTACCAGGTGCCCGCCGAGAAAGCGGCGAAATAGACGATTACGAAGGCGGCGAGCGAGGCGCCCACCGCCGGCGCGCCGATCGGCGAGACCGAATCCGCGGTGCGCAACACGCCATAGATCGTCCACGGCTGGCGTCCGGTCTCGGTCGTCACCCAGCCCGCGATCACCGCGATGAAGCCGGCAGGCCCCATCGCCAGCGCGCCGCGATGCAGCCAGCGCCAATCGTAGAGCCGGCCGCGGACGCGCGCGACCAGGCTGAAAAGCCCCAGCGTAACCATCAGCAGGCCAAGGCCGACCATGATCCGGAACGACCAGAAGGGGATCGGCACCGGCGCCCATTGATCGCGCGGGAAATCCTTGAGGCCCTGCAGCGGGGCGTTGGGGTCATGCTTGAGGATCAGCGAGCCGAGCTTCGGAATCGCGATCTCGTAATGGACCCGGGCATCCTTGTTACTCGGCAGGCCGAACAGGATGAGCGGGGCGCCGTGCGGACTGGGTTCGTAATCGCCCTCCATTGCCAGCACCTTGGCCGGCTGATGCTCGAGCGTGTTGAGGCCGTGCGCGTCGCCCGCCAGCACCTGGATCGGTGCCACGATCGCCGCCATCCACATCGCCATCGAGAACATCGTGCGGACCTGCTGCGTCTTCTGCCCGCGCAGCAGATGCCACGCCCCAACCCCGCCGACGCAGAAGGCGGTCGTCAGATAGGCGGCAAGCACGGTGTGAACGAGGCGATAGGGAAAGCTCGGGTTGAAGATGATCGTCAGCCATGATCCGGCCGGCACGAACTGGCCCGCCGCATTGACCGCGAAGCCCTGCGGCGTCTGCATCCAGCTGTTCGCCGACAATATCCAGAAGGCCGAGATGAAGGTGCCGATCGCGACCATCAAGGTGGCGGTGAAGTGTAGGCCGGGCCCGACCTTGTTCGTCCCGAACAACATCACGCCGAGAAAGCCCGCCTCGAGGAAGAAGGCGGTCAGCACCTCATAGGCCATGAGCGGGCCGATCACGCCGCCGGCCTTGTCGGAGAAGACGGACCAGTTGGTGCCGAACTGGTAGGACATGACGATGCCGGACACGACGCCCATCGCGAAGGTGACGGCGAAGATCTTCACCCAATACCGGAACAGGTCGAGATAATGCTGCTTGCCTGTAGCCAGCCACAGGCCCTCGAGCACAGCGAGGAAACTCGCCAGTCCGATCGTGAAGGCAGGGAACAGGAAATGGAAACTGACGGTGAACGCGAATTGGGCGCGGGCAAGGATCAATGCGGTGTGGGCAGTATCCATGCGTGGCCATTACGCCTGCGCAACGCTGTTTTGAACGTCTAAAGCATGCGGCCTCGGATGTTTCCGCTGCAATCGCGACTTTTGGGTCTCCGAAACCGAAAAGAAACGGGCCGGGAGGTCACCCTCCCGGCCCGCAAGTTAAAATCCGGCGGTTCAGATCGTATAGGCCACGCGCGTCGACCGGCGTTGGCGCAGGCTCGCGCCGACCAGGCCGAAAGCACCGACGAACATCGCCCAGGTCGCCGGCTCGGGGACGTCCGTCGTGGTGACGCTGGGCGTGAAGTTGATCGGCCCGGCATAGGACGCGCCGTTGCCGAGGCTGGCAGTCTGCACCGTATAGTTCACGACCAGGCTGTGCGTGCCAGCCGCAAGCAGGATGCTCGCCAGGTTCACCGACTCCAGGTCGCCGGCGATCGGCAGATCGAACGGCGTACCGCCGTCGATGCTGACGCCGTCGATCGAATTGCCGAAGTCGAGGTTGCTGACGACGTCGCCGGCGGGGTTGGTCTGAAGCTGGGTGGTCAGCGAGCCCGAGAAGGTGCCCGCCTGGTCCAGCGTAAACACATAAGTATCCTGATATTCGCCCGGCGCGGTGCGTGATTGCCCCACGATCGAGGTCCCGTTGGTAAAGCTGATATTGTAGGTGTTGAAATCGACCGCGAATGCGGGCGCAGCGGAAAGCACAGCGGCACCGGCCGCTGCCAAAGCAAGCAACTTCATGACTTTTACTCCTACCCTGACAAGGAACAAGCCAAGCCAACGTTACACTCGTTGCGGTCCGCTGCGCGGCCGACCGCTTCCGAGAGTTAACCAAGATCAACTTGCCGCAGCGCAGAACAAGCCCGAATGATTTGAGTTGCAGGGTTTTTGAGACGGGCGGCGAAAAAATTGCACTAGTTTCAGATGGTTACACACTCGAAACGAGTGGAACCTTATCCGCCGTTTCGATGCAAGTCCTCGAAATCAATCGACAATGCTGCAAATGCGTAAGAAAAGTGACAAGCATCGGTGCGAAACCGCCGCACGGGCGCGATATCGTTGCGCCCCACATGATTCGCGCGGTGCGGCCGGTTAGATTGCCGTATCACTTGAATAATACAGTGATTGCCCCCTATCTTGGGGCTCCAAGGGGTGGAGACGGATTTTGGCCACGACCGCGACCGAGACGAAGACCGACGAACTCGTGCTGACGCCGCCCGCGCCGGTGCAGGCGATCACGCCTGCCACGGCAGCGGGGCTGGTGCCGCTCGACGACAAAACCAAGAGCGAGCTGGACAAGCGCGTCAGCGTCTTCGTCGACGAACTGGCGGCGCTCGATTCCAACTCGCCTGAGTTCGGCAAGCGCGTCGATACGATCTCCAGCCTGGGGCAGAAGGAGATACGCGATGCCGCCGGCCAGTCGAACCGCTTCCTCGACCGCCCGGTGCGCGCGATGGACAGCGACAGCGGCGTCGGCAGCGACCTGGCCGAGCTGCGCCGCACGATCCAGGATCTCGATCCCGCCAAGAAGGGCAATCTGCTCGCGCCGCGCAAATTGTTCGGCATCATCCCGTTCGGCAACAAGCTGCGCAATTATTTCGACAGCTATAAAAGCTCGCAGAACCACATTTCGGCGATTCTGGTCAGCCTCAAGAACGGCAAGGACGAATTGCTCAAGGACAATGCCGCGATCGATACCGAACGGCAGAATCTGTGGGCGGCGATGGGCCGGCTCGAACAGATGATCCACACCGCGCAGACCGCCGATACCGCGCTGGAAGACAAGGCCAACGAGCTCGACACGGGCGATCCGGCCAAGGCCAAGGCGATCCGCGAGACCGCGCTCTTCTACGTCCGCCAGCGTCACCAGGATTTGCTGACGCAGATGGCGGTGACGGTGCAGGGCTATCTCGCGCTCGATCTGGTCAAGAAGAACAATGTCGAGCTGATGAAGGGCGTCGATCGCGCCTCGACCACCACCGTCGCGGCGTTGCGCACGGCGGTCACGGTCGCGCAGGCGCTGGTCGGCCAGAAGCTGGTGCTGGAGCAGATCACCCAGCTCAACACCACCACCGCCAACATCATCGATTCGACCGGTGAGATGCTGCGCAACCAGACCGCGCAGATCCACGAACAGGCCGCGAGCGCGACGATCCCGATCGAGACGCTCAAGCGCGCCTTCCAGAACATCTACGACACGATGGACGCGGTCGACAATTTCAAGCTGCAGGCGCTCGATTCGATGAAGACCACGGTCACCAGCCTGTCGAGCGAGGTCGAGAAGTCGCGCGGCTATATCGCGCGTGCCGAAGGCGCCGCGCAGGCCCGGCTGAGCGCCAGCGGCGGCACCCCGGCCGAAGATCCGTTCAAGGCGATCTGATGCCCGATCCCAATCGCGTCGTGGCCGATGCCGAGGCGCTGCTCCAGCGCGTCTCGCCCGAAGGCCGTCGGCTCGCCCAGCGCGAGCGCCAGCGGCGCAATCGCGCGCGGATGAAGGCGCTCGGCCGCGCGTTCGGTGCGACCGTGCTGATCATGCTCGCGGCGATCGCGGTCGGCTGGGTCATTCCGATCGGGCAGTTCGGCTTCCTTATTGCGTTGATCGCCATATTGGCCGCGTGGGTCGTGATCTTCGCGATGAGCCACGAGCCGACCGAAACCGTGCAGAGCCTGGCCGCGAGCGACATCACGATGCTGCCGCAGAAGACCGAAGCCTGGCTCCAGCGACAGCGGGCCGCGCTGCCCGCGCCCGCACAGCGGCTGGCGGACGGGATCGGCCTCAAGCTCGAGGCACTCGCCCTCCAGCTCGCCAGCCTCGATCCGCGCGAGCCTGCGGCGGCCGAGGTACGCAAATTGCTGAGCATCGAACTGCCCGAACTGATCGAAGGCTATGCGCGCGTGCCACTCAACCTGCGCCAGGACGCAAGCAACGGCCCCGCACCCGACAAGCAACTGGTCGAGGCGCTGAACGTGGTCGACAGCGAACTCGCGCGGATGAGCGCAGATCTCGCCAGCGGCGACCTGAACAAGCTCGCCACCCAGGGCCGCTATCTCCAGCTCAAATATAAGGATGAGGGCGGGGTTTGACCGGGCGCCCCGCCTGGACCTTGATCGATCCAGGCTGCGCCTGGGTCGCGAATCCAGGTCCCAACCCTTAATAGAGCCCGACCCACGTCATCAGCGGAAGCGCCCAGCGCTTCCACCAATAACGATCAGGCTCTAGCTTTTCGTTTACCCTCAGTGATCTACAGCAGATCGGCGCTTGACGCGCGGGACTCGCCCGACGAGACGCCGACATTGCCGCGCCGCGCGCGGCATCTGGAAAGTTCGAGCCGTTGATCGCTTTCGTTCGTAGCTGGCTCGGGCGGCTTTTGGCCGCCCTGGTCCTGGCCGGGCTACCGCTGGCAGCGGGGGCGACGCCGCTCCGTATCGATCAGCCGCTCTGCCATGCGGTGACGGCCGGCGAACCGCCCGCCACCGACGCGGCCTATAGCTGTACCGGCACGCCGGCGGCCTACCAGCAGGCCACGCTCTGGCTGCACGCCGACCTTTCGCAGCTGGATGCCGCGCGCCACGATCCGGTGCTGCTGATCCACCAGAGCCGCTTCGATCGCCTGATCGTGCTGTTCCATTATGCCGACGGCGTCACCGACCGCCAGCAGATCGCGCGCGGCGATTATGGCGCCTCTTGGCGCATCGGCGGCCAGATCGCGTTCGAGGCGCCGCATCGCGACGCCGCGCTGACCGGCGTGTCGATGGGCTTCGAGCATCTCGCCAGCCAGGCCTTGCTGCGCATCCGCATCCTGCCGCGCGCCGCCGCCAACCACGATCTGGCGATGGCGGCGGTACTTGCGGGCGGATCGATCACGCTGTTGCTGATCGGCGGCATCTACAATCTGTCGCTCGCGATCGCGGTCCGGCGTCAATTCCTCGCCTGGCATGGCCTGTGGGCGCTGTGCATGGTGCTGTGGGGCCTGTTGTGGTCGCAGATCACGCTGATTGCGCTGCCGGGCCTGGCGGGCACGACCGCCTCGCAGACCATGAGCTTGCTCGCCTGCCTCGCCGTAACCACGGCGACGGTGAGCGTAGTCACCGCGCTGAAACCGACCCTGCCGCGCTGGACATGGCGCGGCGTGATCGCCCTGGGCGTAGTCATCGGGCTGATCGGCATCCCGGCATCCCTGGTCACGGATGGGGCGGTCGACGTTTATAACGCGGTGCTCGGCGTTCTCGTTCTCGCCGATCTGGCGGCGGTCAGCCTGTGCATCGGCTGGAGTTGGCGGCGCGGCAGCGGCGAGGCGCGCGATCTCGCCAGATCCTGGGTGGTGCCGATGGCGGTGCTCGCCTTGACCCAATTGTTCGATTTCAACAGCCGGATGTTCGGTGGCGGGCCGCAGATCATGGTCCTGTCCGCATCCGCGTTGCAGACCGTCTGGCTGTCGATCACGACGACCTTGCGCCTGTCGCAGATGCGGATCGAGCTCGATCAGGCGCGCGCCGCCGAATCGGCTTTGGCCGAACTCGCCAATCGCGATCCGCTGACCGGCCTGCTCAACCGGCGCGGGTTCGTCGATTGCCTGCACCAGACCTTCGTCGACGGGAACGAGGCGCCGCTCGCCTTGCTGCTGATGGACGTCGACCTGTTCAAGAGCGTCAACGATCAGTTCGGCCATGAGGCCGGCGATGCCGTGCTGTGCCGCATCGCCGATTGCTTCCGCCGGTTCGAACGCGAATTGTGCATCGGTGGCCGGATGGGTGGCGAGGAATTCGTGCTGGCGGTGAGCGGGCTCAGCAGCTTCGCGCTCCACCAGTTCGCCGAGCGCGTGCGCGAGACGATCGGCCAGTGCGATCATGGCGAAGTCAGCCAGCATCGTGCCGTGACGGTCAGCATCGGCGTCGCCGAAGGATCGACGCGCACCTCCTTCCAGAAGCTCTATGGCGCCGCCGATCGGGCGCTCTACGACGCCAAGCGCGCGGGCCGGAACCGGGTGGTATTCCATGCAGGCACATTCGACCTGCAATTGCGCGAGGAGCTGGAGCGCGACCAGTTCAGCTTCCGCTGGCCCAGGCGAAAGGCCTAGATTTTGATTTGCCGCGATTTCCGAGTCGCCGTGTGTTCCACCCGGCTAGAAATCGCTACCGCCGCCGCGCCGCGAATCGGCTGATCGCCAGCACTTCCTCTTCGACCAGCGCGCTGCCGATATGGCCCGGCGCCTTCACCTGGCGTTCGGCCTCGGCCAGCCGCGTGATCGCGGTGACGAGCGCGTCCGGCGTCCAGCGCTGGAGCTCGGCGCGGATCACATCCTTTTCCTTCCAGAAGATCGCCTTGCCCGCGGTCTCCATCACCCGGTCGATGCTCTCGCCCTCGGCCATCTGCGCGCGCAGCTGTGCCAGCTGCAGCGCGCGCCGGGCAAGCGCACGCAATACGGGTATGTCCTCGATCCCTTCGTTGGCCAGCCGTGCCAGCTCCGCATCCGCCTGCCCCGGCTGGCCCGAAAAGACGGCATTGGCGAGCTTGGAGAGATCGCCCTCCTCCATCGCCGCGCCGAGCGCGTCGAGCGTCTCCTGCTCGAGCGACCTGGGCCGCTCGGGCGCGGCATCGAGATAGAGCGCCATCTTCTCCAGCTCGCGGCTGATCAGCGCGCGGTCGCCATTGCATGCGCTGGCGATGCGCGCGGCGACGTCGTTGCGCACCTGCAGGCCAAGCTCGCGGCCGACCTCGACCACCAGGGCCGCCGCGTTGCGGCCCTCGGGTACGTAGCTCAGCTGCGACAAGGCCGCCCCGCTCGCCTGGACCAGCTTGACCAGCTTCGAATCCTTGCGCAGCGCGCCGCCGATCGCCGCGACCGGATTGCCCGCCGCGGGCGCCTCCAGCAGCGCCTGCACTGCCTCGATCGCATCGTCGGTGGCGGGTTCGAGCCGGATCCAGCGCTTGCCGCCGAACAGGCTGATCGAGGCGGCCTCGTCGGCCAGCCGCGCGGGATCGGCCTTCAGCCCCGCCGAGGTCAGATCGATCCGCTCCGCATCCGCACCCATCGCCGCGCCGAGCCGTTCGGCGAGCGCGCGCGATCCGGCCTCGTCCGGGCCGTAGAGCAGGTAGAAACGGATATCGGGATCGGCGCTGTCGAGCGCTTTACGAAGCCGTGCTTCTTCGGGCTTCATTTCGCCGGCGGATGCTGCCGCGCATAGAGCGCGACGCGCGACACGATCTGGTCCGCGACCTCGCCCGCGAGATTTTCGAGCGCGGTCTGCTCGGCCGCGATCACCGCATATTCGGACGTCACCACGTCGATGCCCGCATCCGATCCGGCGGTCGCATCGAGCAGGACCGTCTGGTTGGAGGCGTCGATCAACTTGAAGCGCGCGCGCAGCGTCCGCCGCTCGCGCGTAACGGTGTTGTTCGATCGGATGCCGAAGCCGGTAATCTGATCGTCGAGCTCGACATCGAGATGGTAGCGCGCCGTGCCATGGCCATCGGCGCCGAGCCGGTCGACCAGCGCATTGCGCACCAGCCAGCCATGCTGCCCCCCGATCGGCCCGACGTCGATATCGCTGAGCGTGCGCGCGACGGGCCCGTGGCTGCCGCCGGCATACATCGGCTGCAGGCCGCAGCCGCCGAGCAACAAAAAGCCGAGGAGCGCGAACTGCTTCATGCGACGATGTTGACCAGCCGGTCGGGGACCACAATCACTTTCTTGGGCGCGCCGCCTGCAAGGAAGGCCTGCACCTTGGGCGAGCCGACCGCGAGCGCCTCGAGCGCCGCCTTGTCGAGGCCCTTGGCGACGGTGATCGTGTCGCGCAACTTGCCGTTGACCTGGACCGCGACCGTCACCTCGTCTTCGACCAGCATCGCCGGATCGACATCGGGCCAGGGCGCATCCGCCACGAGCCCCTCGCCGCCGACGCGGACCCACGCTTCCTCCGCCAGATGCGGCATCATCGGCGCCGCCAGACGGATCAGGGTCCGGGAAGCCTCGTCGCGTGCTGCGGACGGCTTGGCCTTCTCGACCGCGCCAACCAGTTCGTAGAGCTTGGCGACCGCCTTGTTGAACGACAAAGCCTCAACATCCTCGGCGACGCCGGCGATGGTCTGATGGGTCTTGCGCGTCAGCACCGCGTCTTCGCCTACGCCGCCCTGGACGGTTGTCGCGCGCCACAGGCGCTGGACGAAGCGCGCGCAACCTTCGATGCCGGACACGCTCCACGGCAAATCGCGCTCTGGCGGGCTGTCGGACAGCATGAACCAGCGCACCGCGTCCGCGCCGTAATGATCGAGGATCGGCGCCGGATCGACCGTGTTCTTCTTCGATTTCGACATCTTCTCGACGCGGCCGATTCTGATCGCGGGACCGCCATCCTTGAGGAAGGCGCCGCCTTCGCGCCGGTCGATCTCGTCGGGCGCGAAATAGACCGGCCGGCCGGCCGTCTCGTCGTCGATATAATAGGTTTCGTGCGTCACCATGCCCTGCGTGAACAGACCGGTGAACGGCTCGGCGACGTCGAGCCGGCCGATATGCTTGAGCGCGCGCGTCCAGAAGCGCGCGTAGAGCAGGTGCAGGATCGCATGCTCGACCCCGCCAATATACTGGCCGACCGGCAGCCATTGCTCGGCGACCTTGCGGTCGAACGGCTGGTCCTTGGGCTGGCTGGCGAAGCGGATGAAATACCAGCTTGAATCCACGAACGTGTCGAGCGTGTCGGTCTCGCGCACCGCCTTGCCGCCGCAGCCTGGGCAATCGACATGCTTCCAGCTCGGGTGCCGGTCGAGCGGGTTGCCCGGAATATCGAAGGCGACGTCCTGCGGCAGCACC
>NZ_DATHFV010000140.1:0-2322 GCF_035317925.1 Sphingomonas sp.
TGTCGAGGAGACGAACACGCCGAGTTTGACGATACGTTCGACCCGATCGAGCGAACCCAGCGCCTTCTTGATCTGCGCGAGCAGCATCACGCCGCAGCGTTCGGCCGCTTCGCGCGCATAATCCTCATTCTCGTCCTCGCCGCAGCGGCCGGTCATCAACTGGCCGTCCTTGAACGGCAGCTGGCCGGAAACATGGAGAAGGCCGTTGGCTTCGACCGCCGGCACATAAGCGGCGACAGGGGCAGCGGGCTCGGGAAGGGTGATGCCGAGTTCGGCGAGGCGGGTATCGATGCTCATGCCTCGCGCCTTCGGACGACAGCAGGCGAGCGTCAAGCGGTTGCGGCGCGCTCCGTCGCCCGATAGCGGCGGATCATGGCCGCCGACCCCGAATTGATCGCGCTTTTCGCCCGTGGCTGGGCGATGACGCGGGGCGTGGCCCCACCGGTGGCGCGTCTTGGCGGCCATTATATCCATGTCGGCCAGCCCGATCAGGCGGCACGCTATGTTTTTCCCCAGTTCGACCGGACGGTGATCGCCGGGCTTGGCCGGACGATTCGCGATCCGTGGATCTATCTCAAGGTGTGCGAGGAACCCGAAACCGTGTGTGCCGCCCTGCCGCCGCAGTGGCAGCTTCGCGAGACGCCGACGTTCATGATGACCGCGCCGCTGGCCGAGCGGGCTACCGATCTCGCGGCCGGATACCGGCTCTCGCTGATGGAGGATGGCGAGTTGCTGCGCGCGGCCGTGCTGGTGGACGGTTTTCCGGTCGCGCAAGGGCGCATCGCGCTACTGGATGACACGGCCCTGTTCGATCAGATTGCCACCGACGAACGCCATCGCCGCAGGGGGCTCGGGCGCACGTTGATGCAGGCATTGTCCAACGGCGCACTTGCGCGCGGTGCGTCGCGGGGCCTTCTATCCGCGACCGAGATGGGTCGAGGTCTTTACGAAACGATCGGCTGGACGGTGCATTCGCCTTATACAAGCGCGGTCATTCCCGCGTGAGACCGCTCGGCGGGAACGGCGGCATGCCGTCCCCGCCAACCGGTCAGGCAGGCCGCGCATCGCGCGCATAAGCCAGCGTGTAGAAGCCGCTGTCGCTGCTCTCCAGCAGCGCCTGCAGTTCGTCCCGATGCGCGCGGAACGCGTCGGATTGCTGGAAATCGCGCAAGATCGCCTCACTTTCGAAGAGCGAAACGAGGATCGCATGGCGGCCATCCTTGGCGACGTAGAATTGCGCGCCGAGCGAGCGGGAGAGGCTTCCGAGCCGGGGCAGGTTCGCAACCTGTGTATCCACGAAGGCGCCGAAATGTTCGGGCTTGGGCGTGAAGATGCTGATGCTGACGAGATTGGTTTCAAGCGACATGACTGATTCTCCCTTTGGGGAGAGCCTCGATACAACCTCAAGTAAGGTTGAGGTCAAGCCGGATATTGGGTAGATCTCCCCGTCATGAAGACCGTGCCGCTCGAACTCACCGTTGGGGAGATATCCCGCCGATCGGGCGTGCCCGTCTCGACATTGCATTTCTATGAGGCCGAGGGGCTGATCCGCAGCCGCCGCAGCGCGGGCAATCAGCGCCGATTCCCACGCGGAATCCTGCGGCGGGTCGCGATCATCAAGGTGGCACAGCGCGCCGGGGTGTCGCTCAAGGAGATCAGCGAGGCGCTGGCCCGCCTGCCGCAAGATCGCGCGCCCACGGCCGAGGATTGGGCCGCCCTATCGGCCGGGTGGCGCGACGCACTCGACGAACGGATCCGCAAGCTCGGCGCGATCCGGGACCAATTGAGCGAGTGCATCGGCTGCGGTTGCCTGTCGCTCGCGCATTGCCCGCTGCGCAATCCGGATGACCGGCTCGGCCAGGAAGGCACAGGCGCGCGGCTGATCGAGATGCCTGCCCCCGGTCAGGATTGAAGCGATTCGCCCCGAAAGCGGGCCAATACCCATTCGACCGCGACGTTCCAGTCGTCGATCCGCGCCTGTGCGTGCGGTGCGGCGGGGATTGTCGGCGCAATTGACGGCTCGGCGATCATGTGGAGTCGGAACACGTCCGGCGCATGATGCGCGACCGACGTGAGATGCGTTTCGAGATCGTCGACGAACACCGTCACGTTCGATCCATGCTCGGCGGCGAGACGCGCGACCGGCCGCCCCTTCCCGCCCTGATTGCACACGACCCGATGGCGAATGCCGAGAGCGTCGAGCTGGGCGGCGCGGCCGGCATGACACCAGTCCTGAAGGTTGGTGAGGATCACGATGTCGGCGACTTCGGCGATCCGCTCTAACGCCTCGCCCGCGCCCGGGACCAGGGTCTGCCGATCCAT
>NZ_DATHFV010000141.1:0-22056 GCF_035317925.1 Sphingomonas sp.
GCCAATATTTCAATCGCATCGAACTTCGCACCCTCGCCACATTCCCGCGCCCGTCATCGGGCATGCAGAAGGTGAACCGGCGGGAGATTCTTCGCCAGGTCGAACAACCGGACTAGGATGGCCGGGCCGATCGCCATCGTCGGGGCCGGCATATCCGGCGCCAGCCTCGCTTATCGGCTGGCGAGCCGCGGCCATGACGTGTTGCTGTTCGACGATGATCGGCCGGGCCGGGCGACCGGCTGGAATCCGGGCGGCATCAATCCGCTGCACGGGCCCGGCTTTCCCGGGTTCATGGCGCCGATCTATGCGGAGGCCTACCGGCTGCACGCCGACCAGCAGGAAGAGGTTCAGGCAATCTCCGGACTCGGCTTCGGCTGGAAGCTTGTCGACCGGCTCTTCCTCGCATCAAGCGATGAGGAGGGGACGGCGCTGCAATGCATGGCTGGCCATTATCAGGCGCTGGACGGCTTTTCGGCGCGCTGGATGGATGCCGCCGAACTCGCCCGCTGGGACGGACGGCTCGATCCGCGCTGGATTGGCGGCCTGATGACCCACGGAAATGCGCGGGTCGACGCGGAGCGCTATCGGCAGGCGCTGATTGCGGGCGCGGTGCGCAAGGGCGCGCGCATCGTCAACCGCAAGGTTGACGCGGTCGAGACACGTGGCGACCGGATCGTCTCGGTCCGCAGCGGCGCCGATGATATGGCTATCTCCGCGCTGTGCGTCGCGGTTGGCGCCTGGGCCGGCGAAGCGATCGCGGGCTGGTCCCCAGGCGTGACGGTCCCCGTTCGCGCGCTGATCGGCGATCTGCTGTTGATCAGGGCGCCTGGCGACGGGCCCCGCGCCGATATCGGACGGGGATTGACCGCGATCTACCAGCACGACGGGGATTTGTATTGGGTCGGCGGCACCGAGCGGACGTCCGGGCCGCTCGGTGAAGCGTATGAACCTGCCCGCGAGGAACTGATCGCGGGCGCCGCAAGCCTGATGCCCGGCTGGCGGTCGTGGCAGGTGGTGGCGCAATCCTCCGCCGCGCGACCGATGACGCCCGATCGCCTGCCCGTGCTGGGGCGCACGCCGGCCTATGCCAATGGCTGGGTGATCAACGGTGGTGGCGGCAAGGGCATATTGATGAGCGCCTGGCTGGCAAACCGGCTTGTCGGGATGATCGAAAGCGACAATGATCCGCCGGAAGTGGCCCGTTTTTCCCCATCTCGCCTGATTGAATGACGTGGTCGACAAATTCACCTTGAAATGCGCCACCTGCGGCGCGGAACCCGACAAGACCTTCCCGACGACCTGCTCGCTTTGCGGCGGTTTGATCGACGCTTATTATCCGTTGGACCAGGTCGAGCTTCGGAACAGTGCAAACCCCTATCTGCGCTTTTTCGATCTGCTGCCGGTGCGCGACGCCGCGTTGCTGCCCGATGGCGCGAGCACGCCGACCATTCACGCCCGCAACCTCGGCAAGCGGCTCGGCCTCGACCGGCTGTTTCTCAAGAACGAGACCGCCAATCCGACGGGGACCACCAAGGATCGGATGGCGGCAATTGCCTTGCCGTTCCTGTACGAGGCCGGAGTCCGGCATTTCTGCGCCTCTTCGACGGGCAACAGCTCGACCGCCTATGCCCAGGCGATCGGCCACGTCCCCGAGATGAAGATGGAGCTGTTCACCGCCGAGGATTTCCAGGATCGCGTCCATTACGATCCATCTTCGCAGGTCCGGCACCATGTCCTGCGCGGCGCCAGCTTCGTCGAGGCGGCGGATTTTAGCGCCGCCTACGCCAAGGAGCATGAACTCGTCGCCGAGGGCGGCTTCTTCAATCTCGGCCGGCGCGAGGGGCTCAAGCTCCCCTGGCTGGAGGCGGTTGAACAGGTGGAAGGGCCGATCGACTGGTATGTGCAGGCCTCGTCAAGCGCGATGGGCGTCTACGGTATCTACAAGGCGGCAAAGGAGGCGGTGGCACTGGGCCTGAGCCCGCGGACGCCGCGGCTGCTGTGCGCGCAGCAGATGAGCTGCCGGCCGATGGTCCATGCCTGGGAGGAGGGCGCGGAGACGATCCAGCCGCACCATATCGTCCCGCATCCCACCGGAATTGCCGAAGCGATTCTGCGCGGCAACCCGACCCGCGCCTATCCGCATATTCGTCGCATCACGATCGAAAGCGGCGGCACGATGATGGCGGTGACTGAGGCGGAGATCCGGCATGCCCAGACGCTGGTCCTCGAGGATGAAGGGGTCAGGATCTGCCCGGCGGCGGGGACGGCGGTGGCGAGCATCGTCAAGCTGGCGGCACAGCGTCCCGAATTGTCCGGCGAGACGATCCTGGTCAACCTGAGCGGCAGCGTGCGCGAGGCGGCCGCGGTCGCGCCGGTCGATCAGATATGGGCCCGTACAGACGGCGACTGGGCGCCAGCCGCCTAGCGGCGGCGATAGCGGAAATACCAGACTTCATGCCCGATCCGGCGGGCCTTGGCCTCGTAGCGCGTCTCGGGCCAGTCGTCCGGGCGGACGAGGAAATCCTTTGGTGTTTCCGCCAGCCAGTCGAAATGCGGGCTTTGGCCCATCACCATCATCGCCCAGCGGCAATAGATCGGATGATCGGTGCCGAAGCGGAATTCGGCGCCCGGCTTCAATTTGGCGGCGAGCAGATCGATCGGTCCCTTGTTCATGAAGCGGCGCTTGGCGTGGCGCGCCTTGGGCCAGGGGTCGGGATGGAGCAGGTAAGCACGGTCGAGGCTCGCATCGGGCAGCCGTTCGATCACGTCGAGCGCGTCGTTCATATGGACGCGGATATTGGCGAGACCCTGCTCCTCGACATGGATCAGCAAGCCGACGACGCCGTCGAGGAAAGGTTCGCAGCCGATGAAGCCATGATCGGGGCGCATCGCGGCCTGGCCGGCGAGATGCTCGCCCCGGCCGAAGCCGATTTCCAGTTCGAGCGGACGATCGTCGCTGAACAGGATGGGGGCGTCGAGCGCCCCTTCAGCCGGCACCGCAATTTGCGGCAACAGGCGATCAACCAGGTTGGCCTGACCGACGCGCAGCTTGTGCCCGGTGCGGCGGCCGTAGAGGCGGCGGATGGTGGTGGGATCGGACATAATCATCGCGCCGTCATGCTGAACTTGTTTCAGCATCCACCGGGCAACAGGCGCGGACGGTGCGGATGCATGGTGGACCCTGAAAGAAGTTCAGGGTGACGGGAAGGGGAGCCAAGCTCCCCTTCGTATCAGTTCTTCTTTTCGGTCGAAGTGCCCGAAACCGCTGGCGCGGCATCGCCCGAAATATTGCCCTTGGGCTGCTTGGCGGCGCCGGCCTCGGTCGGCACGGTTACGTTCTTCGCCTTGGCGGCATCGGCGCCGGTCGCTTCCGCACCCGCCTTGGCGGCGCTGTCGGGGCCGGCGGCGGGGGCAGCCGGGAGCGGCAACGGATGATCGCCCTGCTTGTTGAGATAGGCGATCACGTTGGCGCGATCCTGCGGGTTGGACAGGCCCGCGAAGGTCATCTTGGTACCCGGCGCATAGGCCTTCGGGCTGGTCAGCCAGGCATTGAGGCTATCGAAATCCCACTTGCCGCCCTTGGCCTTGAGCGCATCGGAGAAAGCGAAGCCGCCACGGCCGGTCGCGGCCGCGTCGCCGACCACGCCGTAGAGATTCGGGCCGAGCGCATTCGCGCCGCCCTTGTCGGCGTTGTGGCAGGCGGCGCACTTCTTGAAGACGTCTTCGCCCTTGGCCGCGTCGCCCTGGCTCATATAAAAAGCGAAGGGCTTTTCCACGACGGCGGCGGCGCCCGCTTCCTGCTCGACGCCCTGGACCTCATAGCCCATCTTTTCAGGGCGCTCGGCCTTGAAGTGCTCGCCGGTGACGATCGTCAGACCCAGGCCGGCGATGCCAGCAAACAAAATCCAGCCCGCAATCGTGTTCGCGCGATCGTTCATGCCCCTGCCTGACCTTCGGTGAGAAAAAATGCCGCCCGACACCCGGGATTTGCGGGTTCCTTAAAGACGGTTGGCGAGCGCCGCAAGCGGTTGCGGGCAGCGCTCACACCCTCTATCCGCCGCCGCCATCATGGAGAGCTATCCCGCACCCGCGCGCGCCCTGGTCGCCGCAATGACCGAGGCTGCCGCCGAACATCCCGAGCGCGCCGTCGCGATCCAGGGTGCGCCGGGCTGCAATTCGCATATCGCGGCGCTGGAAGCCTTCCCCGATGCGCTGCCTTTACCCTGCTTCAGCTTCGAGGATGCGCTCGACGCGGTGAAGGACGGCAAGGCCGGCCGCGCGCTGATTCCGATCGAGAACAGCCTGCACGGTCGCGTCGCCGACATTCATTTCCTGCTGCCCGAATCCGGCCTTTCGATCACCGCCGAGCATTTCATGCCGATCCGCTACTGGCTGATGGGGCTGAAGGGCGGAACGATCAGCGAGGCGATGAGTCATCCCCAGGCGCTCGGCCAATGCCGTCACTGGCTGCGCGCGCGCGGGCTGAAGCCGGTCGCTTATGCCGATACGGCGGGCGCGGCGGCGATGGTGGCGGAGATCGGCGATCCCTCGATCGGCGCGATCGCGCCCCGGCTAGCGGCCGACCTTTATGGGCTGGAGCTGATCGCCGACCGGCTCGAGGACAGCGACGACAATACCACGCGCTTCGTGGCGCTCGCGCCGGAAGCCTCGAACGCTTTGGTCCAGGGGCCGCGCATGACCAGCTTCGTGTTCGAGGTCCGCAACGTGCCCGCCGCGCTCTACAAGGCGCTGGGCGGTTTCGCGACCAACGGCGTCAACATGACCAAGCTCGAAAGCTATCAGAGCGGGGCGAGCTTCGCGGCGACCCAATTCTTTTGCGACGTCGAGGGCGGGCCGGACGATGCGAATCTGGCGCGCGCGCTGGAGGAGCTCAAGTTCCACACCAAGTGGCTGCGCGTGCTCGGCACTTATCCCCAGGCGCGGGCGCGCGGGTGACCGCCGAATAGGATTCGGATCATCGCATTGACGCGCGAGCGCCCTTGCCAAGCCGGGCGCGGCCTTTATCCCGATTGCATCCCATGACGTGGCTCCGCATTCTCCTCGACCGTACGGCCGTCCTGTTCCTTGGCGTCGCGGCCGGCGTGGCGATCGGCTACGCCTTCGGCACCGGTAACGAGAAGAAGGAGGCGGTCAGCCTCGCGCCCCAGGCGGCGCCGGTGATCGCGCCGCGCGCCGTGGCACCGCCGCCGCCGACCGGCGCGGCCACGCCCGATGCGGGCGCCCCCCAGGGAACGGTCGCTGAGCCGACCGAGCCCGAAAAGCCCGCGGTCGATCAGCCTTCGTCGCAGATGGCTGAGACCGTGAAGAATGGCAGTCAGGTGCATGTCGGCGTGTTCGGCGACAGCTTCGGCGACGGCGTCTACAGCGCGCTCTATCGGCTGCTGCCGGCCAAGGCGGGCTATCAGGTGGATAAATATTCGCAGCAGTCGACCGGCTTCACCCGCTATCGCCGGCTCGACCTCGAACAGCATGACGACCAGCAGATCGACGGCCAGCCGCTCGACGTCGCGGTGATCTCGTTCGGCGCCAACGATGCGCAGGGCGTGTGCGACGGCGGCCATTGCGGCGCGCTGATGGGCAAATTCTGGCAGCAGGTGATCGGCGCGCGGGTCGAAGCCTATGTCGCGATGCTCCGGCGGCATGGCGCCACCGTCTATTGGGTCGGGCTGCCGGTGATGCGCGATCCGGCGTTCGATTCCGACGCGCGGGCGATGGATGAATTTTATCGCGGCCTGATGGCGCAGCTCGACGTGCCCTACATCGATATCCGCCCGATGACGATCGACGCGCAGGGGCAATATCAGGCTTATTATCTCGACAAGGACGGCATGCCCAAGCTGTTCCGCGCGGGCGACGGCGTCCACATGTCGATGAACGGTTATATCCGTATCACGAGAGGACTGGCCGGACGCATCCGTGCGAGCGTTGCCGCCGCCAAGCAGGATAAGGATAGCGAGGCACCATGATCGCGCTCGCCGCCGCTTTGGCGCTGTCGGCAGGCAGCGGCCTGTCGAACGGCGATACGCTGCGGCCCTTTTTCGCCAAGCTCACCCATGCCGGCACAAGGCCGGTCCATATCCTGCAGATCGGCGACAGCCACACCGCGGGCGATGCGATCACCGGCGCGTGGCGCGATTTGCTCCAGCAGAAATATGGTTCGGCGGGGCGGGGCGTACTGCCACCGGGGCGGCCCTATGACGGCTATATCACCCGCGGCGTGACGGTGACGATGTCGCCGGGCTGGAAGATCGCGAGCGATTTCGGCGCGACCTGGTCGATGCCGTCGCCGCCTTTGGGATTGAGCGCGTTCACGCTCACCAGCTTCACCGACGGGGCGACGATGGCGTTGCTGGCCGATCCCAACGAGGCGTTCGATCGTTTCACCGTCTGTGCGATCATGCGGCCGGGCGCGGGGAGCCTGACGCTGCACGCCGGCACCGAAAGCGCGACCTTCGACCTCAATTCGCCGACCGAGCGGCCCGAATGCCGGACGATGAAGCTGGCATCGCCGGCGACCACGGCCGACCTCAGCGTCGCGGGCGGCCCGGCGACTTTGACGTCGTGGGCGACGTTTCGCGACGCGGGCGGGGTGGTCCTGTCCAATCTGGGCGTGGTCGGATCGCAGCTGATCCATTGGGCGCGGACCGACGATGCGGTGCTGACCGAGGAACTGACCAACTACCGGCCCGACCTGATCGTGGTCGCGTTCGGCACCAATGAGGGCTTCTCGCCGCGGGTGAACGACTTCGAATATGAGGTGACCTTGCGCACCCAGATCGGCCGGATCCGCCGGTTGGCGGGCAATGTCCCGATCCTGGTGCTGGGCGCGCCCGATGCGCTCAGCCGCCGGGCGGAAATGCGCGCCAACGCGTCGTCGGGCGAAGCCTCGCCCGATTGCGGCACGCCGGCCGCTGCCGCCCCGGTCGATCAACCCGGTGTGATCGAGACGATCATGGATAAATTGCGCAACAGTATCGGCATGGCGCCGAGCGCGCCCGCGCCGGCGCCCCCACCAGCGCTTTCGCCTGCGCCGGTGGTAACCGGCACCAGCAGGGGGCCGCTATTCCCGCCGGCCGGATTGAGGACGGTGCGCGACGTTCAGCGCCGCGTCGCCGCGCAGCTCAACGTCGCCTTCTGGGATTGGGAAGCGCGGATGGGCGGACGTTGCACCGCCGATATATGGGTCCACGCCACGCCGCCGCTGATGCGCGGCGACTATGTCCATTACACAGCGGCGGGCGGCAAGGAGATCGCGCAGCGGCTGCAGGACGATCTCGACAAGGCCGCGGCGCGGTGAGCCGGGCGCGCCGGGACGACTGCTAGGCTATGCTTTTCCCGACCCTCACTTTCGGCCTGTTCTTCCTGGTCGTGTTCACCGTCGTGTGGGCGGCGAACGGATCGAACGAATGGCGCAAGATCCTGCTGCTAGTGGCGAGCTGGGTCTTTTACGGCGCGTGGGATTGGCGCTTTGTCGCGCTGCTGATCGGATCGGCCCTGCTCAACTGGGGCTCTGCCGAACTGATCTGGTATAATCGCGATGCGTCCGCCGGGCGGCGGCGCGCGATCATGATCGCGGGCATCGCCGGCAATCTGCTGATCCTTGGTTTCTTCAAATATTACGGCTTCTTCGTCGAGCAATTGGGCGATCTGCTGCAGATGGCCGGCTTCGCCCGCGATCTGCCACTGATGCAGGTGGTGCTGCCGGTCGGCATCTCCTTCTTCACCTTCCAGGGCATGTCCTATTTGGCCGACGTCCATGCCGAGCGGCTGGCGCCCGCGAAGTTGCTCGATGTGACTTTGCTCATGTCCTTCTTTCCGCATCTGGTGGCCGGGCCGATCGTGCGCGGATCGGATCTGTTGCCCCAGTTCGCGGACAGCCCGCGCCTGACCCGCGACACGGTCAGCATGGGCCTCGTCCTGATCGTCTGGGGGCTGTTCAAGAAAGCGGTGATCGCATCCGAGCTGTCGACCGGGCTGGTCGATCCGGTGTTCTTCGATCCCGTCGCGCATTCGCAGATCGACCTGATCGCGGCGGCCTACGGCTATGCGGTCCAGATCTAT
The DNA here is from genome assembly GCF_035317925.1 of Sphingomonas sp. GTDB lineage: Bacteria > Pseudomonadota > Alphaproteobacteria > Sphingomonadales > Sphingomonadaceae > Sphingomonas_I. Next base: position 8,083 of record NZ_DATHFV010000141.1, read on the forward strand.
TGCGATTTCTCGGCCTATAGCGACATGGCGATCGGGATCGCGGCTTTGCTCGGCTATCGCTTCCCGCTCAATTTCAACCAGCCTTACCGGGCGGTGTCGCTGCAGGATTTCTGGCGGCGCTGGCACATCAGCCTGTCGAGCTGGCTGCGCGATTACCTCTATATCGGTGCGCTCGGCGGCAGCCGCAAAGGCTTTGCGCGCCAGTGCCTCAACCTGATGCTGACGATGCTGCTCGGCGGCCTCTGGCACGGCGCCAAATGGACGTTTGTGATCTGGGGCGGGCTGCATGGCGGCGTGCTCGCGCTGGAGCGCATCTGGGAACGGCTACGGCCGCGCTGGATGCCGAGGTTGCCGCGGGTGCTGGCGATCCTGATCACCTTTCATATCGTCGTGGTCGGGTGGATTTTCTTCCGCGCCGAAAGCTTCGACGCGGCGATCGGCTATTTCAGGGGCATCGCCACGATCGGGGTGACGAGCAGCGTGCTCACGCCGCTCGCCTGCGTACTGATCCTGTTCGGCATGGCGATCCACTTCGTGCCCGTGAACCTGGGGCAAAAGCTGGCGCTGCGCCTGCGCCTGTTGCCGGTATGGGCGATGGGGTTGCTCGCGGGCGTCACGATCCTGATCGTGGATACGATGCGTTTCGAAGGGGTTGCGCCCTTCATTTACTATCAGTTCTAGGGAGGGAGCCATGCCGCACGAAACGCCATCGCCGATCGACCTGCCCGAGCCCGAGCTCGAGGAGAGCGGCCTCGGCTGGGCGTTCGGCGTGATCCTGATCGCCAGCCTGTTCCTGCTGTTCGCCAATGCCGCGTCGTTGCGCGACTGGGTCGACGATCAGCCGCCGAGCCCGCTGCAGGCGCAGGCGGCGGAATATGCCGACCAGTGGGTCGACCTTACCGAAGGGCTGGGAATCGGCTTGCCGCGCAAGGCTATGCACGAACGGTGGAAGCACGCCGAAGCGGCGCGCTTCCCTGGGCAGAAGTCAGAAGGAGAGGCCGCGGACGGCCCCTCCGACTGATTAACGATAGAAAACGTGCGCGCCGACCGTGGTCACGCGCTGACGCGTGCGGAAGAAGGCGTTGGCGGGCGCATAGGAGGCACGGAAATACATAGCCCCCGGTGCGACCGGCTCGGCCTGGCCGGCCAGAACCTGGTGCGCGACCTCGACCGCTTCCTGCCAGCCGTCGGTATCGCGACGCGGACGGAAGCTGGCGATGTGGAAGAACTGGCCCTTCTGGTTGGCGATGTCGCAGATCGAGCCACCGAAGCGGCCGCCGGCCTTGAGGCGGTTCACCAAAGTCTGCGCGACAGCGATCTTACCCTCGCGCGGCTGGTTGTTGGCTTCGTGCATCACGACCTTGGCCATGCATTCGACGGCGGCGGGATCGACCGCAGCGACGGCGACTGGCGCGGCCTGCGGTGCGGTATCGTCCGCCTCCGGCTGCGCCGTGACAGGCATGGCGGCCGGCGTGGACGAGGGGATGGTCGCGCTCAGATCATAAGCGAGAAGCGGTGTATTGGCGACGAGCTCGGCCGCCGAGCTACCCGAGGACAGCGCGAAACCGGAAAGGGTGAGGGCGAGAACCGCACCCGAAGCAAGCGTGATGGGACGCTTGAAAGTCATTCAAAACTCTTACGAATGCGCAAAACCGCCCACCGCCGCTAAGTACATGCGACGGCTGCGAAGTTTAACGTCTTGTCGGCAGGACTAGGGAACGCGTGCCCTTGGCGACCAATGCTGGGGCAGATGTCGGGACTTTGCCGCGCTGCGTCAATGAAACCACGATGAATCGTTTCGTCGGCAGGACGGTCCGAGGATATTTCCGGAAAAGTGCCGTGTTCGCGACGCATCGGTTAACCACAAATTCGATTTTGACACGGCGATTCTCTCCCGTTCATGCCCGGTTTCGGGCATGACATGGAGGGTGCGGATCACGGGTGTGATTCGGCGGGAGGGCAAGAGTGGACGAGCGTCCGAGCACTTCCTTTTTGCAGGGGCTGATGTCCGGCCGGGCGGCGGAAGCGTTGCGCCGCGACCGGCTGCTGGCCGCGATCGCCTTGTTTGCAGGTCTCGGCATCGCGATTGCGCTTCCCTTCGCCCTGCAGGCGGGCGCCGCCTTCTTCCTGCCCGTCACCGCCGCGCTCGTCATCGCGATCGCGCTCGTGCCGATGCTCGAGTGGTTCGAACGCCGCCGCGTGCCGTCGCCGCTGGCCGCGTTCCTGTCGATCCTGATCTTCCTGGGCGTCGCCAATGCGGCGGTGGCGGCGATCATCGTCCCGGCATCGGGCTGGTTCGCCCTGCTGCCCGAACGCGTCGTCCGCATCCGCCACAATCTGCGCCCGCTGCTGGAAGTCTATACCAGCCTCGACCGCTTCGTCAGCAACACGCAGGCGACCTTCATGGGGAAGGGAAGCAAGCAGATGATCGTCTCGCTCGGCAAGCCGACCTCACTCCTGGACGTGGTCGCGAGCTCGGCGCCGGTCGCGATCCTGCAGATGTTTTTCGCGGTGCTGGTCGTCTATTTCTTCCTGTCGGGCTGGACGCGCATGCGCCGCCAGACGATCACCAGTCGCGGCAGCTTCACCAGCGCGCTGACCACCGCGCGCGTGATCCAGGAGATGGTCGACGCGACCTCGGCCTATCTGTCGACGATCACGGTGATCAATATCAGCCTCGGCCTGCTCGTCGCGGGCGCTTTCTGGCTGATCGGCCTGCCGGATCCCCTGATGTGGGGCGGCATCGTCGCGCTGTTCAACTACATGCCCTATCTCGGCCCGATCATGGCGTCGCTGCTGCTCGCCCTGGGCGGCCTGATGGTGTTCCGCGACGCCTGGTATTCGATCCTGCCGGTCGCGACCTTCGTCTGCTGCCACCTGATCGAATCGAACCTGATCACGCCGGCGCTGGTCGGGCGGCGGCTGACGATCAACCCGTTGCTGATCCTCGTTTCGCTGAGCTTCTGGGGGTGGGTGTGGGGGCCGGTCGGCGCGCTGCTGGCCGTGCCGATCCTGATCATCATGAAGACCGTGCTCGACGCCGCCGGCAAACCCGACATTGCCGGCTTCCTGTTCGAGGAAGGCACGCTCACCAGCCCGGTTCCGGAGGCATCCAGAACTTTGCCGCCAGAACCCCAGTAGGGCGGTTGACAGCCCACACGACCCTCTCTAGTCGGCGCGTCTCCGCAAGGGACTACCTACGCGGGTGTAGCTCAGTTGGTTAGAGCGCCGGCCTGTCACGCCGGAGGTCGCGGGTTCGAGCCCCGTCACTCGCGCCACCTTCCAGGATATCGAATGTCCCGGATCGCATGGTGTCTTGCCGCCTATATCCTGATCGCCGCAACCCCCGCCCGCGCCTGGAGCAACCAGGGCCATATGGCGACGGGTCTGATCGCTTACGATCTGCTCGCGGCGCACGATCCGGCGGCAATCGCAGCGATCGAAGCCCTCATGGTGAACCATCCCGATCGCGCGCGTTTCGACAAGGCACTGGCCGGACTGGAAGGCGCAGCGCGCCAGCGGCGATTGTTCGCGCTGATCGCGCGCTGGCCCGACGATGTCAGGGCGACACGCTACAATCATACGCACTGGCATCACGAATTGCGCGTCGTCACCGGCTGGACCGCGTTTCGCGGACCGCGCCTGGGCGAGGCGGATCATGCCGTCCTGCACAGCATGAAGCTGCTGCGCGACGCCAACGCGGATCCCGGCCGGCGCGCAATCGCGCTCTGCTGGCTGCTCCACGTGGTCGGCGACATGCACCAGCCGCTCCATGCGGGGCATCTGATGAATGGCCGTTTCCCTTTGACCGACCTTGCGGGAACGCTCGGCTGGGTGCGCCGTGCGCCGGACGCCGCGCCGGAGAAACTGCATCATTTCTGGGACACGGCGGCCGATCGCCCTGGCGATGAACTGGCCGGCGCAGAGGCCCTGGCGCCGACAATCGAGCGCGATTTGCCGCCTGACCCCGCCAGTACAGGCCATTTCAAAGCGGATTATCGGGGCTGGGTGCGGGAAAGCGAGCAACTCGCCGCGGCCGTTGCGTACCGGGGCGCGGCGCTTAACGAATCACATCGGCCGGAAGGCGCGCCTTTGCTGTCGCCGGATTATGTCGCGGATGCACGCGCGGTGTCGGAACGGAGGCTGGGGCAGGCGGGGAGGCGGCTTGCCGATCTGCTCGCTGCCTTGTTCCCGGCCGGTTAGGCGGCGACGACCACCTGATTGCGACCCTTGTTCTTGGCTTCGTAGAGCGAGACGTCGGCGCGCTTGAGCATGGCAGACGAGCCGTCATCGTCCACACCCAGCTCGGACACGCCCGCAGAGAAGGTCAGGCGGCCGAGCGTCTGGCCGGTGGCGTTGATCTTGAGATCGCGCGCGCCGATCGCGGCACGGATGCGGTCGATCTCAACGCCGGCCTGCTTGGCGTTCACGCCTTCGAACAGGACCACGAACTCTTCGCCGCCGTATCGCGCGGCGAACAGGCGCTCGCCGCCGTCCTTGGCGAGGCTGGTGGCGACGAACTTGATCACTTCGTCGCCGATCTGATGGCCGAAGCGGTCGTTGAAGGCCTTGAAATGATCGATGTCGCAGATCGCGATCGCAAACGGGCGGCCACTCTCTCTCGCATTTTCGGTCGCCGCGGCCAGGCGGGTGTCGAGCGCGCGGCGGTTGGGCAGGCCGGTCAGCGGATCCTGATTGGCGGCTTCCTGCGCTTCGGCGAGGCTGTCGCGCAACTGGCGAATCTCTTCGCACGCGATGCGCAATTGCTCTTCGACGCCACGCGTGCGTTCGATCATCGAGCCGGTCAGGCCCATCAATGTGCCGACCACGGTGACGGGCGAGGCGCCAGCCTCCAGTTCGGCGGCGTTGGTGGCGAGCGCCTCGCCATAATCGGCGGCGACTTCGCGTGAGACCGAGACGATCTCGGCGACTTCGATCAGCCGGGCCTGCGCATCGGCGACCATCACCTGCAGATCGGCAGCGGAAAGTTCGACGGATCGTTCGGCGATCATCGCGGCGGCGGAGGCGGCGGACAGGCCACCATCCTGGATCGCGCGTTCGACCGATCCGTTGAACGCGCGGTCCTGCGCGGTCAGGTATCGATGCGCGAGTGCATAGTTGGTTGGTGTCGGCTCGAGACGGTTGTCGAGCAAAACGCGGGCGATGCCGTCGTAAAGACGCCGCCAAGGATCTTCGCAGGCCACCTCGCTCATGGGAGGCGTATTAGCCGTCAGTTGTTAATGAAACACCCAACAGGGGAAATATTGTTTCGCTCCCGTTCATCATCTCCAGCGGCCATGCTCCATCCAGAAAAGCAGCGGCTTGAGCGGTGCGATCCAGATGATCCCGGCGACGCAATAGACGATCGCCTGCAACGGCCAGGGCAGGCGGGCGATCAAGGCGGCCTGGCTGCCGACCAACCCCGCCCAGAACAGGATCAGGAGCAGGATCAACCCCATGCCCGCAGGCTTGCGCCAGGTCGGTTTCATACAGGCAAGAACCCCTTTTCGGTGACGACCGCGTGAAGCCGCACGTCCCACGGATCGTGCGGGACCTTGTCCACCTCCTGCATCGCCCAGGCGAAGCCGATCCGGTGCGCGCCGGCATAGCGCTGGAAGGCGCGGTCATAATGGCCCGCGCCAAAGCCGATGCGCCCGCCCAGCGAATCGAAGCCGAGCAAGGGCGTGACGATCAAATCGGGCGCGCGTTCGGGTGACGTGGGCAGCGGCTGGCGCAGCTTCATCGGCCCGCGTTCGAGCGGGTCGCCCGGCCGCCAGGCGAGGAAGCGCATCGTCGTGCGGTCGAGCAAAGTCGGTAACGCCAGCGCGTGGCCGCGTGCGTGCAGCGCGGTTATCAGCGCGTCGGGATCGAGCTCGTCCTGCAGCGCCAGATAGAGCGAGACGGTCGCGCCGGCGGGGATATGAGGCAGTACATGGTCCGCGGCCGCTTGTGCGGCAGCGCGTGCGCCTTCTCCCAAGGCAACGACATGCGCCGCGCGGCGCGCGCGCAGATCGGCACGCAAAGCGGCCTTCGCGGGATCGGGGAGGGGTGGTGGGACCGCCATGGCCGTTTTCCTGAAATCCACTGACGCCAAAACGTCAGGTGGGAACCATGTGCTTCGGGCCAGGGCCCTAACAGGGACAGCTCCCTATGGATGATAATCGCCTCAGGGATGTTCGTGGATCGTACCGGGCAGTCCCACCATCTCCCTATCTAGGGAGTCGGGGCCCCTTGCTCAAGGCGTTCGGCAAGCGATTCGACCCGTTCGGCCAATTGATCGAGCGTCCGCGCCAAAGCCGCCTTGCCGGGATCGGGCGCGCCGGAGCGCAGATCGCTCAATTCGTCCGCCAGCAGCAGGCCCGCGAGCAGCAATTGGCGCGTTTCGTTCGCGCTGCCGACCAGTTGCCCCGCATCGCGCGCCTTGGAGTCGAGCATCTGCGCGAGCATCTCCAGCCGGGGCTCTTCGCCGTCGCGGCAGGCGAGATCATAGGTGCGGCCGCCGACGATGAGCTTGACCTGCGCCATCAGCGGGGCCCCTCATGCCCGATCAGCACGTCGAGCCGGCCGATCGTTTCCTGGATGCGGGCGCGCAGCGTATCGTGCCGCTCCTCAAGCAGGGCATAAGCCTCGGCCACGCCGTTGCCCGTGGATTCGCGCGAGCCGACCGCGCGCTCGATCCGATTAAGCGCACGCTCGAGCCGGGCAGTTGCAGAGTTGATGGCCTCTTCCGACATAAGAATGAGGCATTACGTTGCAGACCCATAACTGGCAACGGCTCTGATCGCATGCACGCCACGGTGTGCCGGACGTTGCCGGAGTGGGGCAGGCTTGGGGCGGCCCTAGATTTAATGCAGGCGTGGCGCGGGGCGGCGCGGTTGACGCTGGGGGCCGCACCCGACAAAGGGAGCGCGCTTCGCCCAGCACATTTTCTGAAGGAGCTTACGACATGGCGGTACGGGTTGCGATCAACGGCTTCGGACGCATTGGCCGGCTGGTCGCCCGCGCGATCCTCTCGCGCCCCGATTGCGGACTGGAGCTGGTGGCGATCAACGATCTTGGCGATGCGCCGTCCAATGCCCTGCTGTTCAAGCGCGACAGCGTGCACGGCACGTGGCACGGCGACGTCCATGCCGACGGCAACGATCTGATCATCGACGGCAAGCGCATCAAGGTCACCGCAGAGCGCGATCCGGCCAAGCTGCCGCATGCCGAGGACAAGATCGACATCGCGCTGGAATGCACCGGCTTCTTCACTACCCGCGAGACGGCGGGCAAGCATCTGGAAGCGGGTGCCAAAAAGGTGCTTATCTCGGCGCCGGCCAAGGGCGTTGACCTGACCGTCGTCTATGGCGTCAACCACGACAAGTTGAAGCCCGAGCATGTGCTCGTCTCCAATGCCTCGTGCACGACCAACTGCCTCGCGCCGATCGCGAAGGTGCTGAACGACACGGTCGGCATCGAGCGTGGCCTGATGACCACGATCCACAGCTACACCAACGATCAGAAGATCCTCGATCAGATTCATCCCGACAAGCGCCGCGCGCGTGCCGCCGCCATGTCGATGATCCCGACCACCACGGGTGCTGCACGCGCCGTGGCGGAAGTCCTGCCCGAGTTGAAGGGCAAGCTCGACGGATCGGCGATCCGCGTGCCGACCCCGAACGTCTCGGTGGTCGATCTCACTTTTAATCCGAAGCGCGACACGACCGTCGAGGAAGTGAACGCCGCACTCAAGGCCGCGTCGGTAAGCGGGCCGCTCAAGGGCATATTGCAATATGTCACCGAGCCGCTCGTCTCGATCGACTTCAACGGGGACCAGCATTCGTCGTCGGTCGACAGCCTCGAAACTTCGGTGCTCGACGGCAAACTGGTCCGCGTGCTGAGCTGGTACGACAATGAATGGGGCTTCTCGAGCCGGATGGTCGATACCGCCGGTGCGATGGGCAAGCTGCTCTAAGTCGAGTGGGCCGTCTCCTCGGCATCGCCCGCCATGCGCGTCCGCGCGGGCCGATGGAGACAGTCGACCATGTCGACGTCAGCGTGGCCGAGGGCGTGCGCGGCGATTTTCGCGGCAGCCTCAAGCCGGGTCGTAACAAGCGCCAGGTAACGGTAATGGCGGCGGAAGGCTGGCGTGACACGCTGCACGATCTCGGCGCGAGCGTGCCGTGGGAGCAGCGGCGGGTGAACCTGCTGGTCGAGGGGCTGGCGCTGGAAGAAATGACCGGCGCGCGAATCATCTTCGATTCGGGTTTGGTGCTGGAAGTGACCGGCGAGTGTGATCCTTGCACTCGCATGGAGGAAATCGCGCCGGGATTGAAGGCGGCCCTGTTGCCGTTCTGGCGGGGCGGCGTGACGACGAAGGTGATCGAAAGCGGCCCGATCCGGGTCGGCGAACAAGTGAGGATCGAGCGGTGAGCAGCTTCAAGACGCTGGACGATTTGGGCGATGTTCGCGGCAAGCGCGTGCTGGTCCGCGAGGATCTGAACGTGCCGATGGATGGCGCGCGCGTCACCGACGACACCCGCCTGCGCGCCGCCGCGCCGACCATCGCCGAACTCGCCGACAAGGGCGCGATCGTGCTGGTGCTCGCCCATTTCGGCCGCCCCAAGGGCGAGCGGGATCCCTCCATGAGCCTGGCTCTGGTGACCAAGCCGCTCAGCGAAGTGCTGGGCCGCGAGGTGCGTTTCATCGACGATTGCGCGGGCCCCGAAGCCGAGGCGGCGGTCGCCGATCTGCAGCCGGGCGATATCGCTGTGCTGGAGAACACGCGCTTCCACAAGGGCGAGGAAAAGAACGATCCCGCGCTTGCTCAGGCAATGGCCAGGCTTGGCGATCTCTTCGTCAACGACGCCTTCTCGGCCGCGCATCGCGCGCATGCCTCGACCGAGGGCCTGGCCCATATCCTGCCGGCCTTTGCCGGCCGTTCGATGCAGGCCGAACTCGACGCGCTCGAAAAAGCGCTGGGAAATCCGGAGCATCCGGTGGCGGCGGTGGTCGGCGGCGCCAAGGTTTCGACCAAGCTCGACGTGCTCAAGCATCTGGTCGCCAAGGTCGACCACCTCATCATCGGCGGCGGTATGGCCAACACGTTCCTCGCCGCGCGCGGCGTCGATGTCGGCAAATCTTTGTGCGAGCATGACCTCAAGGACACCGTGCTCGAAATCCTCGACGCGGCCGACAAGGCGGATTGCACGGTCCACCTGCCGTACGATGTCGTGGTGGCGAAGGAGTTCCGCGCCAATCCGCCGATCCGCACCGTCAACGTGCACGACGTGGCGGCGGATGAGATGATCCTCGACGTCGGGCCGGCCGCGGTCGAAGCGCTGGGCGATGTGCTCAAGACCTGCCGCACTTTGGTCTGGAACGGCCCGCTCGGCGCGTTCGAAATTCCGCCGTTCGACGCCGCGACCGTCGCGCTCGCGCAGACCGCGGCGGCGCTGACCCAGTCGGGCAGCCTGATCTCGGTCGCGGGCGGGGGCGATACGGTCGCGGCGCTCAATCAGGCCGGTGTCGCCGATCGCTTCACCTTCGTCTCGACCGCCGGCGGCGCGTTCCTCGAATGGATGGAGGGCAAGGAATTGCCGGGCGTGGCGGCGCTGACCGCGCCTTAACCATATATTGTGCGATGCAATAAATTCACTTCACACGGGTTAACTGCACGTGCACTATGTGCGGTGCAGCAAGGGTGGAGAAGCGTTATGGTTCGGCTCGGACAGTTCCTCGGCATATTGGCGGCAGCGTGCATCGTCGCCGCACCTGCCTGCGCCACCAAGGATTTCTCCGCCAAGGGGCCGGTGACCTTTTCCGGCGGCAGCAGCATGACCGTGTTCGGCACCTCGCACGCGATTGATAACACCAACCTGAACGATCTCGTCAAACCGCATGGCGAGGGGGAGCAGCCCGGCAGCGATGCGCTGGTGGCGGTGCCCGAACCCGCGGCATGGCTGATGATGCTGTTCGGCTTCGGTGTGCTCGGCATGGTTACGCGCCGCTCGACGCCGCATCCGTTGCCCCCGCAGCACGCGCTCTAACTCTCGGCAAGAACGGTATGGCGCAGGCGATTGCCTGCGCCTTTTTGTTGCGTTGCAACCGACGTAAGAGTCATTTTACAATCCGCAATCGCCACCCAATTCCAAAGCCTGTATTCCGCACTGCAGCAACGGAAAGAGCGGGACTTTACCGGGGGGGAACTCGGTAAAAGGGTGAACGCGATGTTGCATAAGCGGATGATGCGGTTCCTGACCGCGCTGGCAGCCTTGATCGGCTTTGCCTCATGGGCGGCCCCTGCGGCTGCCGTCGACTTCAGTTTCTCGGGCCTGTGTATCGATTGCACGGGTACCGGCGAGGGCACGTTGGTGCTGAAGGACTATACGCTGGGCGACACGCTGACGACGGACAATTTCGTCAGCTTCACCTACGCGTCGGACATCCTGTCTTACACGCTCACCAGCGTCGACGACCTGACCGGCAGCCTCGCCGGCAGCGGGCCGGCTTATGTCGCTTTCCACGGCGGCGGCTACACGTTCGGTTCGTTCGCGGCGGGGCCGTTCTCGCCCTGGTGCACTGGCACGACCGGAACGTGCGCGTCCGATTTTGGGCTCTTCAGCAGCTGGTCGCTGGCGTCCGCGGTGCCCGAACCCGCGATATGGGGGGCGATGGTGCTAGGCTTCGGCCTGCTCGGCGCCAGCATGCGCCGCCCGCGCCACGGCCCGCATTACGCCTGATCTCCCGGAGGAAGCCTGAGGAGGGGCCGGCGTCGCGGGACGCCGGCCTCGCTTTTTCTAATATTCGGTGCTGATCTTTTAATGGGCCTCGGCGCATTGTCGGGCTCCGCCCCTGACACTAAGTGATCCCGGCTGCCGGGCGGCTCAGCCTGGCTTGGAGCCTGATCGTTTTTGGTGGAAGCGCTGCGTGCTTCCGCCGATGACGTGAATCAGGCTCTATTCAATGTTTAAGACCTTGATTCACGATCCAGGCTGATTCAGCCTGGATCGATCAAGGTCTAGGAGGCGTGATGCACGATTCCCAGATGATGGCGCAGATGCGCGCCAAGCCCGGCTTTATCGCCGCGCTCGACCAGAGCGGCGGGTCCACGCCCAAGGCGCTCGAAGCCTATGGCATTCCCGAAAGCGCCTATCATGGCGATGCCGAAATGTTCGAACTGGTGCACGAGATGCGCGTGCGCATCGTCACCGCGCCCTCGTTCAACGGCGCCAAGGTGCTTGCCGCGATCCTGTTCGAACGCACGATGGACGGTCTGGCGCATGGCCAGCCGGTGCCGTCCTACCTGTGGAAGGAAAGGGGCGTCGTGCCTTTCCTCAAGGTCGACAAGGGCCTGGAGGACGAGAAAGACGGCGTGCAGCTGATGAAGCCGATTCCCGGGCTCGATGTTTTGCTCGATCGCGCGGCCGGGCTCGGCGTGTTCGGCACCAAGATGCGATCGGTCGTGAACCTCGCGTCGAAGAGCGGGATCGCTGCGATCGCGGACCAGCAATTCGAACTGGCCGAACAGATCGCGGCGCATGGCCTCGTGCCGATCCTCGAGCCCGAAGCCTTGATCAAGAGCCCGGAGCGCGCGGCGGCGGAGGAATTGTTGCGCGATGCGCTGGCGGAGCGCCTCGATGCGCTGCCCGATCATCGCAACGTCATGATCAAGCTCTCGATTCCGGTGACGCCGGATCTCTACGCGCCGCTGATCACGCATCCGCGTGTGGTGCGCGTGGTCGCGCTGTCGGGCGGATTCTCGCGTGACGAAGCCTGCCGGCGGCTCGCGGAAAACCATGGCATGATCGCCAGTTTTTCGCGCGCGCTGGTCGAGGACCTCAATCATGACATGAGCGAGGCGGAGTTCGACGCCGCGCTCGGCACCGCGATCGACCAGATCTACGAGGCCTCGACCGTCAAGGCTTGAGCTCGTCGTCGAGCAGCCCGCCAAGGCCGTCGAGACGCCGTTCCCACAGGGAGCGGCGGTCGTCGAGCCATCGCCGCAGCAGGGCGAAGGCCCCGTGCTCGATCTGGCAGCTGCGCACGCGGCCGAGTTTCTCGGTGCGGACGAGTCCGGCCTCTTCCAGGATGCGCAGGTGCTGGGCGACGGCGGTCAGCGTGATGCCGAACGGTTCGGCCAGCGCGGACAGTGAATAAGGCCGTTCGCTCAGCGCCTCGACCATGCGGCGGCGGGTGGGCTCGCCGAGCGCATGGAGCAGGCGGTCGATCGGTTCGATATCCGGATCGCGTTCGGGGCGCGCCATGTCAGGCGGCCAGGCTTTCGCCGAGCCGGTCGAGCAGCCTTTCCCAACCGCCCTTGCGCATGTCGGGCCCGTCCGCGCCCTCGAAGAAGGCGCCCTGGAAGGTGCAGGCGACGTCGGTGCCAGTGTCAGTCGGGAAAAGCTCGATCGTCACCAGAGCAGCCGAGAAGATCCGGCCCTCGATCGCCATATGCGAGGCGGTGACGATGCGCCGGTTGGGCACGATGTCGTGATACTGGCCCTCGTTGGTCAGCTGCGCGCCGGGGAAGGGCGATGCCGGCCCGAAACGGTAATGGAGCGTTTCGACGCCGCCGACGCGGAAGTCGCTCTCGAACGATTCCATCTCGTGCATGTCGCTGGATGCGAACCAGCTCTTCTTCTTCTCGGGATCGGCAAAGGCGGCGAAGACCCGCGCGGGCGGGGCTGAATAGCTGCGCTCGACGGTGAAATTGCCGTGGACGGTGGCCGACTCGGGCATGGCGTAATCTCCTGCGCGTGAAGTTGATACTTCACTATTCGGCCAGCCGTAAAAAGAGTCAAGTATCAACTTCACTATTGTGCGCTTGACCCTGAAAGGCAGGAAGGGGAAGGCCGCTTCATGCAGCAAGAGATGCCAGGCGAAGATATTCCCAACGACGAGATCGATCTCGATCCGGGCTTTGCCGATCGGTTCGATCGCCAGTTCCGGCCGGCCTGCCAGCTTTATCTGATCTCGCCGCCCGCGATCGATGCAGGCTTCGGCGATCGGCTGATCCGCGCGATCGAGGCGGGCCCGGTCGCGGCCTTCCAGCTTCGTCTCAAGGGCATGGACGATCATGCGATCGCGCGCATCGCCGAGCCGCTGCAGCGCATCTGCGGCGACCGCGACGTCTCGTTCATCATCAACGACAGTATCGGCCTCGCCAAGCGGCTGGGCGCGGACGGCGTGCATCTGGGGCAGGATGACGGCGATCCGCGCGAGGCGCGCATCGCGCTCGGGCCGAACGCGCAGATCGGCGTGACCTGCCATGACAGCCGCCATCTGGCGATGGATGCGGGTGAGGCCGGCGCGGACTATGTCGCATTCGGTGCATTCTATCCGACCACGACCAAGGAGGTGCGCCACCATCCGGATCCCTCGATCCTCGGCTGGTGGACGACCCTGTTCGAACTGCCATGCGTCGCGATCGGCGGGATCACGCCCGCCAACGCCGCGCCGCTGATCGAAGCCGGTGCTGACTTCCTCGCGGTCTGCAATGCGGTCTGGAATGCCGGCGAAGGCGAAACGGCGGCGGTGCAGGCGTTCGCGGCGGTGCTGGGAAAGACGGCCTAGGTCAGAAGGTATTGCGCCCGGTGCGCACCGCCTCACGGATCTTGAACAGCGATAAGGCGGCGTTCGCGCCGGGACGCGTGACCACCATCACCATGTCTCCCGCCTTCATCACCTCGTCCGGAGCGGGGCGGACCATCGCCTCCTGCTGGCCGCGCGAAATGCCGACGACGAAGAAGGTGCCGCCGCCCCGCTTCTCGCCATGCGCCACGCTCAATCCGTCCATCGTGCTGCGTTCGGTCACGATCAGCCGTTCGAGTGTCAGCCCGAGCAGCGCGAAGTCGCGCGCCATCCGGCTCAGCTCCTCATTCTCCTCGATCGCCTGGCTTTCGGGATAGAGCACCATCCGCGCGATCCGCTCGGCGCCGATATGCGTCGGCAAAACCACCTGATTGGCGCCCGCCTGGCGCAATTTGCTCT
>NZ_DATHFV010000142.1:0-30894 GCF_035317925.1 Sphingomonas sp.
TCCTCCTTCCTCGGGATCGTCTTCGGCTATGTGCCAGCCCAACGCGCCGCCGCGCTCAACCCGATCGATGCGTTGCGCCATGAATAAGCGCACGGGCATCCTCGCGATCGCTTTGCTGTTGGCGGGGTGCGCGGCGGGGCCCGATTATCACGCGCCCGCGCCCGCCGCGCTTAACGTACCCACCGGCTTCGCGCCGCCGATCACCGCTCCGCCCGCCAATACCGTACCGGTGCAGGCCGACCTCTCGGCGTGGTGGCGCCAGTTCGACGATGTGCTGCTGACCGATCTGATCGCGCGCGCCACCGCCGGCAATCTCCAGATCGCGCAATCGGTCGCGCGGCTGGCGCAGGCACGCGAATCCCTCGTGCAGGCACGCGGCGACCTGTTGCCCTCGCTCACCGGTTCGGCCGGCGCGACCCGCAACTTCACCCATGGCGGTTCGTCGTCGATCATCGTCGGCGGCGGCAGCGACGGCTCGGGCGGCACCGTCATCACCACCGGCGGCTCGTCGGGCAGCACCCAATTGTCGCTCGGGCTCGACGCGTCATGGCAGGTCGACATCTTCGGCGGGCTGACCCGCGCCATGCAGGCGGCGCGCGCCGACGAAGCCGCCGCGCGCTTCGATCTCGAAGGCGTGCGCACCTCGGTCGCGGGCGAGGTCGCCACCAATTATATCGACGCCCGCCTCGCCCAGGCGCGGCTCGAAATCGCGCGCAGCACGCTCAAGACGCAGGACGACAATCTGGAGATCGCCGGCTGGCGCGTGCAGGCCGGGCTCGCCTCGTCGCTCGATGGCGAACAGGCCCGCGCCCAGCGCGCGCAGACGGCCTCCACCATCCCCGCGCTCGAGACCTCCTATCTGCAGGCGGTCAATCGCCTCGGCATCCTCACCGGCCAGGCGCCCGGCGCGCTGCGGACCGAAATGGAGACGACGCAGCCGATCCCGCGCGGCCCCGATGCGATCGCGGTCGGCATCCCCGCCAATACGCTCCGCCGCCGCCCCGACGTGCGCAGCGCCGAGCGCCAGCTCGCCGCCGCCACCGCGCGGATCGGCGTCGCCAAGGCCGCCTTGTTCCCGGCTCTATCGATCAGCGGCAACATCAACACCGACGCCGCCAGCATCGGAAAGCTCGGCGATCTGCTCACCGGCGGCCTGTTCGCGGGCATCACGCAGACGATCTTCGACGCCGGACGGCGCAATTCGCAGGTGCGTTCCGCGCGCGCCGGCACCGATCTCGCCTTCGCCAATTATCGCCAGACCGTGCTCAGCGGGCTGGAGGATGTCGAGAATGCGATCCAGTCGCTGGAGGCGGCCAAGGCGCGCCAGGCCCAGCTCGCCGTCGCGCTCGACGCGTCGAACAACGCCGCGATCTATGCGCGTAGCCAATATCGATCGGGGCTGATCGATTTCCTGACCGTGCTGCAGAGCGAGCAGAGCCTGCTCTCGGCGCGCGACCAACTCGCGTCCGCACGCGCCGACGAAGCGCTCGCGCTGGTCCAACTCTATCTCGCGCTCGGCGGCGGCTGGCAGCCCGACGCGACCATTCCGACGGGGAACCCCGCATGACCGACGACACCGACATCGACGAATTTCTCGGCCAGCCGCCGCGCTCGCGCTGGCGGCGCTGGCGCAAGTGGATCTTCATCGGCGTGCCGCTGCTGATCGTGCTGCTGATGCTGTCGCGCTGCTTCCGCCCCGCGCCGCCGGTCCATTACGCCACCGCCCCGGTCGAGAAGCATGACCTCACCGTGACGATCACCGCGACCGGCAATCTCGCGCCGACCGTGCAGGTCAATGTCGGCTCGGAGGAATCCGGCCTCGTCGATCAGGTCTATGTCCATAACAACGATCGCGTGACCAAGGGTCAGCCGCTCGCGCGGCTCGATCTGTCGCGGCTGCGCGACGCGCTCGTCCAGAGCCAGGCGACCCTGCAGGCCGCGCTCGCCAGCGTCGCGCAGAACCGCGCGACCGTCGCCCAGACCAAAGCCAATCTCGCGCGCGAGGAACAGGTCTATAAATTGTCGGGCGGCAAGGTGCCGTCGCAGACCGAGCTCGACACCGCGCGCGCCGATTATGCCCGCGCCGTCGCCAACGTCGCGCAAGCCGAAGCGCAGGTCGCCCAGGCCCGCGCCGCCGTCTCGACCAACCAGACCAGCCTGTCCAAGGGCACGATCTACGCGCCCGTCACCGGCGTAGTCCTGTCGCGCCAGGTCGAGCCGGGCACCACCGTCGCCGCGTCCTTCAACGTCGCGACCCTGTTCACGATCGCCGAAGACCTCTCCAAGATGAAGTTGCAGGTCAAGGTCGACGAGGCCGATGTCGGCGAGCTGCACGCCGGCGCACCCGCCACCTTCACCGTCGATGCCTATCCCAACCAGACCTTCCCCGCGACGGTGACGCGCGTCGATCTCGGCGCCAACGCCACCCCGACGATCAACAGCGCCGGCACCGCCGCCGCCGCCAGCACGACGGTGGTCGCTTACACCGCCGAGCTAACCGTCTCGAACCCGAACCAGTTGCTCAAACCCGGCATGACCGCGACCGCCAGCATCGTCACCCAATCGGTCAAGAATGTGCTGCTCGTGCCCAATGCCGCCTTGCGCTTCACCCCGCCGGCCACGGCGGTAAAGAAGGGCATTTTCGGCGGGCCGCCGCAGGACGCCAAGAATGCCGACGTCACGCGCGGCGCCCGCCAGCAGCTGTGGACCGTGGGCGCCGACGGCAATCCCAAGGCGATCCCGGTCACGATCGGACACAGCAATGGCAGCCTGACCGAAGTCAGCGGCGCGGGTGTCCACCCCGGCATCCAGGTCATCACCGGCCAGCTGGCTGGCGCGGCCAAATAAGCGTGGAATCGCCGCTGATCTCGCTGCGCGGCATCACCAAGCGCTTCGGCGAAGGGCCGGCCGCCTTTCAGGCCTTGAAGGGCATCGATCTCGACGTCGCGTCGGGCGAGTTCGTCGCGATCATGGGCGCGTCCGGATCGGGCAAGTCGACCACGATGAACATCCTCGGCTGTCTCGATGTGCCCACCTCCGGCACCTACCTGTTCCGCGGCGTGCATGTGGAGGGGCTCAACCGCGATCAGCGCTCGCTGCTGCGCCGCCGCTATCTCGGCTTCGTCTTCCAGGGCTTCAACCTGCTCGCGCGCACCACCGCGCTCGAAAATGTCGAACTGCCCTTGCTCTATCGCGGCGAGGACCGGCGTATCCGCCGCGAACAGGGCATGGCCGCGCTCGATCAGGTCGGCCTCGCCGACTGGTCGCACCACAATCCCGCCGAACTCTCGGGCGGCCAGCAACAGCGCGTCGCGATCGCACGCGCTTTGGTGACCCAGCCCGATGTGCTGCTCGCCGACGAGCCCACCGGCAATCTCGATTCCGAACGCTCGATCGAGATCATGGAATTGCTCGCCGATCTCAACGCCAAAGCCGGCCTGACCGTCCTGCTCGTCACCCACGAACCCGACATGGCCGCCTATGCGCGCAAGATCGTCCACTTCAAGGATGGGCTGGTGGATCGCGTCGAGGTGGGCGGCAATTAGTGTTGAGGCGAATTGGCAAGGAGATTACGGTGACAGTGCACTTAATTCGGCTAGCGCATTTTTTGCAAATTTCGACTGCGGTCTTCACCGAAACAGCATCGCCGCACCGCGCATGATCGCCTCCGCATCCAGTTCGTAGGCCTGATACAGATCCGGCAGATTGCCCGTCTGGCCGAACCGGTCGATCCCCAGCGCGTGCACGCGCTGCCCGAGCACGCTGCCGATCCAGGAAAGCGCGCCGGGGGAGCCGTCAAGGACGGTCACCAGCCGGCCGTCACGGCCCAACGGCCGCAGCAGGCTCTCGACGTGTGAATCCTCGGCGGTCTCGCCGCGCGCCCTGGTGGCCTGGGTGCTGCTCCAACCACGGTGCAGCAAATCGGGCGAGGTGATCGCAAGCAGCCCCAGACCGGCATGGCGCTCCTGCAGGATCGTCCACGCGGCGATAGCCTCCGGCGCGATGCTGCCCATATAGGCGATCGCCTGTGTCCCGCGCGGCTCGTGCAGCCAATAGCCGCCCTTGAGCGCTTGCCCGCGCCAACCGTCGCCGCATCGCGCCGGCTGGGCGATGCCGCGCGTCGACAGGCGCAGATAGACCGAGCCGCCGCTTTCCGCCTGCATGTGCCCGAACGCCCATTCCATGCACGCCGCGAGTTCGTCGGCGAAGGCCGGCTCGAACGCGGTCAGGCCCGGCTGGCCCATGCCGATCAGCGGCGTGTTGATCGATTGGTGCGCGCCGCCCTCCGGCCCGAGCGTGAGCCCAGACGGCGTCGCCACCAGCAGGAAACGCGCGTCCTGGTAACAGCCGTAATTCAGCGCATCGAGGCCGCGCGCGATGAACGGATCATAGACCGTCCCGATCGGCAGCAATCGCGTGCCGAACAAAGGCGCGGCCAGGCCGAGCGCCGCCAGCATCAGGAACAGATTATTCTCGGCGATGCCGAGCTCGATATGCTGGCCGGCGCCATGCGCGCCCCATTTCTGCGCCGAGGGTATGCGCGCCGCGCGGAACACGTCCGCCAGTTCGGCGCGGCGGAACAGTCCGCGCTGATTGACCCATGCTCCGAGATTGGTTGAAACCGTGACGTCCGGGGAGGTCGTGACGATCCGCTCGGCCAGCGGGTGCCCCGATTTGGCAAGCTCGAGCAGGATGCGGCCGAACGCCACCTGCGTCGACTGGTCGCCCTGCGGCGCGGCGATCGCCGGAACCGGAACGGCGGGCGCCTTTGGCTCGGGCGGCGTGCTGGCGAAGGGGGCGCCTTCGACGAACGCCCGTAGCGCGGCTGCGGCATTCTCGCCCAGCCCGGCATAAGGCTCCCACTCCGCGCCCGGCGCGATCCCGAGGCTCGTGCGCAATCCCTCGATCTGCGTCTCGGTCATCAGCCCGGCATGATTGTCCTTATGGCCGGCAAAGGGCAGGCCATAGCCCTTGATCGTGTAAGCGATGAACAAAGTCGGCCGTTCGTCCTGCGCGTCGGCGAACGCCTGTGCGAGCGTCTCGGCGCAATGGCCGCCGAGGTTGGTCATCAGCGTCGCCAGCGCCGTATCGTCGAGGTCCTCGATCAGCGCCAATGTGCGCGCGTTGCCCGCCAGATCGCCAAGCAACCTTACACGCCAGGCCTCGCCGCCCTGATAGGTCAGCGCCGCGAATTCGGCATTGGGGCAGGTGTCGATCCAGTCGCGCAACGCTTGGCCGCCCGGCTGCGCGAAGGCGGCGAGCTGGCGCTTGCCATATTTGAGCGTGACCACGCGCCACCCGCACGTCTCGAAAATATCGTCGAACCGGCGGAACATCCGGTCGGCGGTCGTCGCGTCCAGGCTTTGCCGGTTATAATCGACGATCCACCAGCAATTGCGGATATCGTGCTTATAGGCCTCGATCAGGCATTCGTAGATATTGCCCTCGTCGAGCTCGGCATCGCCCATCAGCGCGATCATGCGGCCGGCCTCGGCTTCCTCCATCCGGCCGTGCGCGATCAGATAATCCTGCACCAGGCTGGCGAAGGCGGTGATCGCGACCCCCAGCCCCACCGATCCGGTCGAGAAGTCGACCGGGATCCGGTCCTTGGTCCGGCTGGGGTAGCTCTGCATCCCGCCGAAGCCGCGGAAGCGCTGAAGCTGGTCGAGCGTCTGCGTGCCGAGCAGATAATGGATCGCGTGCAGTAGGGGCCCAGCGTGCGGCTTGACCGCCACCTTGTCCTGCGAGCGGAGCGCGGTCGAATAAAGCGCAGCCATGATCGTCGACATCGACGCGCACGATGCCTGATGCCCGCCGACCTTCAGCCCGTCCTCGCTCTCACGCAGATGGTTGGCGTTATGGATCATCCAGGCGGACAGCCACCGCAGGCGCCCGTCGAGCAGATCGATCAGGTCCGCATCGGAACGGTACGCAGCCCCGTTGGGCTCGGCGAGAATCGGCATGTCGGGTCCATTCGGTTTGGGCGTCTGGCCAACATGCCTGATCGGAGAAAATTTATCAAATCAGGCTTATTCGCCTGGCCCTATGTACTCACTTACTCGGGGGCAAGATTGGGCATCTCGTCGTTACAATGCTTGCCCCAAGCCGTGGGAGACGTGCGTCCGCCGCTCTTCTTCGTCATGCTGAACTTGTTTCAGCATCCACCCAGCATCCGTATCGCCGAGCCTTTGACACGGTGGACCCTGAAACAAGTTCAGGGTGACGAAAATGGAAGGCGGTTTCCGGTCTACGGCTGCGTCGCCGCCACCCCGTCCGCCGAAGGCGCCGGCCGCGCACCACTGACTTTCCCCGGCTCGCTTTGCCCCGGCGCGACATGCGACTGCTCCTGCGTACCCGTCGATGAATCGAGCCGCGCGAGCAAGGCCTTCGCCGCCGGCTTCTCCGGCGAGTCATAGGCGCCCGCCGCGACCGGCATGATCACCGGCCGCGCCACGTCATACTGCCCGCGTTTGGCCAAAGCGGCCGCCAGCGTCAGCCGCGTCTGCGGCGCGGCGGGGACTTCCTCCATCGCCTTCTGCAGCCCGTCGATCGCGGCCGTGCTCGGCATCTGGCCGACGGCGGCGAAGCTTTCATAATAAGCCATCATCGGCCCGATCGCCTCGTGATCGATCTGGTTCGCCTTGACGATCAGGTCGCGCGCGGTGGCCACCAACGGCTCACGCGCTTCCGGCGCCGCCGCGGTCGCCTGCTGGATCAAAGCCAGCGCCTTCCAAACCATCGCGCGCGGGTCCTCCGGCGCCAGCCGCGCGGCGTTGCCGGCCGCCACCAGGCACAGATCGGGATGGCCGCTGCGGCACTCCGCCTCGGCGAGCAGCAATTGCGCGCCGGGCTCGCCCGACCAGCGGGCGGCATCGCGGCGCAGGTCCGCCAGCCACGAATCGCGCAGCCGCAGCGCCTCGACGCGCGCCTTGGCGATCGCCTTCGCCTGATCCGGCTGCATATCGGCGGTCGGCGCGTACGGGATGTCCACGCGCGCGCCCACTTCCAGCCGGCCCTTCACGAACGCTGCCTCGCTCTGGCGCAGCCGCCGTACGATCGGCTGTTCGATCTTGGCGCCGTCATAGCTGATCTGGAGATAGGGCTTACGATGCGCGAAATAGCCGACCAGTTCGTGCGCCAGCACCTTCTGGTCGCCGAACACCTGGGCCGCGGTCGCGCCATCCTCGCCCTGGGCGCGCGCGGCCAGATATTGGCGCAGTTGCGGCCGGCGCGTGTCCGAGAAGAACAGGAAATGCGTCAGCGCCCAGGCATGGATCGGGGTCCAGCCGGTCTTGTGCGGCTTTTCGGAAAGGTAGGCATCGTCGAGCACGTCCTTGATCGGATAGGGCCCGAATTCGTGCATCACGGTCTGCGCCCCGTTGGGCGCGCGGCCAAATTCCAGCACAGTGTCGCTCTTCACCACCATCGTCGAGAAGACCTGGCCGAAGCCGTCGAGATACCAGCGCGGGTAGGCGGCGGGGTAATAGGTTTGCAGGAAGTGCTGCGCGTAGCCCGCATAAAGCAGGCTCTCGGCGGACATCTCGATCGCCTTCTCGCCATAGGTCACGGGATGATCCTGCGAGCTCCGCATACCGGCGGTGACCTCGAAACCGCCGACCGCGGCCGACAATTCCGCGCGCAATTGCGGGTCGGTACCGCTCGCCGCGACCGAGTTCAGCACGCCCGCGACCGACTGCGGCGTGATCGTGGTATGTTCGACCACGACGCGCTGGTCGGCGCGGGTCGAGGCCATCACCACCCCGTCCGCACGCGGATCGTAGAAACGGCTGATCTGGAACAGATCGTTATAGGGGCCCTGCTGCCAGCGCTTGTTGACTAGGTGCATGTTCGAGAATTCGAGCACGTCGCCGATCAGGGTGATGCGGATCTTGACCGTATCGTCGTCGGCCGCGCCACGACCCATCAGCCCGGACAGCAGGAAGTGCAGCCGCTCCAGATTGCGCGTCAGCTTGACCAGTTCGTCCTCGCTGCCGTCGCTCAGCACGAGCACATGGCTGGTTTCCGCCTGCCGCCAGCCGCTCAGCCCGGATCGGACGCCGGTGACGACGATATCCGAAGGGGCGGCGCGCGCCGCTACAGGGACCAGAACCAGTGAAGAGGCTATCGCCGACGCAACCAGACGAGACCAAGCCGTATCCGCCATCACGCCCTCCAATTTGGGCCATGATAAACCGAACCGCCTTGCGCCTAAACCTCGATTTCCATTCGACAACGGGTTTGGATGTTTCTCACGACGAGGCTTGAAGCCCGCCCCGTTGCCAAGAAGAATATGCCTGCCTTTTGCGGCGGGCGGGCGCCGGTCCCGCGAACATCATTGGCGCACGCCGCCATCTCCGGATGTCGTTATGGGACCAATGTTGGCGGCGGCGGCGATCGCGCCGAGCGGATCCGCGACGACATGGCTCATTCTGCTCATCGCCGAGCCTCCGGCGCCCGCCCGGGCCCGCACCGATACCTTGTTGAGATAAAGCGCAAAGGCCAGCTGTTCGCCCGATGGTGACGTCGTATAGCCCGCGAGCCCCTTGCCATCGACGAAGATGGCATCATTCAAAAAGTCGCTGCTGACATAGGTGCCCGTCTTGGCGAAGACGTGGCCCGCCGCCTTCGAATCCCGCCCCACCTCTGCCAACGTGCCGTCCTTGCCGAGGATCGGCAGCCCGGCGTAAAAGGCGGGGAAGAAGGGCTGCTTCGCCATGTAGGCGAGATAATGGACCATGAAATCGGGCGTGAAGTCTGCGCTGCCCCCCGCGCCGTCCGCCTGCACCGCGCCTGACAGATCGAGCCCTGCTTTCTCAAGCCAGTCGTGGATCAGGGCAAGGCCGCGCTGGTCGGCATTGGCCGTCGCTTTACCGAGCAGGCTGCCGATAAGATAAGGCATGGTCGCCGCGTGCAGGTTCTGGCTTACCTTCAGCGTGATCCGCACGTCTTCGCTCAGCGGCGGCGACACGATGTCGGTCACCAGCAGGTCGGGACGATAGCTCGCCGTGAACGCCCCGCTGTCCGCGCGCCCATCGGGCGCCGCCTTGCCGACCGCTACGCCCGCCTTGCGCAATTGCGTGACCAGCACGTCCGCGGCGAAGCGGGAGGGGCTGTCCACCGCATAAGGGCTATTGATCACGGCGTGCCCGCTCGGAACCGAACCGCGCAGCGTTACCTCCCGCGTTCCGTCGGGAAGGACCGCGACAATTTGCTCGATCGCCGGATCCGTCCCGGCCGCGCCCGTCGTCAGCTTGTTGACGAAGCGCACGCCCGACACGTCCGGCGCCGTGCGGACCATCGGCGGCTGGGTGCCGGCCCCGGGCGTGACCAGAACGTCGATGGTGTTGTCGTTCACGATGATGGGGGAAATCGACATTCCCGATCCGCCTTCGCGATTGCCTTCCGCGAACAGGCCTACGTCGATCAGAACCGATCCCGTGATGCGTCGCACGCCCATGCTCGCGATCTGCTGCGCAAGCTTCGTCAGTGGCGCCACCGGGTCTCCCGGCAGCGGCATTCCGCCATAATCGTGATCCTCGTCGACGAAGCCGAGCTTGCCGTCCGGCCCGACGCGCCCGGAAAGGTTGGGATCGCCGCTCGCCACGATCACGATGTTCCCATCCAGCACCCCGGCCTTGATCGGCCCGGTCCGGTAGACACGGGTGTGGAAGCGGTAATCCGAACCCAGTAGCGCCAGCGCGGCACCCTCGGTCACGAGCTTGGTGGTCGATCCGGGCGTGAAGAACTTGTCTCCGTCCTGGCTGAACAGGACCGCGCTCTTGTCGAGCGAATAGATTTCGACGCCCAGGCGCGAATGGGCCAGTTCCGGATCCTGCTGAACCTGGCGGACCGTTTCGGCGACACTGGTCTGGGCCCCGGCTGCCGCTACGGGAGCCAGGATCGCGATCGGCAGGCAGCATAGACGCAAGGGAGCGAGTTTCATCATTGCCTCCGGGCCCTCGTCGGGCGGTTGAAAATCCGTTGCGAGCCCCGCGTAGCGGCGGAGACTTGGTCATGGTCCTTTCGTGCGCCGCACGCGGTGGCTAATGCCCGGCAGCACGAAGGCGGATGCGATACACGAAGGCGAAATCGCCGGGCGGTCGCGGCGGCGGCGTAATGTGCAGGCCATCGGCTTTCTGATGAAACTCAAGCGCGCCTTGCGCGCCCAGCAGATTCACGGCGTCGACCGGGATGCCGCTGCCCGTCGCGAGCGTGCGGATCACCGCCTCGCCCTTCTCGGGCCACGCCATCTCGATCGCGTAGAGGATTCCGTCGTGCGTGGTGAAGCGGAAGTCGTCGGCCGACCAGCTGTCCGCCTTGGTATCGTTGAAAGAGCCGCCGACCGCCTTGTTGGCCCCCTCGCCCCATATGATCCAGGGCGTGGTGTTATATATCCCCTCGCCGTTCACCTTCAGCCAGCCCCCGACCGCAAGCAGGATCTGCTGCACCTCGTCCGGGATCGTGCCGTCGGCGCGCGGACCGACATTGAGCAGCAGATTGCCGTTCTTGCTGACGATGTCGATCAGCTGGTGGACGATGAAACCGGGCGATTTGAATTCGTCCTTGGCAAGATAGCCCCAGCTCTTGTTGCTGATCGACGTATCGGTCTGCCAGTGCAGCGGGCGGACGTCGCCGAGCTGGCCACGCTCCAGATCCAGCACCGCCGAATGCGGACTCATCGCGTTATATTTGTAATTGATGACGCCGACATGGCCGTCATGCTTCAGCGAGTCATTGTAATAGAAAGCCGCGAATTTCGCGAGCTTGTCGCGCAGCCCGGGCTGGCCGTCCCACCAATCGAAATACATGATTTCCGGGTGGTATTTCTCGACGATCTCGGCCGATCGCGCGAGCCAGTCATCCTGGAACGCCTCGGAGACATAGGTGAAGTCGTTATAAACGCTGTCGTCGGTGTCGGCCTGCAGCCAGGCATGCGCCGGCCCGTAAAGCTGCGCATATTTGGGGTCGTTCACGTCCGACGAAAATTCGCGTCCCGCGCCCATGAAGAAATCATGCTCGATCCGGTGCGTCGACGCCCCGAAATGCATGCCCTCGGCGCGGATCGCGGCGGCCAGCTCGCCGCCCGTGTCGCGGCGCGGCCCCATCTTGGCGACGGTCCAATCGGATAAAGCGCTGTCGTACATCGCGAAGCCGTCATGATGCTCGAACACCGGCACGACATATTGCGCGCCCGCCTGCTTGAAGAGATGCGCCCAGGCCTTCGCATCGAAATGCTCGGCCTTGAACATCGGCACGAAGTCCTTGTAGCCGAATTTGTCCTGCGGGCCGTAGGTCGCGACATGATGTTTGAAGATGTCGGTGCCGTGGATATACATCTGGTTCGGGTACCAGGTGTTGCCATAGGCCGGGACCGAATAGACGCCCCAGTGGATGAAGATGCCGAACTTGGCATCCTTGAACCATTGCGGGATTTCGTAGGTGTTCAGCGATTCATAATCGGCGCGGAACGGCCCCGCCTTGACCGTCTTGCCGACGGTCGCGAGCAGCGCCTTGCGCGGCGCGTCGAACTTCTTGCTAGCATCGACCCACTGCTGATCCAGCACCGCCGGATCGGTGCCGGCGGTCGGCGCGGTCGGGCTTTGCGCAAGCGCCGTCCCGCCGAGCAGGATTGCGCAGAGGCCGATTGCAAAGCGCCTCATTTGCGCGCGCCCGTCTTCAATTGCTCGAACGAGGCATTGCCGATCGGATATTCGGACCAGGGCCCGAAATCGAAATGCCACCACTCCTCGGGATAGACCGCGAAGCCATGGCTCTCCATCGCCGCGCGCAGCTTTTCGCGCAGCCAGCGCTGATGATCGGTCCCGCCGATATAGTTGGAATAGGACCGGTCGGAGAATTCGTCATAGCGTCCGGTCGTCATCACCGCCTTGCCGGTGGCGAGCGAATAGAGCGTCAGATCGACCGCCGCGCCGCGATTGTGGCGTGAGCCCTGCGACGGGTCGGCAACGAACTGATGATGATCGGGCGGGGTCGCATCCCAGAACATCTTGGTGACGAACCACGGGCGATAGGCGTCGTGGATCAGCAGGCCATAGCCTTGCGCATGCAGCAACTGGCTGACCTGCGCCACCGCCTCGGCCGCGGGCCTTTGCATGAACGCGGCCGCGCTCTGATAGACGGGCACGCCCAGGAAGTTGGTGTCGGACGCATAACGTATCTCGAGCTTGATCGACGGATCGAGCGAGGTCAGCGCGACCAGATCGGACTTGCGCGGCTTGGGCGCTTCCGCCGGCGGGCTGGCGGCGAGCGCGGCGGTGCGCAGCGCGGTGACGTCGCCGTTGATGCCCTGCCGCACGATCGCCTGCGTCTCCGCGCCGAAATCGCGGCGCGGCCAGCGTATGCCGTTCAGGATCGCCGCGACCGGCTGTCCGTCCGCGCCACGCTCGAAGTGAAGCGTCTCCAATGGATAGAGGCCGCGATCGGTCGGGAAGGCGTAATCGTCGGCATCGATCCGGCGGAGCGGGCGATAATCGACCCATTCGATCCGGATGAACGGCTGCCCGTCGCGCTCGTAGATCTGCATCACATTATGCGGCCAGCCATATTCGCCGACCAACGCCGCGAAGTCGGGCGCGGGCAAAGGCGGCTCCGCCCAGCTGCTCCGCACATAGTGCTTGCCGTCGAGTTCCAGCCAGCTGCCGTCCGGCGCGAAGGCCAGCTTGTCGTCATAGGCCTGCGCGTCGTCGATCAGATAGGCAGTACCGAGCTTGCGGATCATGCCCGCAGTCTCAGGCGCGTCGAGCGCGAGCTGGCCGGCATAGATGCGCGTCGAAACGCTCGCATGGCCATCGCTATACCGCCCCGACAGGCGCTTCGCCTCATCGCCGGCAACGGGCGCGCTTTCGGGATAGGCCGGGACCGGCTGCCCCGCTTGCGCCGCCCGCCAGGCCTGGAGCGCGTAGCGGACGAGCTTGCCCGCGCTGACGCCGGAATCGACCGTGCTGAACACGATCGCGCCCATGCCGGCTTCGGGCAGCAAGCGCAGTTCGGTCGAGAAGCCGTAGACCGCGCCCGAATGGCCGACCATCCGCTGCCCGTCGAGATCGGTGACGATGAAGCCGAGCCCGAAATTGCGCGGGCCGTTGTTCGACGGATATTGGACGCGCCACATCTCCTCGACCGTCGCCGGCTTCAGCAGCGTCTGCCCGTGGTTGAGCATCAAGGTCGCGAACCGGCCGAGATCGCCGGTGGTGGTGTAGAGATTGCCGGCGGCGGGCGTGCCCAGATCGAACGGTGGCGCGGGAAAGCGCGGGCCATCGAACGACGCCATTTCGCTATAGGCAAGGCGGTCCTTGACCGGCGCGAGCGACATGCTGCTGGCGGTCATGCCGAGCGGCCCGAGCACCAGATCGTGCACGGCCTGCTCATAGGGTTTGCCCGTAACCGCCGCGAGCACCTCGCCCACTACCGCGAGGCCGGCGTTGGAATATTTGGTGAGCGTGCCCGGCTTGGCCACCAACGTCGTGTCGTTGAGGCTCAGCACCGTATCGGCCTGACCCTTGGCGCCGATGTCGAAATAATGGCCGCGCGGCGGCTCGCGCACCAGCCCGCTGCGATGCGTCATCAATTCGCGCAACGTGATGTCGGTGCCGAACGGATTGTGCGGACGGAAACCGGGCAGATAGCGCGTAACCGGCGCGTCGAGATCGAGCTTGCCCGCCTCTACCAGCCGCATGATCGCGGCGTCCGTGAACAGCTTGGACACCGAACCCGCCCGATAGATGGTGGCCGGCCCCGCCGGTATCTTATGGTCCCCATCGGCATAGCCCCACGCCTGCGACCAGACGATGCCGTTGCGATCGACCAGAGCGACCGCGATCGACGGAATGGCCTTGGCCGCCAGTTCCCATTGCACCGCTTTGGCGATGGCGTCGGTCGGCGGCGCCGCTGCCTGCGCCGCGGTCGTCATGAACAGGCCGATCACAAGCAGAAGGACGGAACGGAGCGGCCGGGTCATGATATGTCCTGACGTCAGAAGAAGGTGGCGATGGCATCGATGACGATACCGTCATCGTCGACCTCAAAGATCGTCCGCCATTTGTCGAAGGTCGTGCAAGGGTGGGAAACACCAAAGCCGATCTGGTCGCCGATCGCCAGCGGCACCGGTTCGTGCACGACGATATGCGCGTGCTGATCGGACAATTTCTTCACCTCGAGCGCGCCCGGCGCGACCGCTTCGATCGTGCCGGTCTGCCGCGGCCGGCCCAGGATCACGCTCGGCAGATCGGCATCGTAGGAAATGTCGCGCTTGCCGATCGTGGCGAACATCCAGCCGGGTTCGGGCCAGGACTGGATCTCGGCCCAGACTTCGAGCGCATTCTTGAGCCGCCCGTCGATACCGGCAGTGCCGGTCCGCTCGAGCAGCCGCTGGAACGCGACCTCATAATGGTGCGCGTCATGACTGATGTAGCAGCCGCTGCGCAGGATCACGAGCGGCTCCGAGCCGACATCCGCCGCCTTCAGCCGCAGCGCGACGATGTCGAAGAAGCGCGATCCGCCCGCCGACAGGATCACGGGATGCGACGGGTCGAACAGCTTTTCGAACGCAAGCACCTCCGCCGCACGCACGGTATCGGCCAGCAGCGCCTCGACATAGGGCTCCATTTCGAAGTCGGTGCGGCCGGCGACGATACCCTCGAATGTCGCAATGCCTGCCAGCGATAGGCCCCGCTTCGCGGCGACATAGCGCCCCAGGCGAAGCGCCGCGTCGAGACCGCGCACGCCCGTGCGTCCGCCATCGACGCCGATCTCGATCAGCACGGTGATGGGCCGATCGAGGCCGGCCGCCTCTGCGGCATCCGCCAGCAGATCGGCGCCATAAACCGAATCGACAAACACGTACGCCTGGAACGCCGGATCGTTGGCCAGTTCTCCCGCCAGCCAGCGCGCCGCCGCCGGCGAGACGATCTGATTGGCATAGATCAGGCGCTGCACACCGAAGCGGCGGTACAGGCGCAGATGCGTGATCGTCGCACAGGAGAGGCCCCACGCGCCTTCGCGCAACTGGCGGTCGAATATCTGCGGCGCCATCGTCGTCTTGCCGTGCGGACACAGCGCGACGCCGAAGTGGTTGGAAAAGCGCTGCATCCAGTCGCTGTTATTGTCGATCGCCGAGCGGCGCAGGACGGCGGCGGGCAGTTGCAGATCGGTATGGAGCCGCCAGCCGGCCTGGGCGATTTCACCGAGGCGCATGGTCCCGACACCGAGTGGCAAGCCCTTCGTGCCGGGGTCGATCACCATCTGTTGAATGGAACGCAAATTAAGCAAGATATCCCCTCCCCGCACCCCAGCCGGGCCGCTTACGCGGCACGACCGGGGTCAGGTTTCGATAGGTCGGTTCTGTTCTAGAATTCGAAGCGAATACCGGCGGTATAGTCGCGGCCGACCACGTCGTAGAGCTGACGTGCGGTCTGGAACTCGTAACCGGTGAACGGCGGATGCCGATCGAACAGGTTCTGGACTACGCCGAACAAGGCAACCTTGCCGCGGCTGGTCGTGGCGAGCGTTATTTCACCGTACAGATCGCTGTAGAAGCGGCCGCTGACATGATTGTGCGCCACAATCGGTCCGCCATCCACAGTATCTTCGGTGACGGCGCCGCCGCCGACATAACGCTCGGTGAAGCTGATCTTGTAACCGTCGGTCGTGTAGGTCGCGCTGCCGTTCATCTTCCAGTGCGGCGTGCCGCCCGGGCCATCGAGCGCAGGCTGATCCGTATTGCCTGCGAACTTGGTGACGGCGCCATCCTGGCCGACCTGGTTCAGCTTGTTGATGTATCCGAGCAGGCCATGCAGATCGATCGACCCAGTCGCCAGCGGGAAGCGGTAGGCGACCTCGACGTCGATGCCGTTCATGACGAGTTGCTGGAAGTTGATCGGCGCCAGCAGGATGCCCGAAATCTTGCCGTCCGCGCCGCGCGGCGTGAGCAGGCAGGTTGCAGCATCGCCGCCGTTACAGCGATTGACCAGCGTCTGCGCACCAAGCGACGAGATCGCACCCTTCACCTTGATGTCGTAATAATCGACCGAGAGGCTGAGGCGCGGGATGAAGGTCGGCGTGAAGACGACGCCACCGGTGAAGGTGTCGGCCTTTTCCGGTTTCAGGAAGGGATTGCCTCCCGTCGTCTGGCTGACGGAATAAGTTTGGGACGTTCCGGCGGGCGCCTTGCTGTCGGTGATGCCGCCAATCAGCGTCTGGCCTGCCGCGAACAATTCGTTGATGTTGGGCGCGCGAATGTCGCGTGAGCGGGTAGCGCGGAAGCGGATCGAGTCATCGACCGCGTAATTGATGCCCGCCTTCCACGTTTCGACCGTGCCCGAGGTTTTGTAGTCGGTGACGCGGCCGGCGATATCCACGTCGATATTCTTGGCCCAGCTCTGATCCTTGGCGAGCGGGATGACGACTTCGCCAAAGGCTTCCTTGACCTCTTCTTCGGCCGAGTAAGGCTTGACGTTGCCGACGCGGAGCAGGCTGACGTTCGGCGTCGCCGAGAGCGGATCGGAGGTAACATCGACATCGAACCTGCGCCATTCGGCACCTACCGCGACCGAGATCGGACCCGCCCACAGGCTGAACGGCTCACCGCGAACGGTGATGTCACCGACCTGCTGCTTCTGCTGCCAGTCGCGAACCGACGTGCCCGTGATGTAATTGATCGCGGCCTGTGACGGCGATCCTTCGCCGAACAGATTCAAAGGCACGCAGCCGTTGCTCGGATCCGTTAGCGTCGAGCGACAGACGATAGTGCCCCCGGGACCGGCCACGGCGTCGATCGCGAGCAGGCGTTTGGACTTGATCACATCGCCCGTGAACAGAGTGAGCATGCGCGACTTGCCGTAATCATACGACGCGTCGAACGTCCACGAGCCGCCCAGGCTGCCCTTGATGCCGGCAGTCGCCTGCCAGGTATGCGCGCGCTGGACGATCCGGCCGACGCCATAATCTTCCGATCCGCGGCCGAGGGCGAAGCTGGTCTCCCCTGCCGCCGCAAGCGCGGTGCGGACCGAAGCGGGCAGATAGGCATTGTCCGCCTGGATCGTGAACGTGTCGTCGCTCGGGATCGAGCGTTCGTTGAAGGCCGAGTGTGCGTAGTCGAAGCTCGCATAAGCGGTGATGTTGCTGGCGACCTCGTAAGTCGCGCCCGCATAGCCGCTGTACCGTTTCGTCGGCGTCACCAGGACGTAGGTCGATGCGAGCGGATCGCCATCGCCGCCATCCATCGTGTTATCGTCGGTAAGATTGGTACCATATTGGAACGGCGAAGTGCCTCCGCCGACATCGAATTTGGTGCCGCGGAGCGAGCCGGAATCGATCAGGCCGCCCTCGGACGCGTAGGCCGCTCTAATGTCGTTGGCGTAGATCAGGAAGGGCGCACCCGCCGTGACCCCGAACGCCGGATTGACGATCAGGCCTTTGTTGCCAAGATATTTGCGCTTGCTGGCGTCGGTGACGCCCTTGTTCTCTGCATATTCCGCACCGAGCAGAATATGGCCGCGCCCATCGGCGAAGTTGGTGCCGTAGGCCAGCGACGCCAGATAATTCTTGTTGTCGTGGAAATCGGTCATGCCGCCCTGGACGTTGCCACGGAAGCCCTGCAACTTGTTGTCGATCTTGAAATTGACGACACCGGCAACCGCGTCCGAACCATAAGCCGCCGACGCACCGCCGGTAACGACGTCAACGCCCGATATGATCGCTTGCGGCAGCATGTTGGTGTTGATCACACCTTCGGGCGAGCTGGGGACGTAGCGCTTGCCGTCGACCAAGGTCAGCGTACGCAAATAGCCAAGGCCGCGCAGATCGAGATAATTGCCGCCGGCGAGTTTGGAGAGATTGCCGACCGACGAAGGCGTCACGCTCGATTTGAGCGCCGGAATCTGGTTGAGCGCATCAGCGATATTGATCGACCCGACCTTCTGGATGTCGGTCACGGTAACGCTGGTGACCGGCGTCGGCGAAACGAACCCGGCGCGCGAAATCTGCGTACCGGTAATGACGATTTCGGCGTTGGCGTCGTCGGGGGTGGCGGCTCCGGCGGCCGGTGCGTCCGGGGCCGCCGCGAAGGCGGGGACGCTCGCCGCCAACATGGCCGCGCCGATCATGGCGGGCGCGAAACGCATCGCGCTGGTGGATCGCAGATGTTGCTTTGAACGGTGGAGGAAGGTTTCGATGTTTCCCTGAGACATGGACGTGACCCCTTTGGTTTCTGTGCGGCGCCGTTCCTCTTTTGCGGTCATCGCATGGTGAAATAGTCGAAGGCGCTGCGTGCGATTTCTGCGATCGCATGCTCGCGCTTTTCCTCCGGCAAACCGCTCCCCTTGGTGTAGACCGCGATCAGCAGGTGACCGCGCGCCTCGGGGAGCGTGATCATGCCGACGTCGTTGACGGTGCCACCGATCGTGCCGGTTTTATGCGCGACCACCGTTCCGGCGGGCAGCAGACCCTTGATCCGCAGCGCGCCCGTTTCGCAGCGCTCCATCACGCCGGTGAGGAAGACGCGGCTGCTTTCCTTGAGCAGCGGACTGGCAAGTTGTTTCGAAAGAAGATCGACCATCGCCGACGGGATCGCGGTATCGCGCGGATCGGCGTCCCACTTCGGATTGGGCGTTGCCTTCGCTTCGGCCGCCAATTGCGCCTCGGGCGTCGGATAAAGTTTCTCGAACGTGGTGCCAAAGGGGCCGCCATGGGGAAAGCCGTAATAGCCGTTCAGCACATCGTTGACATTGTCATCGACCCGGATGCCGGTGATGCCGATCTGACGCAGATACGCCGTAACCGCAGCCGGCCCGCCGGCGAGCTCAAACATCTTGTCGGTGGCGGTATTGTTGCTCTGCGTGAGCATCAATTCCATCAGGTTGGCGACCGACAGGCTCACGCCCGGATGGATGACATGATCGGCAGGCTCCCCCGTCCGGTCGAAATCAAGCTGCGTCACGGCAATCATCTGGTCGAGGCTGGCGCCGCCATGATCGATCTTGGTCAAGACCGCGCCCGCGACCGCGACCTTATAGGTGCTCGCCATCGGATAGGGCTCGGCATGGACCTCGGCGGTCTCGCCCGTTTCCAGCAAGCGCACGGCCACGCCGATCCGGCCATTCAGCTGTTTTTCCAATACGAGAACCTGGGCCTCAAGCGCCTTCTGGAAGCTCGGAGCAGCCGGTTTGGCCACGGTTGCAACCAGATTGGCTGGAGTCGCAAAAGCCGGTGCCGCGCAAAGCGCCAGAAGTCCGGCAAAGGCTTTACCCTTGAACATATCGTCGCCACCCCTTGATTGACGCCGACCCGCCAGTTTCTTGCTGGATAAGCCGTGATTCTCCGTATAGAAAATAATTTGCGGTGCAACACAAAATTGTCAAGAAAGCGCCTCATCAAGACGTTTTTCGCTCTGCGGCAAACGTGCTAGGAAGTTGTACATGTCGATGAATACGAGCCTGGGAACGATCGTGAAACGCATCCGCAAGGAGCGTCAGTGGACGCTTGCGGAGATGAGCGAGGCCTGCGGCATTCCGCTTTCGACCCTGTCGAAAATCGAGAATGACAAGCTGACGCTGACCTATGACCGGCTGCAACAATTAAGCCGTTCGCTGGGCATCGCGCTCGCCGAATTATTCTCGGAGGGCGAGACCAACGAGACGGTCTTCACCGCACGGCGCAGCATCGCGACACTGGACGCCGCCGTGCGCGTCGAGACGCCCAATTACGTCTACAATTATCTGTGCAGCGATCTGCGCAAGCGCCGCATGATCCCGATCCACGTCCAGATCACCGCCAAGTCGCTCGGCGAATTCGGCGATCTCGTCCGTCACGCCGGCGAGGAATTCGCGTTCGTGATCGAAGGCGCGGTCGTGCTCCACACCGAATTTTACGCGCCGGTCACGCTCAACAAGGGCGAAGGCGTCTATATCGACAGCAATATGGGCCATGGCTATCTCGTCGGCGAGGGCTTCGAACAGGCGACCATATTATCGGTCTGTGCGTCCGCCGACGAAAATCTTCAGCAGCATCTGATCGCCGAAGCCGAGGGCCGGATCGGCGACGCCGAAACCCATACATCCGCCGCAGCCTGACGCTCCGGCGTTCGCTGTCAGTTCAAGCAAGCATCCACCAGCCGTGCCAGCGCGGGCCCGTCCCGCAGCGGATCGGCCGCGGGCAGGCCGGTCGCAGCTTCCGCCGCTGCCAGCGCGGCGTCGGCTTCGGCGTCGGTCATCCCGCCAGTATTGAGGCTGATCCCGGCAAAGCGGACCGCCGGATTGGTTAGCCGCGCCAGCGACAAATAAAGCTCCATCACCTGCGGCAGCGGCGGAATGATGAACCCCGTCAGCCCACGAATTTCGGTGCGGCGCGGATCGTGGCAAAGCACCAGGATATCGGGCTGGCTGCCATGCAACAGACCCAGCGTGACCGCGGCGAAGGATGGATGCAGCAAGGATCCCTGGCCCTCGATCACGTCCCAATGATCCGCCGATGCGTCCGGCGACAGCAGTTCCGCCGCCCCCGAGACGAAATCCACCACGACCGCGTCGATCGGGATGCCGCGACCGCTGATCATGATTCCGGTCTGGCCGGTGGCACGAAAATCCGCGTCGACCCCACGATCGGACAGCGCGCGGGCGAGCGCGAGCGCCGTGTATTTCTTGCCGAGCGCGCAATCGGTGCCGACCGTCAGCAACCGGCGCCCGGTACGACGCTTGCCGGTACCCACGCCCAGATTTTCGGGCGGGACACGAATGTCGATCAGCCTGCGGCCCAGCCGTTCGGCCGCCTCCTTCAGAGCCGGTACGGTGGCTAGCCGGCGATGCAGGCCGCTGACGATATCGAGACCGGCCTCCAATGCTTCGACCAAAGTCGGCACCCATGATTCGGGAATGAAGCCGCCGCTATTGACGACGCCGATCAGCAGCGATCGTGCGCCAGCCCGCGCCGCTTCGGCCGGCGTCATCGACGGCAGGCCGGTACTGACCTTGCCGGCAGGCAGGACGAGTTCGCCGACGCAATGTTCGGGCGCCCAGTCGCGCAACCCGTAAGCGGTCTTGGCATAGGTCGGATCGACCGTGTCGCCGAGGAAAAGAAGATAAGGCTGGGGCAATTCAATCGGCGTCATGCCGACACTCCCTGAACTTGGGTGGCGCCCCACACACCGCGGGGGCAATCGATGCGGCCATCGGCATAGACGACGGCGCGATGGCGGTCGCGCGCGAGCAGGAGCGGGCCATCGAGATCGACGATGTCGCACAGCTGCCCGACGACGAAGGACGGCGCCATCGCCAGCGAGGTGCCGACCATGTTGCCGACCATGACCTGCAGACCATAGTCGCGGGCGGCGCGCGCGATCGCCAGCCCCTCGGTCAGCCCGCCGCATTTATCGAGCTTGATATTGATGACCTGGTAGCGGCCCTTGAGCGCCGCCAGATCGTCGAGCGTCTGCGCGCTCTCATCGGCCGCGATCGGGATCGGCGCGTTCAGCCCGTCGAGCTGGGAATCGGCGCCGATCGGCACCGGTTGCTCGATGAGGGAAACGCCCGCTTCGACCAGCGCCGGCATCAAATCCTCGAGCTTCTTGCGGTCGAGCCCCTGATTGGCATCGACGCCGAGCCATACGTCGGGCCGCACGGCCCGAACCGCACGGACGCGGTCGGCGTCCCCGCCATCGCCGATCAGCTTGAGCTTGAGCGAACGCGCCGCGGCATAATCGATCGCATCCCGGGCCATCACATCGGGCGCGTCGCCGCCGATCGTCCAGGTGCTGAGCAGCGGCCGTGGTTCATCCAGGCCCACCAGCATCCAGACCGGCTTGCCCGTGCGCCGGGATTCGAGCTCCCACAACGCACAATCGAGCGCGTTGCGCGCGCCGCCGGCAGGCAGCAACGCCTGCAGTCCAGCTTGGTCGATTCCCGCCTCGACCGCGTCGCGGACGCTTTCCACCTGCGCCGCCATGCTCTCGGGCGTCTCGGCGTGATAATAGACGCCCTGGGCCTCGCCACGCCCTTGATGCGTGCCATCATCCAGCGTCACCAGCACATTGCTGGTTTCCGAGAAGACGTTGCCGGAAATGCGGAACGGCTTCTTCAGCGGCCAGCTTTCGAGCGCGGTCGTGAGCGATAGCCGGGTCACGCGGCCCCCTTGGGCAAGGCGCAGACGCCGCGCAGCACGCGGCCGGGCCGCTCGGCGGTCGGCTTGCCCTGATCGAGCACGACCTTGCCGTTGACCACCACATAATCCACGCCCTCGGCGGGCGTGA
The DNA here is from genome assembly GCF_035317925.1 of Sphingomonas sp. Lineage (GTDB taxonomy): Bacteria > Pseudomonadota > Alphaproteobacteria > Sphingomonadales > Sphingomonadaceae > Sphingomonas_I. The sequence goes on from NZ_DATHFV010000142.1 coordinate 22,259, forward strand.
ACGGATGCTCCCACGTCGCCTTGTCGTCGAGCCGGTCGTAATTGAACACGGTGATATCGGCCGCCAGTCCGGCGCGCAGCACGCCGCGATCGGTCAGGCCGAGCCGGTTGGCCGGCCACGACGTCATCTTGCGCACCGCATCCTCAAGCGTCAGCACCGGCCGGCGCTTCACATATTCGGCGATGATGCGCGGGAAGGTGCCGTAAGCGCGCGGGTGCACCAGGCCCAGCTCCTCCATCTGGCCAAGCTTGACCGAGGCGGCGGAATCGCTGCCGATCCCGACCCAGGGCTGCTTGATCGCGGTGGTGACGTCGCGTTCGTCCATCATCATGAACAGCGACATCGCGCGATGCGGCATCGCATCGACGACGATATCGTAGGCGACGTCGACGGGATCGCGATGAAGCGTATCGGCGATCTGCTGGATCGTCTTGTACTGATACTGGTCCCACTTCGCATTGTAGGCGCTCGCCAGCACGATATGGTTCCAACCGCCCGAGGCTTCGACCAGATTGGACCAGCCCGGTTCGGATCCGGCCTTCACTTCCTGCTTCAATTTCTCGCGGATCTTGGGATCCTTGAGCCGTTCGATCGCCTTGGCCTCGCCATCCTCATAGACCCAGTTGGGAACGGTGATGCTCAGGCCGGTGCCGGCGCCGATATAAGGATACATGTCGGCCGAGACGTCGACGCCCCGATCGCGCGCGTCCTGGATCAGCTTCACCGCCTGCGGCATCAGCTTGCCCCACTCGGGCGCATAGGCCGCCTTGAAGTGGAAAATCTCGACCTTCACATGGCCCTTCTCGCCGATCTCGATCGCCTCGCGGATCGCGTCGAGCAGCTTGGCGCTCTCGTCGCGCATATGCGTCGCATAGATGCCGTTGCAGGCTGACGAGGCGCCGACGACCTGGATCAGGTCCTGCGTCGTCTGGAACGAATCGGGCGGATAGATGAGCGCGGAGGCGACGCCCATCGTGCCGGCCTTCATCGCGGTCCGCACCTTGTCCTGCATCGCCGCGATCTGGGCCGGCGTCGGCTGACCGGCCTTGTCGCCCATCACTTCGACGCGCGACTGTGCGGCGCTGTAATAGGTGCCGAAATTGAGCGCGATTCCCTGCGTCTCGAGCTGGGTGAAATAGTCCGCGATCTTGTCGGCCGGCACGGGCGTGCCGCCCTCGCCGTCGATCAGGGTGGTAAGGCCCTGGCGCAATTTGCTTTCGCCGAGCCCGTTCTTGAGCAGCACCTGGCTCGACTGATCCATCATGTCGATCCAGCCGGGCGAGACATAGTCGCCGGTGGCATCGATCTCGCGCTTGCCCTTGGTCTCGATCTTGCCGATCGCCGCGATCTTGCCGTCCTTGACCGCAATATCGGCGCGGATCCACGGATTGCCGGCACCGTCGAGCACGCGGCCGTTGCGGATCACCAGATCGTAATCGGGCTGGCTCTGTGCCTGAGCGGCAGCGGCGACACCAAGCATGGCCGCGCCGGCGAGAAGCAGGGATCGTATCATGCGGGCAACTCCGTCGGTTCAGGGTTGGTTGGCGGGCGCGCGCACCAGCCGCCACACGCCCAAAGTAACGAGCGGCAGGATGAAGATGGCGAGCACGAGATAAGCGAGGATACGGTATCCCTTGGCGATCAGGTCCACGAGCCCGACCCCCTGGGCGATGCCCATCGTGAAGAGCAGCAACAGCACGGTCACGATCAGGCGCAGCTGCGGCGTATCGAGCCCGCCGCGGCGCGTCCGATGCGCGAAGACGCGTTCGTTGATGGCGTGAATGTTACCGACGCTGCATTCGAGCAACGCTGCGAAGATCATCAGCTGGAAGGCCCAGTGGAAGATGGGCAGGCCAAGCTGACGCAGCAGGAAATCGGACGGCAATTGCTGACTGGCGACTTCGCCGCCGTATGCCGACAGGCAGACGAAAAAGACCATTGCCGGCAGCATCGCCAGCGGGCCGCAGATCAATCCAGAAACGACCGCGTCGCGCCGCGAGCGCTGATGCCGCAGCATCGGCAGAACCTGCACCGCGCCGATCACGTTGTAGCTGGCATAGGTGATGCCGCCGGTCACCCAGCCAGTCGCCGGGCCCGAATGGGCGAAGGCATCCCCGATCCGTCCGCCGAAACGCCACAGACAGAGCAGCAGGAAGATCGCGTAGGTGCCGTAGAGCAGCACCGATACATATTTGAACAGGCCCTCGACCGATTCGTTGCCGCGCGCCGTGACCAGCAGGATCGAGACCGCCAGCAGCAATGTTCCGACGATCGTCGGCCAGCCGAGCAGCGACGCACCGATCGCACCCGCCGCCGCGCCGAACACCGCAATGACGACGATCGTGTAAAGGATCAGCAAGCCTTCGAACATGAAGGCGAACGGCCCGAGCAGCCGGCGGAAGAAGGCCTGATAATCGGCGGCGCGGATCGCGAAGGCGAACAGGAAGGTGAGCGCGCAGATGCCGCTCCAGATCGCGGCCGCCAGCACCATCGCCCATATGCCGCCGATCGCGCCGCTCGGCAGAAAGAATTCGACCAGCTCACGCCCGGTGGCATAACCGCCGCCGATTACGACCGCCTTGAACGCCAGCCCCGGAAGGACCATCCGGTTCATCCATCCCCGCGTCATACGAGGCACTCTTGTCTGAAACGCGAAGGGCTGAGCACCTCCGGCGCAATTCCTTCGTCGAGCACAGATTGTGGCAGCGGCTGATCGAGCAGCAATGCCGTGCCCACCGCCGCTGTCGCCGGCGCGATCTGAATTCCGTAGCCCCCCTGCCCCACGAACCAGAAGAATCCAGGCACGGCCGGGTCAAACCCGACCACGGGGGTGCGATCGGCGGTGAAGGTTCGCAAGCCCGCCCAGCTGTGGGATATTCTCGGTACCGGCATGTCGACGAGCTGCTGAAATCGATCGATGCCGATCGCGACGTCGAGCTCCTCCGGCTGGACATCGGATGGGACATCCTCGGTCTCGTCTGCCGGAGAAATCGCGAGCTTGCCGGCGTCGGGCCGGAAATAGACGCTTTCCTGCACCGTCATCACGAACGGCCATTTCTCGACAGCAAGCTCAGCGGGCGGATCGACGAGTATCATCGTCCGCCGCCGCGCCGAGAGCGCGACCGGCGACGCGCCAAACATGGTAGCGACCTCGTCACCCCAGGCACCGGCGGCATTGACGACGAAATCGGCGCGCAGCTTCTGCCCTGCGGCGCAGCTTACCTGCCACTGGCCCTGCGACCGGATCGCTCCGGTGATGCGGTGACCGAACAGGATACGTGCACCATTGGCGCGCGCCATCCGCAGATAGGCCTGATGGAGCAGGTCGACGTCGATGTCCCATGCTTCCCAGTCGTAGCGCGCGCCGACGATCGCATCGCGCCGAAGCGCGGGCACCAGCATCAGGGCGGCATCCGACGACAGGCGATAATGATCGTGGAACAAGGGTGCATCGAGCGCTGCTTCATGCTCGACATCCGCGACCGTCAGCAGACCGCGCCGATGCAGCAACGGATGGCCGGCAAAGCCCATTGGCGGCGATCGCAGGAAATTGCGGCTGGCACGCGTCAGCGCCCGGATCACATCGTTGCCATAGCTCGGCAGGTACATCGCCGCAGACCGTCCGGTCGTATGATAACCGGCAGCGTCTTCCGCTTCGAGCAGCACGACATCCGCCACAGCCGCGAGCGTAGCGGCGATCGACGCGCCTGCTATCCCGCTTCCCACGACGATAATTTCAGCCCGCGCCATCGCACCGCCCCTTTGAGAGAGCGTGCGTAGCGCACCTTTTCTCACGAGAGAAGATATTTTCTGAAAAGAAATCTTTGCCGAATTATGACAGATTTCGGCTCAAGGTTTCAATTTCAGCCCCAGGAAACGGACATCGTGGGCCCGCTTCCAGCGTAACTCGTGATGGAATTGGGTCGGCAAGCCTTGCGGACGATGGCCGGGCACACATCGCTGCGCCCGGCCCCAATGGCGGAGAGGGTGGGATTCGAACCCACGGTACCTTGCGGCACAACGGTTTTCGAGACCGTCCCAATCGACCACTCTGGCACCTCTCCGCATGGGGGGTCGGGTCGAAGGAGCGGTGCCCCTAACGCACCAAACCGCACTTGCCAAGCATGGGTTGCGCAAGAAGCATGCGACATTAAATTACAACCATGATTCCTTCCCGCAACACCCACATCCCCACCACCGGCCGCGAGACCATGCCGCCAGTCTCGGAGGCGCGCTTCACGATCGGCGACGTCGTCCGGCACCGGCTGTTCGCCTTCCGCGGCGTGATCTTCGATATCGATCCCGTCTTCGCCAACAGCGAGGAATGGTATGAGGCGATCCCCGAGGATGTGCGCCCGAAGCGTGATCAGCCTTTCTATCACCTGCTCGCCGAGAATTCGGAGAGCAGCTACATCGCCTATGTCAGCCAACAGAATCTGGAGCGGGACGAGAGCGAGGAGCCGATCGACCATCCCGCGATCCCCGGCATGTTCGAACCGTTCGACCATGGCCGCTACGCGCTGCGGCGGAATTATCGCCATTAAGGCCTGACGATGCGCCCGGCGGTTGGCGGGAACTGACTTGAGCGCTTTTCGCTTTAGGGAAAGACGCTTAAGACAGGGGCATGAGGATGCGAACACGCGGCGGCAAGCGCCGTATTCTGGGACTGGCTCTGTGCTTCGGCGCGCTGGCCGGCCTCGCCGCGCCCGCCCAGGCCTATCTGTACTGGAGCAAGCCCGCGATCAACGGCGCGCCCGCGGCTGGTGGCGAGCCGGGCATCACCCTGCCGATGCCGGGCGCGCAGCCCAAGGAACTTCAGGCGGCTCTGGTGTGGACGATGCGCGCGGGGCTTAACGTCGCGGCGCTGCAATGCCAGTTCGCGCCAGCTTTGCGCACGGTCGACAGCTACAACAATATGCTGCGCCAGCACAGCCCGGAGCTGCAGGCGACCTATGCGACGCTCGGCGGCTATTTCAAGCGCGTCTCCGGCAAGACCTGGCAGAACGCGATGGATGATTTCACGACCAAGACCTACAACAGCTTCTCGACGCTGCGCGCGCAGTTGAGCTTCTGCGAGACGGCATCCTCGATCGCGGGCGAGACGCAGGAGCAGTCGCGCGGCCATCTCGGCGAGATCGCGGCGGCGCGGATGCGCGAATTCCGCAACAGCCTGGTGCCGGTGGGCGATCAGGTGTTCGCGATGCACAATTCGAACGTCCAGTTCGATCCGATCGTCGATCCGCGCTGCTACAACAAGAAGGGCAAAGAAATCGCGTGCAAGAACAAGTGATCGACGGCGCCTAGCGCAGACCGAGCATCTTGTGATTCTGCAGCGACAGCCGCCAGCGCGGATGCTCCAGCACGAAGCGGATCGCGGCTAGGCGCGCCGCATCCGCATTTACGCCATCCATCGGCTGGACCAGCCAGTGGCCGAAGTCCCACCCTTCGATATCCCGCACATCCAGCCCAGGTTGCGGCCAGACCATCTTGAGCTCGTCGCCGCGGCGCTGGACCACCGTCGTGCCCGCCTTGGGGCTCACGCAGATCCAGTCGACGCCGTCGATCACCGGGATCGTGCCGTTGGTTTCGATCGCGATCCGGAAACCGCGTGCCTTGAGCGCCGCCACCAAAGGCGCGTCGAGCTGCAACATCGGTTCGCCGCCGGTGATCACCACCAGGGGAATGCCACCTTCTTCCGCCAGATTCTGCGCCCAGAAGGCCCAGGCCCGGTCAGCGAGTGCATCCGCATCGGCAAAGCGCCCGCCGCCCTCACCATCCATCCCGACGAAATCGGTATCGCAGAACTGGCATTCGGCGGTCGCGCGATCTTCCTCGCGGCCCGACCACAGATTGCAGCCGGCGAAGCGCAGGAACACCGCGCGCATGCCCGCCTGCAGGCCCTCGCCCTGCAAGGTCAGGAACATCTCCTTGACCGCGTAGCTCACGCCAGCGGCACCGCGTAGCGCGTCGGATCGGGCAGGCCAGCTTCGCTGAAGCCCTTGGAACGCAGCCGGCAGCTATCACAGCGGCCGCAATGCAGTTCGCCCGGCTGCGGATCGTAGCACGACCAACTCATGCCCGCATCGATGCCCAGCCGTGCCGCCTCCGCCGCGATATCGGCCTTGGTCATGTGCAACAAAGGCGTGCGGACCTTGAAGCGATCGCCCTCGACGCCCGCCTTGGTCGCGAGATTGGCGAGACTTTCGAACGCCGCGACGAATTCAGGCCGGCAATCGGGGTAGCCCGAATAATCGAGCGCATTGACCCCGATATGGATTTCGCGCGCGCCGGTCGCCTCGGCCAGGCCGAGCGCCAGGCTGAGGAAGATCGTGTTGCGCGCCGGCACATAGGTGCTGGGGATGCCGGGCTGCACGCCCTCCTTGGGAATGCTGATCGTATTGTCGGTCAGCGACGATCCGCCGAATTTGGTCAGATCGAGCGGCAGCACGATGTGACGCACCGCGCCCAGGTGGCGGGCGATCCGCGCCGCGGCGTCCAGCTCGATCCGGTGGCGCTGGTTATAATCGATCGTGAGCGCGACCAGTTTGCGGCCGGCCTCGACCGCAAGCGCGGCGACCACCATCGAATCCAGCCCGCCGGAGACGAGCACGACCGCGCCGTCCTTTTCATCTTCGTGATTCAGCATAGTGCGCCGGATATAGGATCAAATGCCGCAGCGCAAAAGAAAGGCCGCCCCGAAGAGCGGCCCAGTGTGGCCTTCTGGCCTCTAGGGAGGACAATGCCCGACATGGGCATGACCCCGCACCTAGCATGGACGGATTAAACAGCCGGTTAACGGCATAAAACTCGTCATTGCGAGCGTAGCGAAGCAATCCAGGCCTGCCCGGACCGTTGGATTGCTTCGCTACGCTCGCAATGACGGGGGAGGAAAAATCAGGCCGAGATATCGGCCACGGCCGGGCCTTTGGGATCGGTCGGCTCGATCTTGAAGGCGCGCGCGCAGAATTCGCAATTGACCTCGATCAGCCCGTCCGGACCCGCCATCGCCGCCTGCTCTTCTTCCGGAAAACGGCCGATCACGCGCGCGACATGATCGGGATCGCAGCGGCAGCCGCGCTTCGGCGCGACGCCGGGCAGGACGCGCACCTCATCCTCGTTGAACAGGCGCCACAGCAAGGTATCGAGCGGCAGATCGGGATCGGCCAGCTCGTCGGCTCGCACGCTGCCGCCCAAGGCCGCGACATGCTCCCATTCGGGATGGTCGAGACGGGTGTGGATGCGGTCGCGCCCCTCCTCGCCCTCGGGCAAATGCTGGAGCATCAGGCCGCCGGCGACGACGCTGCCGTCGGCCCCGCGTCCGATCCCTATCCGGACCAGGCTGGGGATCTGCTCCGACTGGGCGAAATAGGATTCGGCCGCCTCCGCCAGGCTGCCGCCCTCCAAGGGCACGATACCCTGATATCGTTCGCCCGACGTCGCCTGATCGAAGGTGATCGCGAGATAGCCTTTGCCGAACAGGGCGAAGAGCGAGGGATCGGCGGGCAGTTCGCCCAGCCGTTCGGGATCGTGGCGGACATAGCCGCGCATCTCGCCGCCGCGATAATCGGCGACGAGCAATTCGATCACGCCATTTTCGGTCTGCGCCTGGAGGGTAAGTTGGCCCTCCACATCCTTGAGCGTCGCGCCGAGCAACGCGGCGAGCACGATCGCTTCGGCCAGCATGCGTTCGATCGCGGGCGGATAGCCGTGGGCGGACAGGATGGAATTCAGCGCAGGGCCCAGTCGCACCATGCGACCGCGCGCATGGCGTGCGGGAATGGTGAAAGCGAGCGCGGTATCGAGATTTTGGGGAGTCATTACGGCCATGTAGGAAGCCACCGAATTTTTGCGACCTTGCTATGCAAGGCACCCGCTGCCTAGAGCTTCTCCAAGCACCACAGCAACACCGCTTTCTGGGCATGGAGCCGGTTCTCCGCCTCATCCCAGATTGCCGATTTGGGCCCGTCGATCACCGCATCGACCACTTCCTCGCCGCGGTGCGCGGGCAGGCAATGGAGGAACAGGCCGTCGGCCGCCGCCCCGCCCATCAGCTTTGCGGTCACCTGATAGGGCGCCATCGCCGCCAGCTTCCGCTCGGCATGCGTCTGACCCATCGAAATCCAGGTATCGGTCACGACCACATCGGCATCGGCGGCGGCGATCTCGGGATCGCGCGTCAGCACGAACGGATGATTGCCGGCGCGGGCATTCGCGGCCGCCACCACCGCCGAATCCGGATCATAGCCTTCGGGGCAGGCGGCGGTGACGTCGAAGCCGAGCAGGCTGCCCGCCTCGATGATCGAATGGAGCACGTTGTTGCCGTCGCCGAGCCAAGCCCAGCGCGTGCCCTCGACCGTGCCCTTGCGCTCGATCACGGTCAGCAGGTCGGCCATGATCTGGCAGGGATGGCTGAGGTCGGTCAGGCCGTTGATCACGGGCACGCTGGCATGCTCCGCCAGCGCCGTTACCTTCGCATGATCGTCGGTCCGGATCACGATCGCATCGACATAGCGCGACAGCACGCGCGCCGTGTCTGCGATGCTCTCGCCCCGGCCGAGCTGCATCGAGCCCGCTTCCATCACGATCGTGGTGCCGCCCAGCTGGCGCATCGCCATGTCGAACGAGACGCGCGTGCG
>NZ_DATHFV010000143.1:0-13311 GCF_035317925.1 Sphingomonas sp.
GCATCATCATCACCTGCTGCGCCACCCCGTTCCAGCGCGCGCCGCCGCGCAGTCCCTTCGCCAGCCAGCTTTCCTCCGCCAGCCCCATCATCTGCGCCCTGGGATCGTCGATGCCCGGGCAATAGGGTTTGATCTCGTCATTGCAGGGCTGGTCTGTGCGGAATTGGCGCGTGTCGAGGAAATGCATGTCGACCAGGTCGCCATAACGCGCCCGCCGATACATCTGGATGTCGGGGCCGTTCGGCAGCGCGGTGGCCCGCACCGGGCTATGTTCGAACCAGGCCTGATAGGCAGCGGCGCGGCGGAAGGCGAACAGATCTGGCGGGGTCAGATGCTTGTCGGTCAGGCCCGCATAATTGTCCTGCACCTCATGATCGTCGAACGTCACCCACCACGCGCAGCTCGCATGCGCCGCCTGCAGATCGAGGTCGCTCTTATATTGGGCGTAGCGGCGGCGATAATCGTCGAGGCTGTAGCATTCGCCGCCGACATGCGCGCGCGGGTGCGAATCCTGGCCAATCGGATTGCCGCGGCCCTCGTAAATATAGTCGCCGTAATGGAAGATGAAATCGAGGTCGGGTTCTTCGGCGATATGACGGTAGGCGGTGTAGAAGCCCGCCTCGTAATTCTGGCAACCGACCACGCCGAGCCGCAACCGGTCGAGCTTCGACCCGAAGGCCGGCGCCGTACGCGCCATGCCACGGGCGCTTCTTTCGCTGCCGATCGTGAAACGATACCAATAAGGCCGCGCCGGCTGGAGCCCGGCGACCTCGACATGGACCGAATGGGCCAGTTCGGGCCGCGCGAGCGCCTGGCCCTTCGCGACGATCGTCTTGAAGCCGTGATCGGCGGCGACTTCCCAGTCGACCGCGACATTGCCCATGGGCATGCCGCCATGCGGCTCCAGCGGAGCGGGCGCGAGCCGCGTCCAGATCACGAAGCCATCGGGTGCCGGATCGCCCGCCGCGACGCCGAGCGTGAACGGATAGGCCGTGAACAATTGCTGCGCGCGCAGGATCGCTGGAGCGCCGATGCTCATCCCTGCCAGGGCACCGACGAACGTTCTGCGATCCATGTCTTTCTCCTCAGGCGGCGGCGAGCAGCCTCTGTGCCTGGGCGCGCGCCTCGTCGGTGATTTCCGCGCCCGACAACATCCGGGCAATCTCTTCCTGCCGCTCAATTGCGTCGAGCCTGTGAATGCCCGTGCGCGCGACCAGCCCGTCCGATCTTTTCTGGATCAGCCAGTGGCGGTCGGCGCGCGCCGCCACCTGCGGGCTGTGCGTCACGACCAGGATCTGCGCGCGCCGGGCGAGCCGCGCGAGCCGTTCGCCGATCGCGGCGGCGACCGCGCCGCCGACGCCGCGATCGACCTCGTCGAAGATCATCGTCCCCGCGCCACCTTCCTCCGCCAGCGCGACCTTGAGCGCGAGGATGAAGCGCGACAATTCGCCGCCGCTGGCGATCCTGAGCATCGGCGCGAACGGCGCGCCGGGATTGGTCGAGACCTCGAACTCGATCCGATCCCTGCCGGCCGCGCTCCAGCTTGTTTCCGGCAGCGCCTCGATCATCGTGCGGAAGCGGGCCGTATCCAGCTTGAGCGGCACCAGTTCGCCCGCGACCGCCATATCCAGGCGGGCCGCCGCCGCCGTGCGCGCCGCCGACAGCGCGTCTGCCGCGGCCAGATAATCCGCGCGCGCCGCCGCCAATTCCGCTTCCAGCGCGGCCAGGCCCTCGCCGCCCGCCTCGATCCGGGCAAGCCGCGCACCCAGTTCCTCGGCCAAAGCGGCGAGCGCATCCGGCTCGACCCGATGCTTGCGCGCCAGCGCGCGCAGATCGAACAGGCGCAATTCCATCGCGTCGAGCCGCGCCGGATCGAACGCGAACGCCGCGCGCGCTTCGGCCAGCCGGTCTTCGGCTTCGGATGCTTCGATCACCGCGCGGTCGATCGCCGCCAGCGCCTGCGCGAGCGTCTCATGTTCGGGCGCGAGCCGGTCGAGCCGGCGCGCCGCCTGGCGCAATTGGGCCAGCCCGCCGTCCGATCCTTCGATCAAAGCGGCCGCCGTCGCCAGATCGTCGGAAAGCCGTGCCCCTTTCTGCATCGCCGCGCGCGCCTCGGCGAGCGTCGCCTCCTCGCCGGGCTCGGGTGCGGCGGCTTTCAGTTCGGCGACCGCATGCTCCAGCCATTCGCGATCGCGCGCGGCGTTCTCAAGATCGGCGGCGGCGGTCGCCAGCGCATCCTCCGCCGCGCGCCAGTGGGCATGCGCCGTGGATGCGGCGGCGGTATCGATTCGGCCGAAGGCGTCGAGCAAGGCGCGATGCCCGCGCGCGTTGAGCAGCCCGCGATCGTCATGCTGGCCGTGGATTTCGACCAGAGCCGCACCCAGCGTCCGCAGCAGCCCCGCCGAGGCCGGCTGATCGTTGACGAAGGCGCGGCTGCCGCCGTCGGCGCGTACCGAACGGCGGATGACGAGCGGTTCGCCCGCTTCGATCGCAAGGTCGTTCTCGGCGAGCAACGCCAGCGTGGCGTGGCCGACAGGAAGCTCAAAGGTTGCGGCGACGCTTGCCTGCACCGCGCCCTGGCGGACCAGCCCGGTATCCGCGCGCACGCCCAGCGCAAGGCCGAGCGCATCGAGCAGGATCGATTTGCCGGCGCCGGTTTCGCCGGTGAGCACGCCAAGGCCCGATCCGAATTCGAGGTCGAGCGCCTCGATCAGAACCACGTCGCGGATGGCGAGGCCGGTGAGCATCGTCCCATCTTTAGCCGAGGCCGACGCCGGTTGAACAGCGCTGGTGACCCGTGCATGATTCGTCCGAAGGGGAGACGGAACCATGCTGCAGGCGGCGATGATGATGGCGGTTGCGCTGGCGGGCGCGGAGGTCGGCGCGCCGCCGCCATTCCATGCTTTGCCCCATGGCAGCCAGATGCTCTACCTCGACACCACGCCCGGCCATTATTCGATGTGGCAGACGCACGATCTGGACGGCGTCAACGCGGTCCGGGCGCACTTTCGCGTCCGCCTGATTGGCCAGGACAAGAAGTGGATCGGCGCGTTCAATTTCAGCCTCGAGCGGGACGATCGCCTCGTCCGTGTGTCGATAACCGGCATTGCGGGCAAACCGGTGCTGGTCGTGCAGATGCAGGACGGCAAGGCCAGCGCGCCCAAGGAGGATCCGCAGCCCGGCGCGATGTGGATCGACGAGGAGGCTGACCTCGCGATCGACTGGGATCAGAGCGGCCATGCGACCTTCTGGATCAAGAGCACGGATCCCAATGCGCCCTTGGCGCAGGCTCTTGCGATGACGCTGGATCTCGGCGGCGCGCCGACCACATTCTCGATCTCCGGCTCGACCGGCGAACTCGAGGTGATGTCGCTGGCGCTGGGGCACTCCGGCTAAAGCCGAAGCGCCCCAGCTGCCTTATTGGCCCGGTGGCAACGGCCCGTAAGGCGCGCCGATGCGATCGGGATGCGCCGCCTTCCACACCATCGCCCGGTGCACGCGCCGTTCGACCGAGGGATGATCGTAGAACAGGATCTCCTCGAGCTTGCCCGGCGACGATGCGCGATACGCGATCGTCTTGACCAAAGCCTTGGCCAGCCCGTCGGGCTGGTGCGCGTTGGCGAGCGAGAAGCGGTCGGCATCCGATTCGGCGGTGCGCGTCATCGTCGTGCTGAGCGGCGTCGCCAGCAGGCTGAGCACCGAGAAGATGATGATCACCACCGGCAGGCCCGCCGGATCGGACAGCGCCCCGATCCCGTCCGTACCGGGGATCCGCGCCAAAGCGGGCTGATAGAGCCGGTCGATCAGCCAGAAGCAGGCCACCGCCATCAGCGACAGGCCGGCCGCGAACCACAGGATGTGCTTGTGGACATAATGGCCCATCTCATGGCCAACCACGCCGAGCACTTCGGACATGTCGGCATTCTGCTTGAACATCGTGTCGCTCATCGCGACCCGCGCCGTACCGAACAGGCCGGCGACATTGGCGGTGTAGCGATCCGACTGCTTCGAGCCGTTGTAGATCAGGATCTTGTCGTGCGGCACGCCGGTCGCCTCGGCCAGCTTGACCACCTCGCTCCGCACCGGGCCATCGGGCGCGGGCGTATAGGTGTTGAACAAGGGCTCGATGAAGATCGGGGTGATCACCACCAGCAGGATCACGCCCGCGACCGCCACGCCCGACGCCCACAGCCACCAACTGCGCGGCACCCGCCGGACCAATGTGTAAAGCGCGAGCAGGAACAGGGTGGTGACGATCAGCGAGATCGGCAGCGCCTTGGCGGCGTCGCCGAACCAGGTCCCGATCGATTCGGAGCTGAGCTGATAGCTGCGCTCGCGCCACCAGGACGTGTAGATGCTCCAGGGCAGCTCGATCAGCCAGTCGAGCAGCACGAAGCTCACGGCGATCGCGATCACCGTCCGCTTGGGCCGATCGCCGTTGGGATTGAGGCGGTCACGCAGGCGGCGGAGGATGCCGCTCCGCAGGATCAGCCAGGCCGCCGCGACCGTGACGAGGCACGACCATAACAACAGCCATTCGCCGCCATGCGTGTAAGCGGTCGCCTTGGCGTGCGCCGCGGGCGACAAGGTCGCCATATAGGCCGCGGTCGCCGCGGCCGGATCGAAATGCGTCATCCCCTCGCCTCCCCTTTTGCCGGAGGCGGGCGGGCGTCAGGCCTTGGCCTTCTTGCCCTTCTTGGCCGAAATCGCCGGCACCCCGCCTTCGTTCTTCTGGATCAGGGTATAGGCCCGCATATACCAATCGGTACCCGGGAAATTGGCGCCGAGCACGGCGGCCGATTTGCGCGCCTCCTCGGGCACGCCCAGCTCCAGATAGGATTCGGTCAGCCGCAGCAAGGCTTCGGGCACGTGGCTGGTTGTCTGATAGGTGTCGACCACCTTGCGGAAGCGATAGATCGACGCGAGCCATTCGCTGCGGCGCTGATAGAAACGGCCGATATCCATCTCGCGGCCGGCGAGGTGATCGTTGATCAGATCGACCTTGAGGCGCGCGTCGGAGGCATAGGCGGTGTCGGGATAACGGCGGATCAGATCGCCCATCGCGTCCAGCGCTTCCTGGCTGGTCTTCTGGTCGCGATTCACGTCGTTGATCTGTTCGTAATAATCGACCGCCACCAGATACATGGCGTAGGGCGCGTCCTTGTTGCCCGGATGGATCGACAGGAAGCGGTTCGCCGCGTCGATCGATTCGGGATAATCCTGCGCCAGATAATGGCTGAACGCGCTCATCAGCTCGGCGCGGCGCGCCCACACCGAATAAGGATGCTGGCGCTCGACTTCGTCGAACAAAAGCGCCGCGATCTTGTAGCGCTTCTTGTCGAGCTGGTTCTTGGCCGCGTTGTACAGCGTCTCCACGTCGCGCGCGACGTAGCGGTTATTTTCCTTGCTCTGCTTCTTGGCGGAATCCGCCGCGTGCGCGGCCGGAGCGGTGACGAGCAGGGCGGACACGAGGCTCGCGGCAAGCGCGGAGCGAAGACGGGACAAGCGCATAGAGGCGACCCTTTAGACCAGCACCCGAGGCGCGTGAAGTATTATGAGGCGGGACGATACGGAGGCGAAGCTTGCCCGCAGATGAAGCAGGCGGCCGCTCAGCCCACCCGCTCCGCCCTGGACGACGGGCCGCCTTTTCCCTTCTGCTCGGTGAGCTTCGGGGCCAGACCCAGCGAGATCAGCAGCGAACTCGACACATAGATCGAGCTGTAGGTGCCGACCACCACGCCCAGCATCATCGCGGCGGTGAAGCCGCGCAGCACCGGGCCGCCGAAGATCAGGAGCGAAGTCAGCGCGATCAGGATCGTGAGCGAGGTCATGACCGTACGCGGCAGCGTCTCGTTGACCGAAAGATCGATCAAGGCGCGCATGTCCATCTGGCGATATTTGCGCATATTCTCGCGGATGCGGTCGTCGATCACGATCTTGTCGTTGATCGAATAGCCGATCACGGTGAGCACCGCCGCGACGATGTTGAGATCGAAGTCGAACCGGAACAGCGCGAAAAAGCCCAATGTCACCAGCACGTCGTGCACGATCGCGACGAAGGTCGAAACGCCGAACTGCCATTCGTAGCGGATCCACGAGAAGACCGCGATACCGGTCACGGCCAGGAACACCGCGAGCAAGCCGTTACGAATCAGTTCGTCCGATACCTTGCCCGACACGGTTTCGGCCCGATTGAAGATCACACCTGGATATTTGGCAGCGAGCGCGCCCTGTACGCTCTTCACCAGCCGGTTGGTCGCGCCTTCGTCGGTCGCCGCAGGCAAGGGCAAACGGATCGAATATGTATTGGCGTTGCCGAAGGTCGACAGCGACGCCTCACCGACGTGCAGTCGATCGATATCGCTTCGCAGCGTATTTTCGCCCGGCGGTGTCTGGAAGTGCGCCTCGATCATCACGCCGCCCTTGAAGTCGACGCCGAAATTGAGGCCGCGCACACCGACCAATACGGCTGCCGCTATGGTGAGCAACGCCGTCAGCCCGAACGCCCACTTGCGCAGGCGGACGAAGCCGATGTTGGTGTTGTCGGGGATGAGCTTGAGCAGGCGCATCAGATGTGGATCTCCGTGGGCCGATTGCGTTTGATCCATCCGGCGGTCAGCATGCGGGTGAAGGTGACGGCGGTGAAGACCGACGTGCAGATGCCGATCAGCAGCACAACCGCGAAGCCCTTGACCGGGCCCGAACCCAGCACGAGCATGATCAGGCCGGAAATGGCGTGGACCGTATTCGCCTCGAAGATCGTGCGGCTCGCTTCCTTGTAGCCGAGCTCGACCGACTGGACGATGCCGCGCCCCCGTCGCCGTTCTTCACGGATGCGTTCGTTGATCAGCACGTTAGCGTCGACCGCAGTGCCGATCGTCAGCACGAAACCGGCGATGCCGGGCAATGTCAAAGTCGCGTTGAGGATCGCCATTACCGCGAGGATGACGAAGATGTTCAGCACCACCGCCAGGTTCGCATAGACGCCGAAGCGGCCATAGGTGACGAGCATGAACACGATCACCGCGACGCTTGCGATCACCGACGCGATCACGCCCGCGTGGATCGAGGCCGCGCCGAGTTGCGGACCGACGGTGCGCTCTTCAATGAACTTAAGCGCAACCGGCAGCTTGCCCGAGCGGAGCGCGATCGCGAGCTGATTGGCGCTGTCGGTGGTGAAGCTGCCATGGATATTCGCGTTGCCGCCCAGGATCGGTTCGTCGATGCGTGGCGCCGACAGCACCTGGTTATCGAGAATCATCGCGAATTGCTTGCCGGTATTCTCCTGCGTCGCACGCGCGAACTTCTTGCCGCCCGACGCATTGAATTTCAGGCTGACCGCGGGCTGGCCGTTCTCGTCCTTGGACAATTCAGCGTTGATCAGATCGTCGCCCGATAGAATCGCGCGGCGGTTAACCGCGATATAGCGCGTGGGTGCATTGGCGGCCTCGCCCGGTTCCTTGACCATGGGCACGGCTTCGTCACCCGCGGGCGCGTGGCCGGCCGAGACCTGAGTCGGGTCGGCGCCCATATCGACCATCTTGAATTCGAGCTTGGCGGTCTTGCCAATCAGCGCCTTGAGGCCCGCCGGATCCTGGAAGCCCGGCACCTCAACAAGAATTCGGGTTGCGCCCTCGCGGACGATCGTCGGCTCCTTGGTGCCGAGCGCGTCGATGCGTTTGCGGACCACCTCGGTCGCGGTCTTCATCGCATTGTCGATGCTGGCCGCAGTGCCCGCCTGGGTCGGCGTCATTACGATCCGGGTCGAATCGACCACCGCAACATTCCAGTCGCGCTGGCCGGTATAGCCCGCCGCGGTGGTCTGCGCGCGGGCGCGTTCGACTGCCGCGTCGAGCTGGCTCACGTCGCGCACGAAGAAGGACAGGCTGCCGTTGGTGGTCGAAATGTCGCCGATATTGATCTTGGTATCGCCGCGCCGCATCTCGGTGCGGATCGTGTCCTCCATCTTCTGGAGGTTGTTCTTGGCGAGATCGGCGGTGTCCGCCTCGAGCAGCAAGTGGCTGCCGCCCGACAGATCGAGGCCGAGATTGATACGTGACACGCCGCCCAGGTGAAGGCGGTTGGCGGTGCTTTCGGGCATCAGGCTGGGGATGGCGAGCGCGACGCCGCTCAGCAGCACCAGCCAGATCCAGATTACCTTCCAGCGCGGGAAATCGAGCATGCGTCGATCAGTCGTTGGCGGGCGCGTTGAGCGGCCGAATCTCGGTCAGCGTCGCCTTGAGCGCGCGAACGCGGACATTCGGGCCAAGCTCCAGTTCGACTTCGTCGCCGTCGACCTTGATCACCTTGCCGATCAGGCCGCCGCCGGTGACGACGGTATCGCCCTTCTTGGCGGCATCGATCCGCGCGCGCTGTGCTTTCTGCGCCTTGCTCTGCGGACGCCAGACCAGCAGATAGAAGATGCCGATGATCAGCACCCACGGAATCGCCAGCGTCAGCAGCGAAGAGGGTCCGCCTGACGAGGCGGCGCCGGCGGCCTGGGCGTAAGCGGGCGATGCGAACATGTGAAAGGGCCCCGAAAATGCTGATGCGCCGCGCGGAAATCGCGTGTCGGCCGCAGGAGGCAGCGCGCCTATCACGGTGCGTCAGGAGGAGCAATGCCGCGCTTGCCAAGCCGGCCTGGGCTCTCTAGTGGGCCGGGCCTTGGTCGGGGCGTAGCGCAGCCTGGTAGCGCATCAGACTGGGGGTCTGAGGGTCGCAGGTTCGAATCCTGTCGCCCCGACCAGTTTCCTTCGAAATCGACGGAAGCCTTTTGAGGGTGCGCGGAGCGATCCGCGCGCCCTCAATGCTTATGCCGACGGAAACAAGGTCGGCGGATCGCCCACCTTCCACGCCGGCAATCGCACCATCGCCGCCGCGAACCGATCGGTGTCGAGCAGACCGCTCAGCCAGCGTCCGAGCGCGGGCAAGGGCTGCGCATCGAACCAGGGCCGGTCGATCTCGGCGAACTGGCGGACGAACGGCAGCAACGCGAAATCGGTGAGCATCGGCCGGTCGCCGCACAGATAGGCGCTGTCCATCAATCGCGCTTCAAGCGGTGCCAACAAAGCCAGCGCCAGCGCGCGGTGGTCACCGCTCTCATCGTAGCGTCCGGGATATTTGGCGCGGTCGAGATGATGTTTGAACGGGCCGTCATTGGCCGCGATCAGGTCCGCATCGTCGCCCTCCAGCCAATGGTCCGGATCGTTGCGGCCGAGCGCCCAGCGCATGATGTCGAGGCTCTCGTCGATTACCTGCCCGTCGGGAAGGACCAGCACCGGTACGGTCGCCTTGGGCGACGCCTCGATCAACGCCGCCGGCTTGTCGCGCAACACGACCTCGCGGATCTCGCAGACCGTGCCGCTCGCCAGCAACGCCATCCGCGCCCGCATCGCATAAGGGCAGCGGCGGAAGCTGTAGAGGATCGGCCTAGCGGGCGCGGGAATGGGTCGCGCCGACATGGGCCTCGCCACGCGCCTTCGCCAGCCGCGTCTGGCGTTCGCGTTCGGCATAGGAGGCGCGCTGTTCGTCGGTGCGTTCGTCATGGCAGGCGGGACAGCTCACGCCTTCGGCATAGAGCGGCGAGGCGCGGTCCTCGGGCGTCACCGGCATGCGGCAGGCATGGCACAATTCGCACGTGCCCGGCTCCAGCCCGTGCACGACGCTGACGCGCTGATCGAACACGAAGCATTCGCCTTCCCACCGGCTCTGCTCGGCCGGCACCGTCTCCAGATATTTGAGGATGCCGCCCTGCAGGTGATAGACATCCTCGACGCCCTCGCTCTTCAGGAAAGCGGTCGCTTTCTCGCAGCGTATGCCGCCGGTGCAGAACATCGCGACCTTGGGCGGCGAACCATCGCCGAGCAGGTCGGCGCGATGTTCGCGGAACCAGGCGGGGAAATCGCGGAACGTCTTGGTGCGCGGGTCGATCGCGCCGGCGAAGCTGCCGACCGCGACCTCATAATCGTTGCGCGTATCGATCAGGATCGTGCCCGGTTCGGCGATCAGCGCATTCCAGTCCGCGGGCGCGACATAGGTACCGGCATTGGCGAGCGGATCGATGTCGGGCTCGCCCATCGTCACGATCTCGCGCTTGATGCGCACCTTCATGCGGTGGAACGGGAGCGTCTCGGCGCGCGATTCCTTGACCTCCAATGCGGCGCAGCCGGGCAAGGCGCGGATATGGCCGAGCACCTTTTCGATCGCCGCGTCCGATCCGGCGATCGTCCCGTTGATCCCCTCCGCCGCGAGCAGCAGCGTACCCTTCACCCCATTCGCGCAGCACAGTTTAGCGAGCGGCCCTTGCAGAGCATCGCAATCGTCGAAGCGCGTAAAATGATAGAGCGCGACGATCCGGACCGGCGGGATCGAGGAAGGGTCAGCCTGCATCGCACCCACATAGGCGCTGGCCATTCAGTCCGCCATGCGGCGCTCTATAGGGAAAACACACCGTCCGGAATCGGTTGGTCGATAGCCACCGCGTCGGGCAGCAGGCGGTGCGCCACCTTGAGCATGTCGATCAGCGGCTTCTCTTCATCGGGCGGAACCGGCGCGACCATGTCGACCTTCGTGATCTGAAAGACGAAATCTGGGCTGCCCTTTTGGAACAGCGCCTTGCCATCAGCCAAGAGAAAGACAGCCTTGGCATCGCCTCTTTTTACTTCTGCCTCGCTCCATACAATTTTCGCCAGCAGCGCGCGCCCGACCGCGTCGTTCGCGTAGCTGGCACCGAAGAGCGCGAAGTTGCAGCCGGTATCATAGAGATTTGCTCGACCGCCATGATGGACGCCGCCTATGAAAACCGCATTGCGAACATCAACAACGCTGCCCGCTTTGCGCGCACTGTCATATGCCTTGCAGCGCATGTCTGCTGTGCTCGGTAGCGTCGTCTCCTTGTGACAGGATGCCAACGAGATCGCGAGCAACGTCAAAATCGGGAGCCGCAGCCTCACCTTAGCGCCGGCGCGCGGTCAGGAAATAATCGAGCGCCAGATTAGACGACAATACAAACCCCGTGCGCGGGTCAAAGGACAGACCGGTCGTGTCGACCACCTCCAGCCCATTTTGTTCGACCAGCGCGCTCAATTCACCCGGCGTCAGGAATTTGGTATGATCGTGCGTGCCCTTGGGCACCATCCCCAATCCCTCGCCGACCGTGATCAGCGCCAGCTTGGACAAGGGGGTGCGGTTGGGGGTGGAGAGGATCAATATGCCGTCCTCGGCCAGTGCCGCCGCCAGCCCCCCGATGAACGCGGCCGGATCGGCGACATGCTCGATCACTTCCATCGACACGACCAGGTCGAACCGCTCGGCCGTCAGATCCTCGACGCTGCCGGCACGATAGTCGATCGCCAGCCCCTGCCCGTCGGCATGAACCCGCGCGGCGGCGATATTCTCGGGCGCGGCATCCAGGCCGGTCGCCTGCGCGCCCAAACGCGCCAACGGTTCCGTCAAAAGCCCCGCGCCGCAGCCTACATCGAGCGCTTTCCGGCCCGCCAAAGGGCGTCTTTCGCGCGGATCGAGGCCCCAAATCGCGTCGATCTGCGCCCTTAAATAGCCCAGACGCGCCGGATTCAGCCGATGCAGCATCGCCGACGAGCCCTTGGGGTCCCACCAATCGGCGGCCAGCTTGCCGAAAAAAGCCGCTTCGGAGGGGTCGATGGTGGCGCCGGCGATCGTCATCCGCGCGCTTTACCAAGCAGGCCGGGACTGGGCGACCTGAAAGATTTCCTTGGCGTCCGCTTGCTTGCCTTGATCGGGCCGCGCCGCTAGCAGGCTGCCGAGCGCTCAAGCGCCTTTTCCCGCAATTTAATTACAAAGACCCGATACCCAATGGCACGCATCGTGATGAAGTTCGGCGGCACCTCGATGGCCGGAATCGAACGCATTCGGATCGTCGCCGCCCGCGTCAAGCACGAGGTCGAGCAGGGCAACGAGGTCGCGGTCGTCGTCTCGGCGATGGCGGGCGAGACCGACCGGCTCGTCAATTTCTGCCGCGAGGCGAGCCCGCTTTACGATCCGCGCGAATATGATGTGGTGGTGGCGTCGGGTGAGCAGGTGACGAGCGGGCTGCTCGCGATCACGTTGCAGTCGATGGGCGTCAACGCGCGCTCCTGGCTCGGCTGGCAATTGCCGATCGCGACGTCGGACGCGCATGCCTCCGCCCGCATCGCCACTATCGACAGCGACAAGATCGGCGAGGCGATGCGCGACGGCCAGGTCGCGGTTATCCCGGGCTTTCAGGGCGTGACCGACGACGGCCGCGTCTCGACGCTCGGCCGCGGCGGTTCGGACACGTCGGCGGTCGCAGTCGCGGCAGCGATGAAGGCGGATCGCTGCGATATCTATACCGATGTCGACGGCGTCTACACGACCGATCCGCGCATCGTCCCCAAGGCGCGCAAGCTCCAGTACGTCACCTACGAGGAGATGCTCGAGCTGGCCTCGGTCGGCGCCAAGGTGCTGCAGACGCGCTCGGTCGGGCTGGCGATGAAGGAGAAGGTCCGCGTCCAGGTCCTCTCCTCGTTCGACGCGCCCGGCAACGACCCTACCCCCGGCACGATGATCGTGGACGAAGACGAGATCGAAGGAAGCAAGATGGAACGCCAGCTCATCACCGGCATCGCGCACGACAAGAATGAAGCCAAGGTCACGCTGACGGCGGTGCCCGACCGGCCCGGCGCGGTCGCGAGCATCTTCATCCCGCTCGCGGACGCCAACATCAATGTCGACATGATCGTGCAGAACGTCGCGCATGATACCGGATCGACCGACGTGACCTTCACCGTGCCCGGCGCGGAGCTGACGCGCGCGCTCGACGTGCTCGGCAAGGCGCAGGACGAGATCGGCTACAAGCAGATCATCCACGACAACACCGTCGCCAAGATCTCGGTCGTCGGCGTCGGCATGCGCAGCCACGCGGGCGTCGCCGCGCAGATGTTCAAGGCGCTCGCCGATCGCGGCATCAACGTGCTTGCCATCACCACCAGCGAGATCAAGGTCTCGGTGCTGATCCACGAGGATTATACCGAGCTCGCGGTGCGCGTGCTGCACACCGCCTACGGGTTGGACGCGACCGACGACGCCGCCTGAGCTTCTCAAGCCCTCTCCCGCTTGCGGGAGAGGGTTGGGTGAGGGCCTTCTTCTTGCTACTGGCCGATCATGAACAGCAACAACGCCGAGCTGCGCTCGGCCCCTCACCCCAGCCCTCTCCCGCAAGCGGGAGAGGGAGCGAGCCACCCCCGTACCGATGCGCTGATGAAGCGCGGCGCCGAATTCCTCGGCACCAAATATGCGATTATGGCCGGCGCG
>NZ_DATHFV010000144.1:0-34514 GCF_035317925.1 Sphingomonas sp.
CGCACGAGCTTGGCCATATCGAAGGTGGCGACGCGGTTCGTAGCGACGATGCGATCGCCGCCGCCACGCGCGTGACCCTGCTGTCCTTGTTGGTCGGTATCGCCGCGACCGCGGTGGCGGGGCCGGCGGGCATGCTGGCGATGCTCGCGGGCCAGGACGCGGCGATGGGCAAGTTCCTGGCCTATAGCCGCCAGCAGGAAGGCAGCGCCGACGCCTCGGCCGTGCGCCACCTCAACGACGCGCATCTTTCCGGCAAGGGCATGGTCAGCTTCTTTGGCAAATTGAAGCAGGAAGAGTATCGGCTGACGCCGAGCTACACCCAGATCGATCCTTATGCGGTCGACCATCCGATGACCGCCGATCGCCAGGCGGCTTTGGAGGCCGATCTCGCAAAATCCCCTTGGTGGAACACGCCGAACGACCCGGCGCTGCAAGCCCGCTTCCTGCGCATCAAGGCCAAACTGGTCGGTTATCTCGACGATCCGCCGATCGTGCTCAACAAATTCCCCGAGCGCGATAAGAGCGTGCCGGCCCATTATGCGCGCGCTTATGCCTATCATCGCGGCGGCTATCCCGAGGCGGCGATGGGCGAGGTCGGCGATCTGCTCGCGGCCGCGCCGCACGACCCCTATTTCCTGGAGCTGAAGGGCCAGATCCTGCTGGAGGGCGGCAAGCCCAAGGAGGCGATCGCGCCACTGCGCGAGGCGGTGCTGCAATCGCGCTCGACGCCTTTGATCACCGCCTTGCTCGGCAATGCGCTGGTGGCGACCGAGGATCCCAACGACTTCAAGGAGGCGGCGCAGGTGCTCAAGGTCGCGGTCCAGCGCGACAATGAAAATCCGCAGGCCTGGTACGATCTCGGCCTAGTCTACACGCGCATGGGCGACGAGGCGCGCGCCAGCCTTGCCAGCGCGGAGCGGTTCAGCCTGCAGGATCAGCCCCAGCTCGCGCTCGCCAATGCCGAAATCGCGATGCACGGCATTCCCGTCGGCACGCCCGATTATCTGCGCGCGCAGGACGTCGCGCTGACCGCGCGCGACGAGGCCGAACGCAAGCGCCGCAGGAAAAAGTGAACCGACCTATCCGATTGTGGGTCGCCGCGGCGGGCATCGCGCTCGCCTGCGCGATCGGCCTCGCGATCGGGGCGCACATGGTCGCGGGATCGGACGACGCGGCGTTCGGCAAAAGGGTGCGGGCCTATGTCCTTGCTCATCCAGAGATTGTCGCCGAGGCGGCCGAGCGGCTGCGGATCGGGCCCGTGCGCGAGGCGGTCGAAACGCCCTTTCCCGGCGCCTGGGCGGGCAATCCGCATGGCGACGTCACGCTCGTCATGTTCACCGACTATAATTGCCCTTATTGCCGCGCATCCGCGCCCGAGATCGACCGGCTGCTTGCGAGCGACCCCAACATAAAGGTGGTGTGGCGCGAAATGCCGGTGCTGGGGCCGGGCAGCGATGAAGCGGCAGCGGCGGCTTTGGCGGCGGCGCGGCAAGGCAAATATCTGCCCTTCCACCGCGCGCTCTTCTCAGGCGGTCACCCCGACCAAAATGGTGTTGCGGCGGCGGCCAAGACCGTGGGCCTTTCGCCCGCCAGCCTGATCGCGGGCGGCAAGACCCCGGAGGTGCAGGCAGAGATCGCGACCAATCTCAGCATCGCGCACCGGCTGGGGATCGGCGCGACGCCCTTCTTCATAATCGGCAACCGCACGCATGAAGGCGCGCTGGGCTACGACGCTTTGGCCGCTGCGGTGGCGGAGGCACGGGCAGGCGCTCAGTAAGCGTTGCGGTGGACGACCACGCGAAGCGTGTTGATCAGGATCGATATGTCGCGCCAGATCGTCCAGCCATTGAGATATTCGAGATCGGCGTGGAGCCGGTTGGCGAGATCCTCGCGCTCCCTGGTTTCGCCGCGATAGCCGCGCACCTGGGCGAGCCCGGTCAGGCCGGGCTTGGAGGCGTGGCGGTGCCAGTAACGCTCGTCGACTTCCCAGAAGAGTTCGTTGCCGGCGAGGCTGCCGAGCGCGTGCGGGCGCGGACCGACCAGGCTCATCTCGCCGCGCAGCACGTTGAACAATTGCGGCAGCTCGTCGATGCTGCTGGCGCGGATGAAGCGGCCGATGCGCGTCACGCGATCATCGTCCTTGCTGGTCGATTTGGCGCCCGCCTGATCGGTCAGATCGGCACGCATCGAGCGGAATTTGTACGTCAGGAAGATGCGGTTGCCGCGGCCGACGCGCGGCTGAAGGAACAGGACCGGCCCGCGGCTGTCGAGCTTGATCGCGATCGCGGTGACGATCAGCAGCGGCGCGAGGAAGATCAGGCCCGGGATGGTGAGCGCGAGGTCGAGCGTGCGCTTGGCGAAACGGCGCGACAGATCGAGCGGGGCATGCGCCACCGCGACCGTATGCTTGCCCGCGAACATGCCGATCCCGATCGCACCCAGTTCGTCCAGTTCGTGGGCGAGAATATGCCCGTTAACGCTCGATCCCTTGAGCAGGATCGACCACACCTGCCGCCGTTCGGGCGGGCAGGCGATGACGACGCGGTCGACCCCGCGCAAATGCATGCCGAGCCGGTTGAGCATGTGCGGATCATGGACGTTGGGCACCAGATTGTCGGCCTGCGTGTCGAGCACGTGCACGCCGGGCGGCGGGATCATCTCCACGCCGTCGATGATGAGCAGATCGTAGACCAGCTGCATGCCCGTGCGGTGGCGGACATAGACGTGGCAAAGATAGCGCCCCGCCGCCATCGCCCCGAGCGTGACGACGATCGCGAGCCCTGACGTCATCCGCGACAGATCGGAGCTGACCTTCATGTAGAAAGCCAGGAAGAAGACCGCGAACACCGCGAACACATAAGCGAGGCTGGCGCGCGAGAAGCCGGTGCGCACGTCGCGCAGCACGTCGGCGGCATAAGCGTCGCTGTTGATCGCCACGCCGACGAAAATCGGCAGCACGACCGCGAACAGGTTGATCCCCGACGGCGCGAACGGATCGCCGAAATGGAGGAAATTGCCGATCAGGCAGCCGGCAAGGATGGTGGCGCAATCGACCACCAGGATCATCAGACACAGTCGCACGCGCAGCGACTGAATTTCCGACAAATCGATGCGCGGCTTTGGCGAAGGCTTGACCGAAGCGTCGTTCACGATTCAGCGGCGCTCCGCACGCGCAAACGCGGCCACCGATCGGCTCGAGCCGGCGCAGGGGTCCGTTCGTCGCATGATTTGGCCTATGATGCTCCCCAAGGCCCCCTGGCGGGAGGCCGCAGCCTGCGACAACACCATGATCAGGACACTGTCAACGCGCAACAGTTGAACCCCGGTCCCCGCACGCGCTAAACCGGCCTAGAATCAAGCTTTTCCGGTTGCTGCGATGCAAAAGCCGCGCTTCCCAGCGCACGATGCCATCGTTTCGGATGCGTATCGTGCCGGCCTGGGCGATCGGTTGTTCGCAAGTGCAGAATTTGCAAGTCGAAATGGTTGGATCGCGTGGACCGAACCTTATTTCCGGCCGCCTAATCGCCGAGTCAGCAGGCGCGAATAGTGGCGATGGGTAACGGATTGTTAAGGCTCTATTGCATCGCAACGCGAATAAGTTACAAGAGGGGTCGAATCGTATGGTTCGAGTCGGGTTGGGGGGTATTCATGAGTCGCTTGGCGATCATCGCTGCTGGCGCCTTGCTTTTAGGCATGGTTTCGCCTGCGCTTGCGGACTCTAGCACCTTCGGTCAGTTCACGCAGAAGGCCAGCAATCAGCGGCTCTTTCGCTACCTGAACAAGGATACCGCGACCACCAAGGGCGCTGAGATTTACACGACATCGACCGCTTCCTCGACGGCGCACGGAACGATCCCGATTTATTACGTCATGGGCGTCAACAGCCTGCCTCTCGATCTGCTCGGTCAGCAGGACGCGCACCTGAGCGTCGATTTCATCTCGACCAGCGGAACGACGGGCCCCGTTGTGGGCAACTCGCGCGTGCAGATGTTCGGCAGCGGCACCATCACCATCACGCGCGACACGGCTGCGCTTGAGGGCATGGGCGATCGCACCAACCTGCTGACGCTGACCTTCACCAATGCCGAACTGGATGCGAGCAACAATAACGGCTCCTTCACGTTCAAGAGCAACGACGATTCAGTGATCAACTATTCGTCGGACTTCCTCGACTTCGCCGGGGTGATCTCGAAGGACTTCTCTTTCTCCTTCTCCGGCGCGAGCCCCAAATTCCAGGCCGCGCTTGGCAGTTCGAGCGTGAATACGCGCTTCTCGGGCACCGGCACTTTCGCCTCCGATCCTGCGCCGCTGACCTTCAGCGTTCCCGAAGCCTCGACCTGGGCGATGCTCGTGATCGGCTTCAGCGCGGTCGGTGCGATGATGCGCACGGGCCGCCGTTCCAAGGATCTGTTCGCAGCGTAAGCGAGCGCTTGCTGACAGAGATCAGGCCGTCGGTCCCAGACCGGCGGCCTTTCTTTTTTGGCCGATAATGGGTTTCCCGCTCAGCCCTGCTGGTCGGCCAGCTTCAGCAGATACTGGCCATAACCGGTTTTGGCGAAGACTTCACCGCGCTGACGCAGCTGATCGATGGTGATGAAGCCGGCGTCGAACGCAATCTCCTCCAGGCAGGCGATCTGCAGCCCTTGGCGGTGCTGGACGGTGCGGACGAACTCGCTCGCTTCGAGCAGACTGTCATGCGTGCCTGTGTCGAGCCAGGCATGGCCGCGCGACAATTGCTCCACGAACAATTCGCCACGCTCCATATACATGCGGTTGAGGTCGGTGATCTCCAGCTCGCCGCGCGCCGACGGGCGGACCTGGTGCGCGAATTCGCACACGCGTTCGTCATAGAAATAAAGGCCGGTGACCGCCTGGTTGGATTTAGGCGCCTTCGGCTTTTCCTCGATCGACAGCGCGCGGCCATCCTTGTCGAGTTCGACCACGCCATAAGCCTCGGGATGATCGACCCGATAGGAGAAAACGGTGGCGCCGTGCGTGCGTTCGCGTACCGTCCGCAGCTTGGGGCCGAGATCCGCGCCGAAGAAGATATTGTCGCCCAGCACCAGAGCGCCGGGGCCGCCGGCCAGGAAGGGTTCGCCGATCAGGAAGGCCTGGGCCAGGCCCTCGGGCTTGGGCTGGACCGCATAGCTGATCTCGATCCCGAACTGGCTGCCATCCTCGAACAGGCGCCGATAATTATCGAGATATTCGGGCGAGGAGATGATCAGCACTTCCCGCAGGCCGGCGAGCATCAGCACCGACATCGGATAATAGATCATCGGCTTGTCGTAGATCGGCAGCAATTGCTTGTTGATCGCGAGCGTCGCGGGGTGAAGCCGCGTGCCGCTGCCGCCGGCGAGGATGATGCCCTTCATGCCTGGTCCTTTACGAGCGCATCGACGATCTCGTCGATCGCGCCGCGCCAATCGCGCGGGGTGATGCCATAATCGCGGCCGATCTTCGCGGTCGACAGCCGCGAATTGGCTGGCCGCGCGGCGGGGGTGGGATAGTCGCTCGTCAGGATCGGCTCCACCGAAGGCGACGGGCGGCCATGCGTCGCGGCGCGCGCAAACACCGCCTCGGCCAGCGCATACCAGGTCGCTTCCCCGCCATTGACGAAATGATAGGTGCCGTAAGGGCCGGCTTCGATCCGGCCAAGAATATGCAGGATCGCGCGCGCGATATCGTCGGCCGAGGTCGGGCAGCCGCGCTGATCGGCGACGACGCGCAATTGCGGCCGCTCGGCGCCGAGCCGAAACATGGTTTTCACGAAATTGGCGCCGGTGGCGCTCACCACCCAGGCGGTACGCAGGATCACATGGCGCGGCGCGGCGGTGCGGATCGCCTGTTCGCCGCCTTCTTTCGACGCGCCATAGACGCCGACCGGAGCGACGGGATCGTCTTCCCCGTAGAAATCGCGCTTCGTTCCGTCGAACACATAGTCGGTCGAGACATGGATGATCGGGATGTCCGCCGCTTTGGCGGCCGCTGCCAGTGCCGCCGGCGCGAGCGCGTTGACCTGCCAGGCGGCCACCACGTCGGTTTCAGCGCGGTCGACCGCCGTGTAGGCCGCGCAATTGACAATCGCCGCCCACGGCCGCGATCGCACCATCGCCGTCAGTTCGGACGGCACGGTCAAATCGAGCTCCGACCGGCCGGGCGCGAAAATCTCGATCTCCGCCGGCGCCAGCCGCTCCAGCGCGCCGCCGACCTGGCCCGATCCGCCGGTGACAAGAATCGGCCCCATCAGCCCTTCAGGCCCACACGTTGCACTGCGCCCTTTTCCTCGACCAAAGGCCGCCACCATTCCTCGTTGTCGAGATACCACCGCACGGTGTGTTCGATGCCGCTGTCGAAGCTTTCCCGCGCGCTCCAGCCGAGTTCGCGCTCGATCTTGCTCGGGTCGATCGCATAGCGATGGTCGTGGCCCGGCCGGTCGGCGACGTAGGTGAGCTGGTCCTTGTAGGATTTGCCGTCGGCACGCGGGCGGATGCGGTCCAAAGTCTCGCAGATGCGCGTGACGACGGTGATGTTGGTGCGTTCAGCGCGGCCGCCGATAATGTAGCTCTGGCCGGGCTCGCCCGCTTCGAACACGCGGGTCAGGGCGCGGGCATGGTCCTCCACGAACAGCCAGTCGCGCACGTTGAGGCCCTTGCCGTAAACCGGCAGTCCTTCGCCGGCCAACGCCTTGATGATCATCAGCGGGATCAGCTTCTCGGGGAAATGATAGGGCCCGTAATTGTTCGAGCAATTGGTGATCAGGACCGGCAGACCATAAGTGTCGTGCCATGCCCGGACGAGATGGTCGGACGAGGCCTTGGACGCCGAATAAGGCGAGTGCGGATCGTAGGGCGTTTCCTCGGTGAAGAAGCCGTCGTCGGCGAGCGTGCCGAACACTTCGTCGGTCGAGATATGATGGAAACGGAAGGCCGCCTTCGCCGCATCGTCGAGCCCGCGCCAGTAATCAAGCGCGGCGGACAGCATCGAGAAAGTGCCGACGATATTGGTCTGGATGAAGTCGGCCGGACCGTCGATCGAACGGTCGACATGGCTTTCGGCGGCAAGGTGCGTAATCACGTCCGGCCGGTAATCGGCGATCGCCTTCGCCACCGCCGCCCCATCGCAAATATCTGCCTGGAGGAAGCGATAACGTGGCGCGTTGGCGATCGGCTCCAGGCTGGCGAGATTGCCGGCATAAGTGAGCTTGTCGAGATTGAGCACCTCGTGCGGCGTGTCGCGCACCAGATGGCGCACCAGCGCCGAACCGATGAATCCGGCGCCGCCGGTGACGAGGATGCGAAGCGGCTTCGGGTCGGTCATGCGTCGATCGGCTCCAGCGGGCGGCCGTCATAGCTGAACGGGCTCATCGCTTCGGACAGGGTGGGCAGGATCTCGTCCTTGGGCGAGAGAATAGGGCCGTTGGCGGGCAGCGGCCAGGGCAGCGTGAGGCCGGGATCGCTCCAGATCACGCCGCCCTCGCTTTCGGGCGCATAGAGGCCGCTCACCTTATATTCGACCTCGGTATCCGGCTCGAGCGTGACGAAGCCGTGGGCGAAACCCACCGGCACGAACAATTGATGGCCGTTATCGGCGGAAAGCTCGGCTGCGACCCATTGGCCGAAGGTCGGTGAGCCGCGCCGCGCGTCGACCGCGACGTCCCAGATGCGGCCGCGCACGCAGCGGACGAGCTTGTCCTGGCCATTGGGCGGCGCCTGCCAGTGCAGGCCGCGCAACACGCCCGCGTCGCGTGACATCGAGTGATTGTCCTGCACGAATGCGCAGCCGATCCCCATTTCGGCGTAACGCGACCGGTTATAGGTCTCCGAGAACCAGCCGCGATCGTCGCCGAAGCGGCGGGGGCGCACCAATTTCACCGGCATATGTTCGTCCCCGCTGTTCGACGCTGCGTGTTCCGGCTTCGCGCTATCCAATGCGGGTGCGGCTGAAAACCCCTGGCCGAAGCGGCCCTCACAGAGCCAGCATCTTGGCCACGCTCGGTACCTCTAAGCCACAGGCCGGCCCGCGGGTCCTGGTGCAGGTCGTGCGGGCGATCTGCATCGCGGGCCCGCTGCGCGGATGGGTGCGATAGAAGGATACCGCCCGCTGGGCGGCCTCGTCGGTGCGTTTCTGGCTTATCAGCCAGTCGATTTCGGCCTGAAGCGCGTTGGTGCTTTCGGGAAATTGCTGACGGACATTGCCGAAGGCGCCGGCGGCGAGCACCTGATTGCCCTGGGCCGCATAGACCTGCGCGACCAGCAAGGCCGCCTCCTCATTCGAATCGTCATCATTGGTGACGAGCTGTGCGTCGGTGAAGGCACCGCGATAGTCCTTCGCCATCAGCTTGAGCCGCGCGCGCACCAGCAGCGCTTCGGGGTTACCGCGGTCGAACGCCAGCACGGCATCCGCCTTGGCCTTGGCCTGCGCGGTCTGGCCGGTCGCGAACAGGGCGCGCGCATATCGCGTCTGGCTGTCGATATTGCCGCTGGTCACGTTGGCAGGGGCGAGCGAGGCGAGCAGCTCCAGCGCGTCGTGCGGATCACCCATGCCGATCAGCTGGTTGGCAAGCGCCGCCCGCACCCGCGGCGGCGAATCGGCGGCGAGTTTGGCGATCTGGGCCTGAGCCTGGGGCAGCGGCTGCGTGTCGCGCCAGAAATTGCCGATCGCGATCAGCACATCGGGGTTATGCGCGAAATGCTGCAGCAGGCCGCCGATAATCTCATGGACCTTGTCCTGATCCCGGGCGGCGGCATAAGCGCGCGCCGCTTCGAGCGCATAGCGCGGATCGTCGGGGTAAAGCGGCATCATCTTGATCGCGGTTGCGCGAATGCCGCGCATGTCTCCAATCCGGCGATAGAAGGTCATTACCTGGAACAACAGATCGCGGGGATCGTCGGCGACGGCGGCGCGCTTTTCCATCAGGTCGATCGCCTCGCGTGTGCGGCCGAGGCCGTCGAGCGCGCGCGCCTTGAGCACATAGCCGTCGGCGCGATCAGGCAGCGCCGCGATAATCTGGTCCGACAAAGGCAGCGCATCCCTGAAGCGGCGCTGGCTGACCGCGATTGCCCCGCTGGCGAGCAAACCGGCAGGATCGCTGGCCGATAAGGCGAGCAACGGATCGATAAAGCGCTTCGCAGCGTCGAACTGGCCGCTCCGCACCGCCAGGATCGACATATTCTCGAGCGCCTCGATATTGTCGGGTTCGAGATCGAGCGCGGCCTGGAAGGAATTGGCCGCAGCCGCGGGGCGGCCCATCTGCATTTGCAACTCGGCGAGCTTGAGATAGCGGCGCGCGCTGGAATCGTCGTACGAGACAGCCTTCTGAATCGCCGACATCGCGGCCGGATAGGCCTGGATGGACATCATCCGGTCATATTGCGCCTCATAAGCATCGGCCTTCTCTGCGCCCGACTTGCAGGCTGCGAGCGACAGCAGCAGGCCGATGAAGGCGATCGTAGCGGGGCGGGACATCAGAGGCATGGCCAATTGCGGTACGGGAAGGGAACGGTCGGGCGTGCGGCCCGTAGTAACCGAAGTTTCAGCCTTTGGGCGCAGGAAACGATCAGACCGTCGGATCGAAGCCGAAATGTCCGCGCCGCGCCGACTGACCGGTGGGAACCCATAAGGCACATAAACGCTGGAAAAGCCAATTCGCAAGTGCGAGACACGATCGCCACGTCTAAGGGGTTACACCGTATGAGAATGACCGCCGCGATCGCGCTTGCCGTCGCGCTTCTTGTGCGCCCGGCCGCCGGCTTCGCGCAGGATGCCGCCGCCCCCGTCGCGGGCGCGAAGCCCGCCGCCAGCACCTATCGCATCAGCCCGGGCGATCAGCTTCAGATCTATGTCTGGGGCGACGAACGGCTCCAGCGCCAGCTCAATGTCCTGCCCGACGGCACTTTCGCCTTCCCGCTCGCGGGGACGATCATGGCGGCCGGCCATACGCCGAACGAGATCGAAGCGGCGCTCTCCAAGTTGCTTGCGCCGCAATATAAAGGCGTCGATCAGCAGGTGACGGTGTCGGTCGTGGCACCCGCCGGTATGCAATATTCGGTGATCGGCAAGGTCCGCTCGCCGGGCAATTTCACGCCGACCCGCTACGTCAACGTGCTCAACGCGCTCGCCCAGGCGGGTGGGCCGACCGACTTTGCCGACGTCGCCAACATCATCATCATGCGCACGACCGGTGGGCGCACCCAGGTGATCCACACCCACTTGTCCGGCATCATCAAGGGCAAGCCTTCCGGCGGTGACCTCGACGCCAGCAGCGTGCCGCTGATCCAGGCGGGCGATACGGTGATCGTCCCGTGAGATTAGTCCCCTTCGCGTTATTCGGCGTTGCGCTGGCGGCGCCGGCGGCGGCCGGATCGATCCAGTTCAGCGCATTGCTCAGAGGCGAAGTCGGCGACGGCACGAACCCCTTTCTGCGCCCTGGCGTGACCCAAGGCTCCGGCCTGGCGTCAGGCTCGTTCACGCCCAAATTCTTTTATCAGACGGCGCGATCCGCGACCACGCTCGATGGCGAATATAGCCGGCAGCAATATTTCAGCCGCTACGGCTACACCGATTCGCTGCGCGCGACTTTGGGCCGCACTGATCAGCTCAGCGCGCAGCTTCAAACCACCCTCGGGGCGAGCTTCACCACCAGCAACAAGGTGACGATCACCGATCCTTCGCAGGTGGCCGATCAGGATCCGCTCAATATCGGGCGGCGAACCTACAAATCCTCAGGCCAATATGCGTTGCAATGGCAGGCGAGCGCGAAGGACCAGCTGAGCTACGGCGCGCAGATCGAGCATCTGGCCTATGGCGGCGGCCAGAGCACGGTGAGTACGCTCGCCAGCGACTATACCCAGGTGTCCGTCAACGGCGGCTATAACCGCGCGGTCGATGCCCGCACGTCCTTCGGTTTGCAGGCCAGCCTGAGCAGCGTGAAATCCCAAATCTACCCGGACAGCCGGACGATCCAGCCCTCGTTCACCGCCAAGCGCCAGATCAATGCGATATGGGAAATGGACGGCCATGTCGGCGTCGTCCTGCAGCGTATCGAGGGGCCTTTCGCCAGTTCGACCACCAGTGTCAGCTACGGTGTCAATCTGTGCGGCGCTTATCCGCGCACGCACATATGCCTGTCGGCCCAGCACCAAACCGCGCCCAGCGGCTATGGCAGCCTGCGCACCAATACCGGCATCAACGCCAGTGTGAGCCACGATCTGTCCGAACATAGCCATGTCACCGTCAACGCGAATTATTTCAAGACCAGCGCCAGCGCATCGGAGGGGCCGGTGATCGCCCCGACCGCGCGCGCGTTCCTGTCATCGGTGCAGTATGATCGCGATATCTCGCAGCGGCTGTCTGCTGGATTTGGCGGCACCTATCAGTGGCGTAGCACCTCGACGCTAGGCGCGGGGCGCTCGATCGCCGGAACGATTCACGTCACTGCCAAGCTTGGAAGGATGTAAATGGCTACGCAGCTGTCGGAAGCTGAAACGGGCGGTGGAGGCGGCGGATTCGTTTCCGCTTTGCCGGCCATGTTGTGGCAACGCCGCTGGTTCGTGATTGTGCCCGTAGTCGCGGCGACGGTGGGCGGGCTGGTCACGGCTTTCCTGATGCACCCCGTCTACGAATCGTCGGCGACCGTGCTGATCGAATCGCAGCAGGTGCCCGACGATCTGATCGGCGCGCTCTCAGGGGGAGGCAGCAAGGTCAGCGACATGATTGGGCAGCGTATCGCGCGGGCGCGGGAACGCGTGCTCAGCCGCCAGGATCTGATCCGCCTGATCCGCACCTATGGCCTGTATCCGCGCGAACAGCGGACCATGCCTTTGTCGAAAATCGTCGACAAGATGCGCGACGACACCACCGTCCAGGCGATCGACAACGCCATGATGGGCGGCGCGCCGAGCAAGAAGAATCTCGGCCTCGCCAACACGATCGCGATCACGGTTGCGTTCCAATATGACAATCCGGTCAAGGCACAGCTGGTCGCGCAGCAATTCGTCGACCATTTCTTGGAGGCGGACGCGAGCACGCAGGCCAGCCAGGCGACCGACACAGTCAATTTCCTGAGCGAGCAGGCCAACCAGATTCAGTCGCAGATCCAGCAGCTTGAAGGGAAGGCGCTCCAGATTCGCTCCCAGAATGGCACGATTCTCGCGCTCGGCAATCTCTCCGGCAACACGACGCAGGATTACGGGCAGATCGAAACGCAGATCGCCGGGCTGCAGTCCCAGAGCACCCGGTTGCAGACCGCACAGGATCAGGGCGTGACGCCGACCGACACCGCGGTCGGGCAGGCGGAAGCGCAGCTGCGCATCGCCGAGGCGCGCTTCTCCGATACGCACCCCGACGTGATCGCCGCCAAGGCACAGCTGGCGGCCGCCAAGAGCGCGGCGGCGGCGAAACCCAGCGTCGATCCGATCCAGTCCCAGCTTACGGCCAATCGCAGCCAGATCGCGGCGCTTCAGAACGCCCGCAACATGATGGCGTCCAACTCGGCCGCGGCGCGGGCGGCGGCAGCGCGCGCCCCCGCGATCGCGAGCCAGCTCGACCAGCTCGAAAAAGCAGCCGAGGTGCTGCGCGATCAGTATCGCGGCATCGGCGTCAAATTGCAGGCGGCGCAAATCCAGGCACGCATGGAATCGGAACAGAAAGGCGAACGTCTGACGCTGTCCGATCCACCGGTCGTGCCCGACCATCCGCTGCGCCCCAACCGGCCGCTAATCATCGCGGGCTCGATCGCGGGCGGGTTCGGTTTCGGGCTGATGCTGGTATTGCTGATCGAGATCATCATGCGCCCGATCCGCGGCACCGCGGCATTGCGTGCGGCGCTCGGCGAGGCACCTTTGGCGGTGATCCCCGATTTCGACCTTCGCCCGAGCTGGATCGCGCAGATGATCGAGCGCCGGGTCCGTCGCAAGTCCAACGCGTCGGTGCGCGCATGAACACCGCGCAGGCTGTATCAATGTCTGGAGTTCCGCTTCGATGACCGCGCCTAAATCGGACAAGGCCGCTTTGTTCGCGCCGATCGACCGGATGGAGCCGTTCGACATCGTGCCCGAGCAGTTCGAGGATCAGAACATCGTTGGCTTCCGCAACGCCGATACGCGCGCGCGGCCGTTCAAGCTGCTCCGCTCGCAGATCGTGCGGCAGATGGAGGATCGCGAGATCAAGGTGATCGGCATCACTTCGGCGGCGCCTAATGTCGGCAAGACTTTCGTCGCGTCGAACCTGGCGGCGGCGCTGTCGCGCATCGCCGATTATGACGTCTATCTGATCGATCTCGATCTGCATCGGCCGGCGGTGGCTGGGCGCTTCTCGTTCGAGTCCCAGGGCTGGGGCATCCACGATTTCCTGAGCGGCGAGCAGCCGGACATGAATCAGATTGCGCGCCGTATCAACGACGAGCGGCTGGTCGTCGTGCCGGGTTATAAACGGGACGTCGCGACCGGTGAATTGCTGACGAGCGCTGCCGGCACGCGGCTGTTCGATGGCCTGCGCGCCTTGCCCAAGAGCGCGATCGTGATCGTCGACATGCCGCCGATCTTCGCCGACGACGACGCGGTCATCATCGGCCAGCATCTGGACGGCTTCATCCTGGTGGTGGAGGACGGCAAATCGACCCGCAAGCAGGTGCTGGAGACGATCCGCTTATTGTCGCCGACGCCGTTCATGGGCGCGGTGCTCAATCGTTACCGCAGCCAGATCTTCGCCGACGAATATGGCTATGGCTTCGCTTATGGCTATGGCGGCTACTACTAAGCGGCACCCGCGGCCGGCTAAAGAAAAGGGGGCGGCACTCCGGGTGAGTGCCGCCCCCTTTCGTGTTTCGGGCTGGCTTACTTGCCGGCGGCGGGCGCTGCCGCGGCGGGCGCGCCGGGCTTCTTTGCCGGCGGCGAGAAGCCGTTCTGATAAGTGATCTTGGCACCGTCGCGCAGTGCCTTGAGCTGATCGCTGATCAGCTTGGTGAACTGCTGCTGGCGCCATGCGCCGACCGCACCCTGACGCGCCTGCGCCGGATCGGTCGCGATCGCCTGATGCCCGATCACCGCATTGACGGTGATGATGCCGTTGGTCGGCAGAACGAACGGCTCGCCCGCCGGCAGCCCGTTGATCGCCTTGATCAGATCGGTCGGCACCTGCGCGGTGTCGAGGCCCGCCTTGACGCGATCGAACTTGATACCGAGGCTGGTCAGATGCGCGGCGACCGCGTCCAGATTGTGGTCGGACTGGATGACGCTCAACTTCTTGATGTCGGCCGGGGTCGGCCGGAAGCGGATCTGATCGAGCTGAAGTGCTTCACGGCTGCTGAAGGCGTTGGGATGGTCCGCCATGAACTTGCTGATGTCGGCATCGGTCGGCACCGGCACCGCCGCCAGTTGCTGCTTGGCATAGGTCTGGGCGAGCAGCAGCTCGTCCGCGCGCTGCTTCTGGCTCTGGAATTCGGGGCTTTTGTCGATCTTCTTGTCGCGCGCCGCGGTAAGCAGCAGCTTGCGGTCGATGATGTGCTGGAGCGCTTGCTGCTGGGCAGCCTGCTTGTCCGCGCCCTGCGGGATATTCGATGCCTGGATCTCGGTATTGAGTTCCTGCAGCGTGACTTCGTCGCCGTTGACGGTGGCCGCTACCTGCCCTTCCGGCGCTCCCTTGTGACAGCCGGCCAGCAGCGCGGCCATGGCGCACATCGTGCTGATTGCTAAGCGCTTCGACATTGATTCACTCCTAAGATGCCGCCCCCGCGGCCAATATTTTGGTCATTGTATCGCACGGCAAAGCGCGCGTGCCTACTGTCATCCCGCACCAGGGCCGATCAGCATATGGCGGAATGGGACGGGCATCGCGCTCAGCATCTCGGCCGCGAATTTCTTGAGTGTGGCCTGCGCCTGCTCGGCGTCGTTCGAGACGGTCGACAGCCGCACCAGAAGGCCGTCGGGGATCGATCCGGCCAGGTTGCTGCGGATCACGGCCACGCGCTGGCCGGTCCAGCTGGTCGGCACCATATCGCCGATCCGGGTCCAGTAGAGTACCTGCTCGACCCGCGTGTCGCTGCTGGCGGTGAAGCTGCGCGACGCAACCCGGCGGCCCCCCGGCAGCGGGATCGCGGTTATCTCGGTTTCGGTCAGATGGAAGCCGCTCGCCGGATAGCAGATCTCGGGCCGGTGGATCTGGAGCATGCCGCCCTGGCTGCTGCCATAGGCCATCAGCAGCATCACCGGCAGCTGATCGGGCGACGAATAAGACCGCGTGACCTGCTGATCGTAGAGCAGGCGCGCCAGCTGATCGGGCGGCGGCAGGACCAGCCCGCTCGCCATCTCGTAGGACCAGTTGTCGATCTTGAGCGGAACGAGCTTGTCGAGCTGATCCTTGCCGATCATCATCGTCGGGCGGCGTGGCATGCGCGCATAAGCGGTGCCGGCGGCCACGAGCGCGACGCCGCCTATCAGCAGATCGCGACGGCTCGGCCGCAGATCGGGTATATCGTCGGCCGCCATCAGCGCGCGCTCCGTGTCGCCAACCGGCGGCGTATGGGTTCAGCCAGGCGATCAATGCCGAAGATGCTGAGCAAGGCCACCGCGAACATCACCATGCCGGCAAAGCCGTGGAGGAAGCCCTGCGCCCAGGCGTCGCCCATGAAGTCGGTGATCAGGATCAGCAGCAGCACGCGCACGAAGTTGGCGAGCACCGCGACCGGCAGGATCGCGATCATCAGGAACAAGGCGTAGCGCCAGTTCGCGTTGTGGCGGACGTAGATGTAGAACAGGCCGATCGCCGACAGGCTGATGATCGAGTTCAGCCCCGCGCAGGCCGCGGCGACGAGAATGTCATATTGGTCGACCTGAATGATCACGCCCTTGCGCGCGATCGTCATCCCGCACGCGTCGAGCAATGCCACCGCGGCGCGCGAGATGTTTATCTTGAGCGGCTGGGTGAGCGTCGCGACCAGGCTGTCCGGCGGCGGGAACAAGAAGACGAAATAGAGCGTCGGGAACCACAGGAGCCGCATCACGGCGGTGCCGCAATAGGCATAGAAGACCACGACCAGGGTCAGATAGAGCGCGACGCCTTCCAGCTCGAGCGTGGTGGTGACGCGCGCGAGCACATAGAGCATCAGCATCGGGATCAGCAGCGCCATAACGAGCGCGAGATTGCCGCGCCGGATCAATGGCACGATTTCGCGCCGGAGCTGCAGCACCAGCCAGATGCCGGTGGCGAGCACGATCGGGCCATGCGCGCCCTGTTCGGTCGACCAGGATTCGCGCGCGACCTCTACCATCGTCGGAATCGTGATTGCGGCGAGGCCCAGCCACAGCAGCCAATGCGGCAGCAGCGCCCGCCACCACGGCGGTATGCCCGATGGGTTTTGCGACAAGGAATGGTCCGTAGCGGCGATGTCAGCGTTGGGCATTCGTTACACCAGACCCTAACTCAAACGCCGTAGGACAAACACAGGAACGAGCGCGAATAGCGGGTTCCCACGCGCCTGCCAATGGGGCGTGCGGGTTAAGGAAGAATGGAAATCGTTACGGCGCCGTTCAATCCGCGTCAGGCGTTGCCAATTTCCTTCGCGCCGCGGCCGACCGCTTCATAGGTGAAGCCTGCGGCTTCTGCTTCGGCGCGGGTATAGACGTTACGCAAATCGAGGAAGACGGGCGTCGCCATCGCCGCCGCCAGCCGCTTCAGGTCAAGATGGCGATATTCGTCCCATTCGGTCACCAGCGCGATCGCGTCCGCGCCCTTGGCCGCGTCATAGGCGTCCTCGGCAAAGGTGACGTCGGTCAGCAATTCGCGTGCCTGCTCTTCGCCTTCCGGATCGTGCGCGCGAATCCTGACGCCCGAATCCTGGAGCGCGCGGATGATCGAAAGCGCGGGTGCTTCGCGCATGTCGTCGGTATTCGGCTTGAACGTCAGACCGAGGATCGCGACCGTACGCCCACGCGGATCGCCGCCCATCGCCTTCAGCACCTTGCGGCCCATCGCGCGTTTGCGTGTCTCATTGACCTGGACGACGACGTCGACGACACGAATCGGCGACTGATAGTCCTCCGCGGTCTTGAGCAAGGCGAGCGTGTCCTTGGGGAAGCAGGATCCGCCATAGCCGGGTCCGGCATTCAGGAATTTGGCGCCGATACGATTGTCGAGGCCGATGCCGCGCGACACGTCGCGCACGTCCGCGCCGACCGCCTCGCACAGATCGGCCACCTCGTTGATGAAGGTAATCTTGATCGAGAGGAAGGCGTTGGCGGCATATTTGATCAGTTCGCTGGTGCGCCGCGCGGTGAACACCAACGGCGAATTCGGACCCTCGAACGGTGCATAGATTTCCTGCATCACGCCGCGCGCGCGCTCGTCGTCGGTACCGAGGACGACGCGGTCGGGCTTCATGAAATCCTCGATCGCAGCGCCTTCGCGCAGGAATTCGGGATTGGATACGACCGAGACCTGGGCCTTCGGATTCGCTTCATGGATGACGCGCTCGACCTCGTCGCCGGTGCCGACCGGCACGGTCGACTTGGTCACGATGACGACCGGCCCCGTCAGCGATTCGGCGATCTCGCGCGCGGCGGCATAGACGTAGGACAAGTCCGCATGGCCGTCTTCCTTGCGCGACGGGGTGCCGACCGCGATGAATACCGCCTCGGCGCCGTCGACCGCAGGCTTGAGATCGGTGGTGAAGGACAGGCGGCCGGCCGCGACGTTGCGCGCGACCAACGCGTCGAGTCCGGGTTCGTAGATCGGCATTACGCCCTTCAGCAGGCCGTCAATCTTGCGCTGATCCTTGTCGACGCAGATCACCTCATGTCCGACCTCGGACAGGCAGGCCCCCGAAACCAGGCCGACATAGCCTGTGCCAATCATCGTGATGCGCATCGATCTTCCTCTGGCCGCAGGGCCCCAACCGCTCGCCCCAAGAGCCGCAAAGTGCGGCCAATGCAAGACTTGCTGTTGCGCCGCGGCATTACAATATGAAGGCCAAGCCTGAGGAGGATGACATGGCCGAGCAAATCGCGACTTTGGCTGGTGGCTGCTTCTGGTGCATCGAGGCGGTATTCGACGATATCACCGGCGTGACGGCGGTCGAAAGCGGCTATATCGGCGGGCATATCGTCAATCCAACCTATCGTCAGGTCTGTAGCGGCGATACCGGCCATGCCGAGGCGATTCGCGTTCATTTCGACGACGATCAGATCAGCTACGGCGAACTGCTCGACATCTTCTTCGCCGTGCATGACCCAACCCAACTCAACCGGCAGGGCAATGACGTCGGCCCGCAATATCGTTCCGCGATCTTCCCCAATTCGCCCGAGCAGGAAAGCGCGGCGCGAGGCGCGATCGTTCGCGCGCAGGCGGATTGGGATCGACCGATCCTCACCATGATCGAACCCGACGCGACCTGGTATCCGGCCGAGGAGTATCACCAGGAATATTTCGCGCGCGAAGGCGACAGCAACCCCTATTGCCAGGTGGTGGTGGCGCCCAAGCTCGCCAAGTTCCGCAAAAACTATGCGGCGCGACTGAAGGCTGACGTCTCGGCCTGATCGGTCGCCGCAAATAAAGACCGTTACATGATCAATCGAATTTCGGCGTGGCCGCCGCGGCGCGCTGAACAGGTGCGTACGCCGACTTTAGGCTCTCCGCGGGACGATTGCCCCCGAATTGTAAACAATCGTGACGATTGGCTCTTTGCCGTCCCAATTGTGAAATTTCGAGGCTATTAACCCTGATCGCAGGTTTACCCTGCCTGCGTCCGAGTGGCTTCGCGTTGTATCGTGTCTAGGGGATTTAAGTGGTTTCCGGGGGTCGTCATGCGCATCGCTATTCTTGAGGATGATCCGGCTCTGGCCGATCAAATGGCGCACGCGCTGGAGGACGCTGGGCACGGCACCCACCTTTTCCGCACTGGCGCGGCATTGGTGACCGCGCTCAAGCGCGACACGTTCGATCTGCTGCTGCTCGACTGGAATTTGCCCGACATGTCCGGCGTCGACGTGCTTTCGTGGGCGCGCGAGCATCTTGAAAGTGTGCCGCCGGTCCTGTTTGTGACCAGCCGCGGCGACGAGGCCGATATCGTGCGCGCGCTCAATCTGGGCGCGGACGATTATGTGGTGAAGCCGATCAAGGTTGCCGAATTCCAGGCGCGAGTCGGCGCATTGCTGCGGCGGAGTTTCCCGGCGCAGGCCGCCGATATCCAGGATTTCAGTGACATCCGCTTTGATCTCAGCCGACAGATCGTGGTCGTCGGCGGCGCGGAGGTGGTTGTCACCAACAAGGAATTCGGCCTCGCCTTACTGCTGTTCCAGAATCTCGATCGGCCGCTGTCACGTGCCTATCTACTCGACAAGATCTGGGGGGTGAGCCCCGATCTGCAGACGCGTACATTGGACGCGCATGTCTCGCGCATTCGCTCCAAATTGAGCCTGCGGCCCGAGGCTGGCTATCGCCTCGCACCTGTGTACAGTTATGGCTACCGGCTCGAGAAGTTCGAGGGGGAGCCGGAGGGGAGCTGATTTTGCGTAAAGGGCTTATCGCGCTTGCGCTGCTGGCCGGCACCGCCGCGTCCGGTGCGCCGCGAGTCCCGCCCGTCGCTCCCAAGCTGACGGCGACGCCCGGTAACGATCCGCCGATCAGCTACACCGTCCGCAAGGGCGACAATCTCTACAATCTGGCGCTGCATTACATGCATCAGCTGAGCGACTATCGGGTCGTTCAGACGCTGAATCATGTGCGCGATCCCTACCGCATCCCGATCGGGACCAACATTCTGATCCCGCGGCCCTTGCTGCGCAGCGATCCGCTGCAGGCCAAGGTGATCGCCTTTCGTGGCGTCACCACGATCGACGGCCAGGCCGCCGTGCTGGGCGCGGCGGTGGGCGAGGGCGGGCGTATCCAGACCGGGCAGAATGCCTTCCTCTCGATTGGCCTGACCGACGGATCGACGATCACCTTGCCGTCGCAGACGAGCGTGCGGGTCGAACGGCTCCGCCGCTTTCGCCTGACCAACGAAATGGAGCGCCTGTTCCGCGTCGACGACGGTCGCACCCAGACCGAGGTCACGCCACGCACCAATGGCCGCGACCGGTTCGAGATGCGCACCCCGATCTCGGTCGCCGCGGTGCGCGGCACCGATTTCCGCGTCGCCGTGCTCGACGGCGGCAAGGCGGCTACGGCGGAAGTGCTGGGCGGCCATGTCGGCTTGGCCGGCGGCGGCGCGGAGACGGTGCTCGATCCCGGCCTCGGCGCGCGCGTCACTCCCGACGGCACGACCGGGCCGGTCAAATTGCTGCCGCCGCCCGACATCGCCGATCCCGCACGTATCCAGTCGGAGCCCGAACTCGCCTTCGGCGTCGCGCCGCTCGACAAGGCGGTGCGCTACCGCTTCCAGATTGCCAAGGATGCGGGCTTCCTCGACATCGCTGAAGAGACGATCGCGGACCGGCCGCAGGCGGCCTTGCCGTCGGTGCCGAACGGCGACTATTTCGTGCGCGTCACCGGCATCGACGCCAACGAGATAGAAGGGCTGCCGCGCGTCACGGGCTTCGAGCGGCATCTGAACGCGATCCGCGCCACGGTCGAACCGCTCGGCGGGCATCGCTATCTGTTTAAATGGCAGGATCTGGGCGAGGGCGCGCATCAATATCGCTTCGTTATCGCCCGTGCCGACACCCCCGACAGTCCGGTGGTCGACGAACCGGCGCTGACCGACAAGAGCTTCGTCGCCACCGATCTGCCGCCCGGCGACTATGTCTGGCACGTGCAGACGAGCGGCGTCAGCAATAGCAAGAGCTATAGCAACTGGTCGACCCTGCAGACCTTGACGGTGGCCGGCGAGGCAAAGCCTGCGAAGAAACGTGCGAAGCCGCCTGCTTCTTGAGTGGCTGCTGGTCGCGGGGCTGGCGGTCTTCACCTTGTGCCTGCTGGTTTCCTATCGGCTGACCGAACGGCCGGACAACCTCGCTTATGATGCGCTGATGAAATTGCGGCCGACCTTGCCGTCGGACGTGGTGATCGTCGCGATCGACGAGTCCAGCCTCGGCACGATCGGCCGTTGGCCATGGCCGCGCGAGGTCCATACGCAATTGCTCGACCGGCTTGCCGTCGCCCGACCCGCCGCGATCGGCTATGACGTGCTGTTCGTCGAGCCGAGCGCGGCCGACACCGCGCTCGCGGACGCGATCGGCCGGGCCGGTAATGTCGTGTTGCCGGTCACGTTCACGGTCCCCGGCGTCGATGGCACGCCGTTCGATCTCCAGCCGCCGGTGCCGCCGATCGCGCAAAAAGTGCGCGCGGTCGGCCATGCCGATCTTACCCCCGACCAGGACGGAATCGTCCGGCGGGCGAGCCTGCTGGCGGGCGACGCGCGCGCGCATTGGCCCGATTTTGCCGAGCAGATTCACCGGATCCTGACCGGGCGGCCGTCGCCGGCCTTCCAGCAAAGCACGCATATGCCCTTGCCGGCCGACCGGTTCGGCTTCTCGCAGCCCATACTGATCCCCTTTTCGGGGTCGGCTGGCTTCCACCGCACCGTCTCGTTCGGTGCGGTGCTGCGCGGCGAGGTGCCGCCCGAACTGCTGCGCGGCAAGGTCGTGCTGGTCGGCAGCACCGCGAGCGGATCGGGCGACCAATATCCTGTGCCGAGCGGCGCGATGCCGGGGGTCGAGATCCTGGCCAATCTGGTCGACGCGCTGATCGACAATCGCGCGATCCACGAGCTCCAGCCGGAGACGGTGCTGGTGGCGGCCTTGGTGCCGCTGTGCCTGTTGCTCGCCGCGCTCCTGCTGATGCCGCCGCGCGTCAATGTCGTGCTCGGCCTCGCCCTGATGGCTTTGGTGGTGGCCGTGAGCGGGGGGCTGCTCCTGTGGGCCGATATCTGGCTCCCGCCGACCGCCGCGCTTGCCGGACTTATGATCGTCTATCCCTTGTGGGCGTGGCGCCGGCTGGAGGCGGCCAACGCCTATATGGTCGAGGAACTGACCCAGCTGCGCGGCGAGGCCGATGCCTTGCCGATGGGCGCCGCTGCCCAG
The DNA here is from genome assembly GCF_035317925.1 of Sphingomonas sp. GTDB lineage: Bacteria > Pseudomonadota > Alphaproteobacteria > Sphingomonadales > Sphingomonadaceae > Sphingomonas_I. Next base: position 22,014 of record NZ_DATHFV010000144.1, read on the forward strand.
CGCACCGGCCGGTTCAACGAGGCGATCGCGCGCCAGACGACCTTACTCCACCTCGCCATCGGCCGCGTGCGCGATCTCCGGCGCTTCTTCGCGGACAGCCTGCAGGCGCTGCCCGACGCAACCCTGGTGACCGATGAGGAAAGCGAGGTGCTGGTCGCCAACCGTGCCGCCGATGCGCTGTTCGGACCCAGCGGCGGCCTGCCGCTGGCCGCGTTGCTCGGCCGGCTCGCGCCCGATCTTGCCGGGCAGGATCCTGGCGACGGCGCGCGCGAGATCGCGGCCGCGGACGGACGCATCTTCGTGCTGACGGTGGTTCCGCTGAACGACGCGCTCGGCAATCGTGCCGGATCGATCGCGCGGTTGACCGACATCACCGAAATCCGTCTCGCCACGCGCCAACGCGAAGATGCGCTCCAGTTGCTGACCCACGACATGCGCTCGCCGCAGGCGTCGATCCTCGCTTTGCTCGATCGCAAGGGCGAGGACGAGAAGTCGCTGCGCGCGCGCATCGCCGGTTATGCGCGGCGCACGCTCAAGCTGGCTGACGATTTCGTCCATTATGCCCGCGCCGAATCCGGCCAGCATGCCGAGGAATTGCTCGATTTCGCCTCGATCCTGGTCGAGGCAGCCGACGATCAATGGGCGCTCGCCCAGGCCAAGAAGATCCGCGTCGAGACGCCGGCGGACGAGGAAGAGTTTCTCGTGCTGGGCGACCGGTCGCTTCTGTCGCGGATGCTGTGCAATCTGATCGGCAACGCGATCAAATATAGCGACAGCGGCACGATTGTGCGCTGCACGCTGGAGCGGGAGGCGGCAACGCGGGCAGGCCCGGAAATGTTGCTGTGCCGGATCGCCGATCAGGGCCATGGCATCGCGCCCGAGGATCTCGATGCGATCTTCCGCCCCTTCCATCGCTCGCGCGGCGCCGAGGGATCGGGTGCGGGCCTTGGCCTCGCCTTCGTCCGCACGGTCGTCCAGCGCCATGGTGGTGCGATCGAGGTAGAAAGCGTGCTTGGCGAGGGCACGGCTTTCAGCCTGCGTCTGCCGATCGCGATCGAGGGCTAGGCTCAGCTTTTCGGGAGCTTGGCGAGTACCTGTTGGACTAGCTCGGGTGCCGCTGCCCTGGGGTCGGCCGTGCGCAGCGTGCCGGTGCCGCGCCAGACCTCGCGATTTGCGCCGGCGTCGACCAGCACCGCGGTGACGCGCAACACACGGCCCTTCGCAAAACGGGTGCGCCAGCTGCGGTCGGGCCGTGCGACCCAGCTGGGGCGCTCACCGGGAAGATAGCTGCCCGCGTCCGACGATCCGGCGGCAGCGGTGAGCGCGAGCCGATAGCGCGGATTGTCGTCCTGCATCGTGAAGCCGGCATGGGCCGCCGCTGCGGCGACACTGTCGAATGAAAGGCCGAACGGCAGTTTCTCACCCTGATCCAGGCTCAGCGCGAGCGTGCGCGGCGCGGGCGGGATCGGTGCTTCCTGAAAGGCGGTGACGTGCGAGGTGCTCGCGCAGGCGGTCAGGGCAAGGCACGCGGCGAATGTCAGGATCGGGCGGAGCTTCGGCGCGGTTCGCATGACCCATGGATATCCTATTGCGCGGCACAGGGAAATCGCCTGGCCGGCTATCGTTGCGCATCAAGACATTAAGCCGAACAGTCGATCGAAGCGAGATCGTTACGGGAGCGGAGTGTGGCCGGTTGGGCACATAAGCCCGCAGTCAGGGTAAATACCACGAAAAGTCAGGGTATTCCCCTCAGGATTAACAGTCATTTACAATGAACGCATTGATAAAAACCCCTAGGGGCGCCTAGGCAGTTCCCATAGCCAGCCGGGGGGTTGGCGTTCGGGGGACTCCAAACTGTGGGGCGGGGGCGCGTTCGTTTGCGTTGGCTGATGCGGCTGCTTTTCGCCGCGTGGCTCGCCGTGCCCGCCGCCTTGATGGCGGCCGATCTCCAGGTCACCGATTATTCGTTCACGCCGCTTTCGGTTGGTACGACCGGAGTCGTGACCTTCTCGATCACGGTCACCAACAATGGCTCGGGCGCGGTCAACGACGCGGTTCTGACCGTTCATGCCTCACCGCTGTTCACGGTCGATCCCGCATCGCTCGCGTCGGGCTGCACCTCGACCGGCACGCCCCAGACGATCACCTGCAACCTGGCGCCGCTCGCCGACGGCGCGGTCCGGATCATTACCTACAAAGCGAGCGCACAGACCACCGGCGCGGTTGATACCGACGCCGATCTCACCAGCCCGACCAACGTGGATCCCAATTCGGCTAATGATACGCTGACGATAACCCCGGCGGTGTTCGACGGCGTCGATCTCAGCCTGACGCAGCAGGCGCTCAACGGCAGCAACGCGGTCATCTCGACGCCGCTGCCCGCGGGCTCGGTCGTGAAGTGGCAGCTGACGCCGCGCAACAACAGCGCCTTCTCCACCGCCGCGATCACCGTCACCGACACGCTGCCGCCGGCGAGCGACTTCACGCTGTCGACGACGCTGTCGAACATCGCCAATTATGATTGCACCCAGGCGGGCATCGTTGTCACCTGCGTCTATACCGGCGTGGCCAAGTCCAACGCAGCCTACGGCACGATTACCCTGCAGGGCACGATCCAGGCGGCGAGCGGCACGATCTCCAACGCGGCGACGGTCGCAGTCAATTCGCCGACAATCGCCGATCCGGACACGACCAACAACACGCCCGCGGTGGCCACGGTCAGCATCTCGCCCGGCGCGGATTTGCAGGCGATCAAGACGATGGCGTCGACGATCATCCTCGACGGTTCGTCGACCAACGTCACGCTGCGCATCCGCAATAACGGCCCGTCGACCGCAACCAACCCGACCATCACCGACGTGTTGCCGGCGACTTTGGCGTTCGCCAATCCGGGCACCCCGCCGGCCAATTGCACGATCACCGGCCAGACCGTCGTCTGCAAGCCGCCCAGCGTCGCCAGTGGCGTCACAACCACGTTCAACGTCCCGGTCAAGGGCGTGAGCGTCACCGCGTCGGATACGAACATCGCGACGGTGGCGCTCGATCCGCTGTCGACGCTGACCGATGGCACCAGCACCAACAATACCTCGTCGGTGACCTATTCGGTGATCAATCCGGATGCGGTGCTGACGATCAGCAAGACCAAATTGTCGGGCACGCCTTTGTCCAACGATCCGGTGGCGCCAAGCTCGTCGATCCAGAGCGCGATCACGATCAAGAATCTGGGTCCGTCGAAGCTGACCTTCAACCCGACACTGCCGATCGTCATCACCGATACGTTGCTGGGCGACGAGACGTTCGATATCCAGGCGAACCTGCTCGCCACGAGCAGCGGCACAACCTTCTCGTGCGTGCGCAATTCGAACACGCTGGCGACCTGCACCAGCACCAATACAAGCGTGATCGCGGTTAATGGCACGGTGTCGGTCACGTTGCGTTCGATCAGCGGCCCGACCACCGGCAATCTGCAAAATCAGGCCTGCTCCAAGCAAGGCGCGGTGCAGGCGGATCTGACCACGGTGGCCTCGACCGGTGCCGCAATCTGCACCACCGCCCAAATCTCGACGAGCACGAGCAGCGCGGACCTTTCGATCGCCAAGACGGTCAGCAAGGACAACACCAGCTATTCGACCAGCGGCCTTGAGTTGCTCGGCACCGACAACGACCTCTATGTGAAGCTGGTCGTCACCAACAACGATGCGGCGGTGACCTCGACCGGCGTGGTCGTGACCGACAACCTGGCGGCGTCCGGCTTCATGATCGGCGCCGTCTTCCAGCAGGTATCACTGACGTCGAGCGCGGGCGGCACGCCGAGCGAGACGCCGACCTATGGATCCGACGGCAAGGTCGTATGGACGATCCCGTCGCTGGCGCCCAACACGACCGAAACGCTGATCTTCAAACTCAGCCGTCCGCTCGACAGCAACGATACCGCGACGCCGACCTTCACCAACACGGCGACGCTATCGCCCGGGGCGATCTTCGATCCCAATTCGGCGAACAACAGTTCGTCGGCGAGCTACAAGATCGATCCGGTTTCGAACCTGGCCGTGACCGCCTCGGTCAACCCGCCTGCGGGCAAGGTCGGCGTGACCGAAACCTATACGCTGGCGATGCACAATGCCGGTCCCAACGACGCGGCCAACGTCCACGTCATCAACAAATTCCCAGTCAATCGCTTCAGCCTGACCAGCGCCAAGGTGGTCGACGCGGGCGGAGCCGCCGTGGCCGGCACGTCCTGCACGCCGACGTCCGACGCCACCTTCATCACGATCGACTGCCTGATCCCGACGATGGCCGCCGCGGCCAGCTATCAGACGATCGAGGCGATGTTGCCGCTCTATCCGTTCGGAGGCCAGACAGTCTTCCCGCCGACGGCGAGCGACACGACCACCGCCACGATCTCGAGCGATTCCTACGATCCCGATACGAGCGACAATACGTCATCGGCGACGGTCACGATCGACGGCCCCAAATTCGATCTGCAGATCACCGACAACGAGCCCCCGGCGGGCGGCGGCATCACTTATGATCCGATCCCGACCACGCAGGATCTGACCTACGATCTGAAGATCACCAATAACGGCCCGTCGCAGGCGTCCAACGTGCGGGTCGAGCACAGCTTCCTGACGGTGCCCGCGGGCTTCACGCTCACCTATGACGGCTTCTCGATCGTCCAGGTCGGATCGTTCGTGCCGCCGAGCGCGGGTTGCACCGATCTGGGTGCGGGCGCGCTGGAATGCGTGCTGTCGGGCACGGCCGCCACCAACACGCTGGCCTCGGGTCAGTCGACCATCTTCCGTGTCAAGTTCAAGGCGGTCACGGCGACGCCGCTGACCGGCAGCACGACCTTCAAGAACCAGGCCTACATCATCGCCACCGAGCAGCCCGACATCGTCACCGCCGCGGCCGAAGCCTCGCTCGGCAACAACAAGGCCACGCAGACGACGACGATGCTGCCGGCGACCGACCTGGAGGCAACCAAGTCGGCCGACCTGGCCAGCGCGACGATCAATCAGCCGATCACCTATACGTTGACCTTCGCCAACAAGGGGCCGTCGCCGACCACCCAGCTGCGGCTGGTCGATACGCTGCCCACCGGGCTGACATCGATCACCGGCACCTTCACCGCGCCGACGCCGGTCGGCGGTAGTACGGCGTCGGTCTCCAGTTTCACCTGCACCGGCACGACCACCGTCACCTGCGTCCTCAACGGCAGCTTCCCCGGCGACGAGACGTCGTCGATGATGCAGATGACGTTCAAGGCGAAGGCGGCCTATCCCTATGCGCCTGCGCTGGGCGTCGTGACCAACACGGTCACGATCTCGCCCGGCATCGTCAGCGGATCGCCGATCAGCGGCGACAGCGTCCCGACCAACAATAGCGGCACGGTCGATGTCACGCTCACCGGATCGTCGATCGCGGGCACGGTCTATGTCGACAATGACGGCAACAACGCCTTCACCGCGGGCGAGGGATATGCCGGCGGCACGAATATTACGCTGTCAGGCACCGACAGCTATGGCAATACGATCGGGCCGATCACGCAGGCGACCGATGCGTCGGGCAATTTCAGCTTCACCAAGCTGCCGCCCGGCACCTATTCGCTGGTCGAAACCCAGCCCGGCAGCCTGATCGACGGCAATGAAGCCCCCGGCACGGCCGGTGGTACGGTCGACAACAGCGCGCACGATTCGACCGCCGCGCACAACACGATCGCCACCATCATTCTGCCCGCCAGCACCGCCGCGACCGGCTATCTGTTCCAGGAACTCGCCTCAGCGACGATCTCCGGCACCATCTATGCCGACACCAACAATAATGGCGCGCAGGACGGCGGCGAGCCGGGCATCCCGCTCTCGGCCTTCGGCGCCACCGCCACCCAGCTGCGCCTGACCGGCACCGACACCAACGGCAACGCCGTCAACCTGACCACCGCGGTCGATACGGGCGGCCATTACAGCTTCACCAACCTCGCGCCCTCGACCAGCGGCTATACCGTCACCGAGGAAGTCCAGCCGACCGGCTATGCCGACGGCCTCGACCGCAACGGCGTCGGCAGCGTCGTTTCCGGATCGGGCGGACGCGCGGTGCCGGAGACGATCGTGGTCGGCGCGGTCACGGCCGGCCAGACGCTCACCAATCGCGATTTCGGCGAACTGCTCAGCGCGACCTTGTCGGGCGCGGTCTATCTCGACGCCAACAGCAACGCGACGCGCGACGGCGGCGAAACCAGCGGCATCGCCGGCGCGGTGATCACGCTGAGCGGTACCGACTCTTTCGGCAATGCGATCACGTCCTGTCAGATCACGACCAACGCGACCGGCGCGTTCAGCTTTCCCGACGCCGGGAACGCGGTCACGGCCTGCCATGTGCTGCAGGCCGGCACCTATGTGCTGACCGAAACGCCACCGGCGGGCTTTACCCATACCGGTGCCTATGTCGGCAACCTCGGCGGCACCGCCGGTGCGGTCATCACCGCCAACACGCCGTCAGTGGGGGCAGGCGTGACCAGCATCACCGCGATCACGATCGGCGCTGGCGGCAACGGCGCCAGCTATAATTTCGGCGAGACCGGCCAGGGCTTTGCCGGCTTCGTCTATGTCGACCGCAACAATAACGGCACGCGCGACGCGGGCGAGACCGGCATCGCCGGCGTGACGGTGACCTTGTCGGGTACGACCAGCACCAGCCAGAATGTCTGCACGCTGATCACCTGCACCGCGACGTCCGATGCGGCCGGCAATTTCATCATCCCCAATGTGCCGGGATCGAACCCGACCGGCTACACGCTGACCGAACAGTCGCAGGCGACGACGCCGCTCAACGCCTATGGCGACGGCCAGGACGGCGCCGGCACGGTTTCGGGCGTGACGCGCGGTACCGCCGGCAACGACGTGATCAGCGGTATCGTGCTCGCGACGGGCGAGCTCGGCAGCAATTACCGCTTCGGCGAACTCGCCTCGACACTATCCGGCACGGCCTATGTCGACAGCAATAATGACGGGATCAAGCAAGCGGGCGAACCCGGCATCCCCGGCGTGATCGTCACCTTGTCGGGCACGACCAGCGGCGGCGCGAACATCTGCACCCAGCGCGCGGCGCTGACCCCGGCGCTGACTTGCGCCGCCACCACCGCCGCCGACGGCACGTACAGCTTCACCGATCTGCCGGCCGGTTCCTACACATTGGTTGAAGGCCAGCCGTCCGATTATGCCGACGGCAAGGAGAGCGCCGGCACGCCAGCAGGCACGGTCGACAACGCGACGTTCGGTTCGACCGCCGCGACCAACACGATCGCGGCGATCGCGCTCGGCGCGGGCGTGGCCGGCACCGCCTATGATTTCGGTGAGATCGGCGTTTCGCTGAACGGTCGCGTCTACAAGGATCCGCAGCGCGACGGCATCGACAGCGGCGGCACCGAACCCGGCATCCCCGGCGTGACCGTCACGCTGAGGCAGGGCGCAACCGTCATCGCGACCACCACTACCGACGCGACCGGTGCCTTCCACTTTATCGGCCTGGCGGCGGGCAGCTATACCGTGACCGAAACACAGCCCGGCGGCTACGGATCGTCCACGGCGGATTCGGTTTCGGTCAACCTGACCAGCGGCGCCACCCAGACGGTCGAGTTTGGCGATACGGTTTCGACCATCGCCGGCCATGTCTTCGTCGACGCCAATAACGACGGAATCTTCCAGGCAGGCGAGCAGCCGATAGAGGGCGTGACGGTCAAGCTGACCGGCGGCGCAAATCTGGTCGCGACGACCGGTCCAGACGGCAGCTTCAGCTTCGGCGATCTGCTCGGCGGCAGCTACACCCTCACCGAAACCCAGCCCGCCAATTATGGCGATGGCAAGGATAGCGCGGGCAGCGCCGGCGGCACGGTCGGCAACGATGTGATCGGCCCGATCGCGCTGCCGGGCGGCGTCGATGCGATCAACTATGCCTTTGGCGAGGTCACCACCGCGATCGGTGGTGTCGTCTATGTCGACACCAATCTGAACGGCAAGCAGGATTCAGGCGAACCCGGCATTCCCGGTGTCACGCTGACGCTGAAGACGCCCGACGGCACGGTGCTCAACACGACCACCACCGATAGCGATGGCGGCTACAGCTTCCCCGTGCCGGGCACGGGCGACTATGTCGTCGCCGAGACCCAGCCCGGCGGCTACGGCGACGCTGCCGAAAATGGCAATAATCGCGGCACGGTAACGGTCGGCACCGGCGTTCCGCCCAAGGTCAATTTCGGCGAGCGCGAAGGCTCGGTCAGCGGCGTCGTCTATGATGACGCCAACTTCAACAATCGCCGCGACGCGGGCGAGCCGCCGATCGCGGGCGTGACGGTTACGCTGACCGGCACCGACGGCAATGGCCAGAGCGTGTCGCGCACCGCCGTGACGGGCCGCGACGGCGCGTTCAACTTCGGCAATGTAGCGGGCGGCAGCTACAGCCTGATCGAGACGCAACCCGCCGCCTATCAGGATAGCGGCGACACGCCCGGCAGCGCCGGCGGCAGTGCGCTGCCCAGCCCCGGCGACACGATTTCGGGCATCACGCTCGGTGTCGCGCAGGATGCGACCGGCTATCTGTTCGGCGAACATGGGCCGGGTGCGGAGCTTTCGGGCAGCGTCTGGTTCGACGCCGACCATGACGGCGTGCGCGATCCCAACGAGATCGGCCAGCCGAACTGGACCGTCCAGCTGTTCAACGGCGGCGTACTCGTTGCGACGACCACCACCGACGCCACCGGCCAATATCAATTTGGCAGCCTGCCGCCGGGTTCGGGCTATTCGCTGCTGTTCCGCGAGCCGACCAGCCAGGCGGCGTTCGGCAGCGCGCGGCCGAACGAATCCGGCCTGCCCGCAACGGACGGCGTGACGTCGCAGGGCAATCCCGGCGGCGCGGATTTCACCAGCGGCCAGATCCGCGAGATCACCCTGCTACCCGGCGCCAATGTCCAACAGCAGTCGCTGCCGCTCGATCCGTCGGGTGTGGTCTATGATTCGGTCACGCGCCAGGTCGTGCCGGGTGCGACCGTCACCATCGCCGGCCCGGCCGGTTTCGATCCGGCGACGCAATTGCTGGGTGGCACGATCAACGCGCGGCAGACGGTCGGCGCCAACGGCTTCTATCAGTTCCTGTTGCTCGCCGGGGCGCCCAACGGCACCTACACGATCACCTATTCGCCGCCGGCCGGCGGATCCTATAATGCGATCACGCCGTCGACGCGGATCCCGCCCTGCACCGGCCCCTACACGGTCGGCCCGACGCCCGATCCCTTGCTCATCTCCACCTATGACAGCGCGCCGCCGTCCGAAGCGGTGACGAGCTGCACGGTCAGCCAGAATTCGACCGCTTATTTCCTGAGCTTCGTGCTGACCGCGGGCCTCTCGGCCAATGTGGTCAACAATCACCTGCCGCTCGACCCCATCCTCAAGGGATCGATCGTGGTGACCAAGACGACGCCGCTGCGCGACGTCACGCGCGGCGGGCTGGTGCCCTACACGATCACCGCCAAAGATGTGCTGACCGCCGCGATCCCGAACATCGCGATCGTGGATCAGGTGCCGGCGGGTTTCCGCTACCGCACCGGCACCGCGCGTTTGAACGGCGTACCGGTGACGCCGATCGAGAATGGGCGACAGCTGACCTTCCCCCCGGTCAACTTCGCGGCGGGCGAGACCAAGACGTATGATTTGATGCTGACGGTTGGCGCGGGCGTCGGCGACGGCGAGCATGTCAATCAGGCGTGGGCGGTCAACAATGGCAGCAACACGATTGTGTCGAACATCGCTGACGCGATCGTGCAGATTATCCCCGACGCCGATTTCGACTGCACCGACATCCTCGGCAAGGTGTTCGACGACAAGAACGGCAACGGCGTCGAAGACGAAGGTGAGCCTGGCCTGCCCGGCGCGCGCGTCGTCACCGTCGCGGGCGACCTGATCACCACCGACAAGGATGGCCGCTACCACATCACCTGTCCGATGATCGCCAATGCCGAGCGGGGATCGAACTTCATCCTCAAGCTCGATCCGCGCACGCTGCCGACCGGCTACCGCCTGACCACCGAGAATCCGGAAACGGTTCGCCTGACGCGCGGCAAGTTCGTGAAGCTGAACTTCGGTGCTTCGCTGCTGCGGGTGGTCCGCCTCGACGTGCAGGATGCCGTGTTCAAGGGCGAGGAGATCGCGCCCGATTATCTGGCCAAGGTCGACGGGCTGATCGCGACGCTCGAAGGCCAGCCGTCGGTGCTGCGGATCAGCTACATCCCGCGCGGTGAGGATCCCAAGCTGGTCCATGCCCGCGTCGCCAGGTTGCGCGCGCTGATCGAGCATAAGTGGGGCGAGAAAGCGCGCCGCTGCCGCCTGATCATCGAGGCGGAGGAAAGCTGGTGAACCGCCGGCTCCTGACCCTCGCGCTTGGCCTGTCGCCGCTCGCGCTTGCCGCCGCCCATGCCGCGGAAAAGGCGGATCCGTGCGGGCCGAAGACATGCCAGCGCCGGCCCGCGGACAGCGCCACCGAACCCACCCCGATCACGCCCAATCTGGAACAGGGCGGGGCGTACGATCCGTTCCGCGTCACGATCGACGGTCAGACGCCGGCAGGCACCTGGCCGGTGGAGGGCGATGCCCAGCGCGCAACCGACAAAGCGCTCGCCGATGCCGACGTCCAGGTGCAAGTGACGACCTTGCGCGCGCAGCCGGTGCTGAGCCTCGTGCCCGACGCGCCCGCCGCCGCGCCGGGCGACACCGTCACGTTCTACAGCTTCGCCAATTACGGTTTCTACATCACGCGCGCCGAACTGCGGCTGTTCCCGGCGAACGTCTCGACCGAGGGCAAGCCGATCGCGACGATGCCGGTCACGCTCGGCCGGCCGGCAATGTGGAAGGCAGGGATGCGGCCGCAGGCGCTGCGGATCGTGCTGCGCGTCTATGACGCCACCGGCCATTTTGACGAGACCGCGCCGCAGGAATTCGCGATCGTTGCCGGACCGCCAGTGCGGGACGACCGCCGCGACGGGCCCTTGTTCGACAATCAGCGCACCAAGGGCAATATCCCGGTCGAGGGCGCCGAGGTCACGATCAGCGGCGACGTCGGCATCGGATCGGCGGTCGAGGCGTTCGGCGTTGCCGCGCCGGTCGACAAGGGCGGCCGCTTCGTCGTCCAGCAGATCGTGCCGCAGAAAACCAAGGATGTGACGGTCAAGGTCGCGCCCGTGAACGGCCCGGCCAAGAGCTTCACCCGCGCCTTGAACGTGCCGTGGGACGACAACTTCCTGGTGGCGATCGGCGACATCACCGCCGGTCATCGCAGCATGAATCAGGCGACGATCGATCTGGAAGGGATCGACAATGCCGATGCGCGCAAGAATTTCATCGACGGCCGCTTCGCCTTCTACTGGAAGGGGCAGCTCGCGCATCAGTGGCACGTCACCGCCGCCGCCGACACGGGCGAGCATCCGTTCAACGACCTGTTCAGCGATTTCCTGAAGAAGGACAGCCGCGCCTTCCTGCGCCGGCTCGATCCCGAGCTTCATTATCCGACCTATGGCGACGATTCGACATTGATCCAGGACGCGCCGACCTATGGCCGTTTCTACCTGCGCGCCGAGGACAAGAATACCGAGGCGATGTGGGGCAATTTCCACACGCAGCTGACCGGCACCGACCTGATCCAATATAATCGCGCGCTCTATGGCGCGGGTGTGAAATGGCATGGCGGCGGTGAAGCCGCGGGCGATCACAAGAGCGAGATCAGTGCCTTCGCCGCCGATCCCGGCACGATCGACAGCCGCGAGGAATTCGCCTCGACCGGGGGCTCGGTTTATTATCTGCGCAACCAGGATGTCTCGGAAGGCTCCGAGCGCGTCTTCATGGAAGTGCGCGACCGCGATTCCGGGATTGTGCTCCAGCGTCAGGAATTGATCGCATCGCGCGATTATGACGTAAACTATATCCAGGGCCGCATCCTGCTGCGCGAGCCGCTGCCGATCGTCGCCGACGCGTCGATGTTTGTCCACGAGAGCAGCCTGGCGGGCAATCCGGTGTGGCTGGTCACGACCTATGAATATACGCCCGGCCTGACCAAGCCGAGCGCGCTCACCTACGGCGGCCGCGCGCAGCAATGGGTCGGCGATCATGTCCGCGTCGGCGTCACGGGTTATCGCCAGGGCGAGGATCAGTCGCGCCAGACTTTGTACGGCACCGATCTGCTGCTGCGCTACAAGCCGGGCACCTTCGTGCGGGGCGAGTTCGCGCATTCGCAGGGGCAAGGCGAAGGCACGAACTTCTCGTCGACCGGCGGCTATGATTTCACGCAGGTCACCGCGACCGATCAGGGCGGTTCCAACGCCTTCGTACTCGAAGCCGCGGCCTCGCTCGACGAACTGACCAAGGCGGCGAGCGGCAACGTCACCGGTTATTATCGCCGGCGCGAGGCGGGCTATTCGGGGCCGGGCGAACTGACCTTCGGCGAGGCGATCGACCAATATGGCGG